>JBDTIS010000107.1:0-15662 GCA_039936235.1 Burkholderiaceae bacterium | reverse complement strand
AGGCCATGTTGTGGCAGCACTTCGCGGTGCCGGCTGCACGCGTATTCGGCAGGCGGCTGGCCGCACTCGCCAGCGCCCCGCCGATCATCAACATCTTCGAAGCGACACCGGTCGCCGTGCCCGCCCGAGGCGGCAGGTAAGCGCGATTTGGCGCTTTGAGGGCAATGCGCTACCGTGCTGCGCGCGAACAGCGATGCCATCGCCTCTTCGCGATCCTCCTCATTCTTCCCTCCACTCCAGATGTCGATGATCACGCGTGTGCTACGCCTGCATGGCGCTGTCGCGCTGGCCGCAGCGTTCGCATCGGCGGCGGCCGCCGGTGCGCAGCCGGCCACCGTGTACGTCGACGAGCTGACGTCGCCCGAGCTCCGTCAACTAGTCGCTTCCGGCACGACCATCGTGCTGATCCCGATCGGAGGCACCGAGCAGAACGGTCCCCACATGGTGCTGGGCAAGCACAATGTTCGTGTCCACGTGCTCGCCGGCGAAATCGCGCGGCGTCTGGGCAACGCGGTCGTGGCGCCGGTCGTCGCGTACGTGCCCGAAGGTCCCGTCCTGCCGACGGGTCACATGCGGTATGCCGGGACGATTTCCGTTCCCGACGCTGCGTTCGACGCGGTCCTCGCGGGCGCGGCACGCAGCTTTCGACAGCACGGATTCCGCGCCATCTATTTCCTCGGTGACCACGGCGGCTACCAGAAGAACGAAGAACGCGTCGCAGCAGCGCTCGACCGGGAGTGGAAGGACGATCCGTCGTTCCGCGTGCACGCCTTGACCGACTACTATCGCGCCGCCGAAGCGTTCGACGACGACCTCCGGCAGCGCGGTTTCGGCGACGCACAGATCGGCACCCACGCGGGACTGGCCGACACGGCGCTGGCCCTCGCGGTCGATCCTTCCCTCGTCCGTGCCGACCGGCTCGGCCGCCCACCCACCCCGGGCGACGGTACGCGCGGTGACCCGCGACAGGCCACTGCCGCGCTCGGCGACATCGGCGTGAGACACATCGTCGACGCATCGGTCGCGGCCATTCGACGGTTCGAGCAGAACGCCGCCACCCGCATTCAACCAGCGCACAAATGACGTCCCATCCTTCCTCCCAATCCGTAGCGACCCGGGTTCGCGCCCTTCTCGGACGTCGATTGCTCGTCGTCTGCGGTGCCGCGATCGTCTCGTTGCCGATCGTCACGACCGTTGCCACCTCCGCGACACCGACGTCGCCGCATGTAGACGCGCTGCCCGGCATGCCTCCGGTGGTCGATCCCACCGACCTGTACAGTGAAACGCATACACCGGCGCAGATCGCGCCGAGCGTGCGTGGCGACCTGGAGCGCATCTACGTGCCCAACCTGCGATCCGACGACGTCTCGGTCATCGATCCGGGGACGATGAAGGTGATCGATCGCTTCAAGGTCGGCCGCGGCCCGCAACACGTGGTGCCGGCCTGGAACCTGCGCACGCTGTGGGTCGCCAACAACGCGGAACGCACCGAGGCCGGCAGCCTGACGCCGATCGATCCGCGCACCGGCAAGCCGGGCGCCGCGATTCCGGTCGACGATCCCTACAACCTCTACTTCACGCCCGACGGCAAGTCGGCGATCGTGGTGGC
This sequence comes from Burkholderiaceae bacterium, assembly GCA_039936235.1. GTDB lineage: Bacteria > Pseudomonadota > Gammaproteobacteria > Burkholderiales > Burkholderiaceae_D > CAHJXF01. Next base: position 14,053 of record JBDTIS010000107.1, on the reverse strand, counting down.
CGAGGCTCGCCATCGACTCGATCTGCGCGACCCGCAGACCATGGCGCTGCAGTCCTCGATCGAAGTTCCGGGATGCGCCGGAATCAATCACGGCGAATTCTCCATCGATGGCCGGTACGCGATCTTCACCTGCGAATTCGACGGGACGATCGCCAAGATCGACTTCACGCGGCGCGCGGTGGTCGGGTACCTGAAGCTCAAGATGCCGACGACCCGCTATCGTGCCGTGCCACCCGGACCGGGCGGGCTGCCCACCGAGATCTGCAGCGTGACGAAGGGCATGCCGCAGGACGTGCGCGTCTCGCCCGACGGCCGTCGCTTCTTCGTCGCCGACATGGAGGCCGACGGCGTCCACGTGATCGACGGTGCTTCATTCAAGGAAGTGGGCTTCATCGCCACCGGCGTCGGGACGCACGGCATGTATCCGAGCCGCGACGGCAAGCGACTGTACGTCGCGAACCGGGGATCGCATGCCGTCCATGGCACCCGCAAGGGACCCGGCAGCGTGGCCGTGATCGATTTCGCGACCGAGCAGGTGGTCGCTCGCTGGCAGGTACCTGGCGGCGGCAGCCCGGACATGGGCAACGTCAGCGCCGACGGCCGCTACCTGTGGCTGTCGGGCCGCTTCGACGACGTGGTCTATCGTTTCGATACCACGAACGGCGCGGTCCAGCAGATCGCGGTCGGGCGCGAACCGCACGGCCTGACGGTCTGGCCGCAGCCGGGCCGCTATTCCCTCGGCCACACCGGTAATCTGCGCTGACCGGATGGAGCGGGCCGGCGCGTGAGTCGACGATGGGCTACCGCTCCAGATCCGCCATCGCCTCGCCGAATCGGATCGCGCGTCCTGGCTCCCACGCGGCGTTGAATACCAGCGGACCCTTCGGAAACAGCAGGACCACCGTCGACCCCAGCAGGAAGCGGCCCATCTCTTCGCCCTGCTTCAACACGATGTCCTCGACCTGACCGGCGCCGTACAGCCACTCGCGGATGCGCTTCGTCCGCTGCGCATTGATCACGCCGTGCCAGACGGTCGCCATGCTGCCGACGATGGTCGCGCCGACCAGCACCACGGCGAACAGTTCGCGCGAAGCTTCGTCGACGTCGGTCTCCGAAACGCCTTCGCGCAGGCGCTCGAACACGCACACGACGCGCTCGTTGCGGGCGAACAGGCCGGGCACGCCGCGCGCCGTGGTCGGGTTCACCGAGAACAGGTCGCCCGGCACGTGGATCATCCACAACAGCCGGCCGTCGCACGGCATGTGGATGCGGTGGTAGTCGCGCGGGCTCAGGTACAGCGTTGCGAAGCTGCCGTCGTGGAAGTGCCTCGCGAGTTTCGCATCGCCGCCGACCAGCGCGGTCGTCGAATAGCGATGGCCCTTCGCTTGCAGGATCTGGTCATGGTCGATGCGGCCGAACTGGCTGATCGATCCGTCGACCGGCGAAACCAGCTCGCAGCCGGCCAGCGGCCGCGCGCCCGGCTTCAGCGCGCGGGTGAAGAACGCGTTGAAGCTGGTGTACTGCCTGGCGTCCGGCTCGACGGCTTCGCTCATGTCGACGCCGTACTTGCGGACGAACCAGCGGATCGTCGCTCGCGCGGTCGGACCCCCTTCGCGCGACGCGACACGACCGGCGAACGCCGTCAGCCGACGCTTCGGCACCATGTACTGCGGAATCACCTTGCGGCGGTCGGCACGCGTGCCGATCGGCGCGGTCGCGGTCGTGGCAACCAGCTTGCTGGCCCGGCGCAGCCTGATCCTCATGACCGGTCCCAGCGCACGCTCATCGCACCCCGATGCGCGTGCGCGCTTCTTCGTACTCGCGCTTGAGTCGCTCGACCACCTCGGCAACCGACGGGACGTCGTCCATCAGCCCGACGCCCTGGCCCGCACCCCAGATGTCGCGCCATGCCTTCGCCTTGCTGCCGCCGCCGGAGCCGAAGTTCATCGCGCTCGCTTCGGACTGCGGCAGCGCGTCGGGGTCCAGCCCCGCGGCGACGATGCTCTTCTTCAGATAGTTGCCGTGAACGCCGGTGAACAGGTTCGTGTAGATCACGTCGGCCGCATTCGAGCCGACGATCGCGTCGCGATAATCGGCGCTGGTGTTGGCCTCTTGCGTCGCGAGCCAGCGCGTACCGACATACGCGAAGTCCGCGCCCATCGCCTGCGCCGCCAGCACCGCACCGCCGCTGGCGATCGCACCGGACAACGCGATCGGGCCGTCGAAAAACTTGCGGACCTCGCCGACCAGCGCGAATGGCGACAGCATCCCCGCATGGCCACCGGCGCCGGCCGCCACCAGGATCAGCCCGTCGACGCCGGCTTCGAGCGCCTTCTTCGCGTGGCGGATGCTGATGACATCGTGGAACACCACGCCGCCGTAGGCATGGACCGCGTCGAGCATCGCGTGGTCCGGCGCGCGCAGGCTCGAGATCAGGATCGGCACCTCGTGTTCGACGCAGACGTCGATATCGTGCTGGAGCCGATCGTTCGACGTGTGAACGATCTGGTTGACCGCGAACGGTGCGACCTGCCTGCCCGGGTGGGCGGTCCTGAAGGCGGCCAGCTCGGTCTCGATTCGCGTCAGCCATTCGGTGAGTGCTTCGGCAGGCCGTGCGTTCAACGCCGGGAAGGAGCCGACGATGCCGGCCTGGCACTGCGCGATGACGAGCTCGGGACCGCTCGCGATGAACATCGGTGCGCCGATGATCGGCAGGGTGAGGTGTTGCAGCAGGGCAGGTAACGCCATCTATGGTCTCCGGAAAGCGCCACCCGGCCGATTCGATGGGTCACGGGCGGTCTCGGGGCGCCATTATGCAAGGAGGGCGACAACTGCTGTAGCCCGGCTGCCTCGCGTGGCATCGGCGGGGGGCTCCGTGGCGTCGCGGACGCACGAACGATCGCGGTCAGCGGAACACTACGACGAAGAAACCGAACAGACAGACGAAGAACAGGACCTGAGCCAGGCGGCCTACGAAGGTGATCTGCCATTTCGGCTCGAAGATCGTGCGCTTCCAGCCTTTGCGGGTGATGCGCTCATGCCAGTCGATGTTCGATTCAGCGATCTGGACCATGCCGAACCCCAAAGCCGCGAACAACAACGTTGTATCCGTTCTTCCCTGTGCAACGGATGCAAGGGCTCCGATGAAGAAGACCGCGCTCGCGATCCAGACTGTTCGCACGGTCGTCTCCGGTTCAGTGGCGCGTCGCCTCAATCGCTGAGGAAGTTTTCGTAGATCAAAGTACCGATCGCGTAACCGGCACCGAACGCACCGACCAGCGGCCCGAAACAAGCCGAGTCCATGATGGCGACCATTGCCGGTGTGGTCCAGAGAATGCCGCCGGAGGTTTGTTCGGCTTGGGAATGCGTAAGCATCTGCATGGTGTGCTCCATTCGGGAGTGGAAGGGAGGCTGTCGGTCGAAGATCAACTCTACTTTCGAACGACTGGCCGGTGCCGTTCCGGACGATGCGTCCGTGTGGGCCATGCCATCTTGAGCACCGATGATCGCATCACCAACGTGCGAATCGAGACCCCGAATGGGGGATGTCAAGAGACTCCAGAGCTAGGGTTGGTCCCGATTGTTGCTTGCGGCGTCAGGTGAAAGAAAGGCGGTTGCGGAAAGTACTCGCGATGGATCTTCGAAGTCGCCCCGCCCCGCATCCCAGACCTCCCGATCGCAGTGGAGGCGTAACCGGAGACGACTATCGTTAACCACCATCCACGACGCCGTGCGCAGGGCGGCTTTCATCGTGTGCTGAACGCCGCGATCGTCGCGACCGGCATGCTGTGCGCCACCGCTTTCGCGCAGCAGCCGGTGATCAAGATCGCCTATATCGATCCGTTGTCCGGTCCGTTCGCGAATGTCGGTGACGGCGGCCTTCGGCAATTCCAGTTCGTCGCCGACCAAGTCAACGCCGGCAAGCTCGCCGGCAAGTACAGGTTCGAGATCGTCCCCTACGACAACAAGGGCACGCCGCAGGAGAGCCTGAACGCGCTCAAGGGTGCGATCGATTCGAACATCCATTTCATCACGCAAGGCAACGGCTCCGGTGCCGGCCTCGCGCTGCAGGACGCGGTCCAGAAGCACAACGACCGCGATCCGTCGAAGGCCGTGGTCTACCTGAACTACGCGGCGGTCGACCCCGATGCGACGAACTCGAAGTGCAGCTTCTGGCACTTCCGCTTCGATGCCAATTCGGAAATGAAGCTCGAGGGCCTCACCGATTTCATCAAGAACCAGCCGAATATCAAGAAGGTCTACCTGATCAACCAGAACTACTCGCACGGCCAGCAGGTGTCGCGCGCCGCGAAGGAATACCTGAAGCGCAAGCGCCCCGACATCGAGGTGGTCGGCGACGATCTGCATCCGATGGGCGCGGTGAAGGACTTCGCACCGTATGCCGCGAAGATCAAGGCGTCGGGTGCCGACGCGGTCATCACCGGCAACTGGGGCAACGACATGTCGCTGCTGATCAAGGCGGTCAAGGAGACCGGCAGCAAGGTGACGTTCTATACGTTCTACGCCGGTGGCCTCGGCGGCCCGACGGCGATCGGCGAGGCGGGCGTGGGGACCGTCAAGCAGATCACGCAATGGCACACCAGCGTGGTGCCGAACCGGATCCAGAAGGACATGCTCGATTTCCACAAGAAGTATCCGAACCTCGACTATTACTACCTGCAGGTGCACAACGAGCTGTTCATGCTCGCCGAGGCGGTGAAGAAGGCCGACAGCGACGATCCGCTGAAGGTCGCGTATGCGCTCGAAGGGATGAAGTACGAGTCGCCGACCGGCGAGGTCGAGATGCGAAGCACCGACCATCAGTTGCTCGCGCCGCTGTACATCTCGACGATCCAGAAGACCGCGGCGAAGGGCGGCCCCAAGGAAGTGACCTACGACCTCGAGAACCAGGGCATCGGCTTCCAGACCGACGCGCGGCTCGAGTCGTACGTGTCGGCGCAGCCGACGACGTGTCAGATGAAGCGGCCGGCGAAGCCTGTCTGATCGAGATGTCACGACCGTCTGTCGCGAGCCGGCGGTCGTGATTCGTCGGCGTTAGGCAGGCCGCTCCGCTTCCCGCCGGATCCGCAATGCCTCCGCATAGAGCGCCTTGCGCGAGACGCCGGTGAGTTCCGCCACGAGCGACGCTGCCTCGGACACCGACAGCGCGGCACACAGTTTTTCTAGGACGGGCATCGCCTTCTGCAGCGCGGGATCCACGCCTCCACCGACGTCGACGGCCGCCTCCACGATCACGACGAACTCGCCGCGCTGACGTTGCGGATCGGCCGTCATCCACGCGACGGCGTCTTCGACCCGGCATCGATGGATCGTCTCGAAGCGTTTCGTCAGTTCTTTCGCGATCACGCAGTGCCGGCCGGCGAAGGTGACGGCGACCAGCGCGAGCGTGTCGACGATCCGGTGCGGCGCTTCGTAGAAGACCAGATGCGCAGTGCTCGTCGATAGCGCCTGCAGCGCGGTCGTCGCCTGGCCGGCCTTGGCCGGCAGGAAGCCGACGAACTGCACGGCGCCGTCGGGTAGGCCGGCCGCCGCCAGCGCGGTCGTGAGGGCCGATGCGCCGGGGATCGGCAGCACGCGCAGTCCGGCGTCGCGGACCGCTGCGACGAGTCGCGCGCCGGGGTCCGACACGCCGGGCGTGCCGGCGTCCGACACGTAGGCGATGCGCGCGCCGGTCGCCAGCCGCGCGACGATCGCCTGCGCGGCCTCGTGTTCGTTGTGCCGGTGCGCGGCGAACATCGGCTTGTCGATGCCGTAGTGATGCAGCAACTGGCGAGCGGTGCGCGTGTCCTCGGCCGCGACCACGTCGACCCGTGCCAGGCACGCCAGCGCGCGCACCGTGATATCGGCACGGTTGCCGATCGGCGTTGCGATCACGTAGAGCGTCGACGGCGGATAGTCCTGGCCGGCTGCATCGGCCGCGGCGATCCGCAGGCTGCGTGGCAGGTGATCGGGTGCTGCATCGGCGGGCAGGGCGTCCAGGTCGGGCGTGTCGTCGGGCATCGCCGGATTGTGCCTCCATCCGGCTCGTCGATTCGAACGTTGAGTGTGCGATCGCCGTTGCGCATCATCGGTCGATGGAAACGATCCGGACCCTCAAGGCCTTCCTCGCACGGCTGGCCGGCGCGCCGCTCCCGTCGCGGGCCGAACCCATCGTCCGCCGACGAATGGCGGAGCAGAGTCCCCGCGGCGACGCGGACGCGCTACCGTCGTCGTCGCTGGCGCGGACCACGAAGCAGCGGGATGGCGACGAAGGCGAAGCGTTCGCGCGCCGCCGTCTCGAACGTGCCGGCCTGGTCTTCGTCGCGGCCAACGTCCGCTTTCGGGATGGCGAAATCGACCTGGTGATGCGCGACCCGCGACCGGGCCGAATCGGCGTCGGTGTGCTGGTCTTCGTCGAGGTCCGACGGCGCGCGTGCGACAGTCATGGCGGCGCGGCCGGCAGCATCACGCGCGAGAAGCGCCGGCGGGTCGTGGCCGCCGCGTCCCACTATCTCGTCGGTCTCGGACTTCGTGCACTGCCGCCTTGCCGCTTCGACGTCGTCACGATCGATGGTGACGCGCAGCAGGGCTTTCGCGTCGACTGGATCCGAGATGCGTTCCGTGACGATGGATGACGTGGTCCCCTGTGACGCGTGCGCTCGATCGTGGGTAGGGCGGCCCGCGCCGTACACCGGACGGCATCGTCGCCGGTCGTTCGAATGACGTCGCGGTGAGTCGCATTGCTATACTTTTTGGATGGAACTCACTCAACGCATCATCCGGCAGTTCGAAGACAGTGCACGTGCGACGCAGAATGCGACCGACGCGCTGGTCGAACCGATCGAGCGCGGCATCGACCTGATGTTTGAAGCGCTGTCGAACGACCACAAGATTCTCTCGTGTGGAAACGGCGGCTCGGCGGCCGACGCGCAGCACTTCTCGGCCGAGCTGATCGGCCGCTTCGAACGCGAGCGGCTGCCGCTATCCGCGATCGCGCTGTCGACCGACACTTCGCTGATCACCGCGGTCGCCAATGACTATTCGTTCGAGCAGATCTTCGCGAAGCAGGTGACCGGCCTGGGCCGTTCGGGCGACGTCCTGTTCGCGATCTCGACGTCGGGCAATTCGAAGAATGTCATCGCCGCGATCGAGGCCGCGTTCGCGCGCGACATGCGCGTGGTCGCGTTGACCGGCAAGGGCGGCGGCGCGATCGGTGAACTGCTGCGCGACAACGATGTCCACATCTGCGTTCCGCACGACCGCACGGCGCGTATCCAGGAGGTCCACCTGCTGTGCCTCCATTGCCTGTGCGACGGTATCGACTGGCATCTTCTGGGGGACGACTGAATGAACGACATGAGAATGCTCCGCACCGGGGTGCTGCTGATCGCAGCCGTCACGATCGGTAGCCAGATGGCGGGTTGTATATTTCCGGTGATCGTCGGCGCCGTCGGGGCGGGCGCCTACTCGGCCACCGACCGGCGTTCGCTCGGCGCACAGACCGACGACAAGGTGATCGCGTCGCGCGTCGAAAGCCGCATCGAGGACGCGCTCTCCGACCGTTCGCACATCAACGTCAACAGCTTCAACCGCAAGGTGCTGCTGACCGGCGAGGTCCCCGATCAGGCGTCGAAGGACAAGGCCGAGCAGATCGCGAAGTCGGTCGACAACGTGGCGTCCGTCGTCTCCGACCTCGAGATCGGCGGAATGACGCCGTCGACGGCGCGCAACAACGATGCCTACCTGACCGGCAAGGTCAAGGCCGAACTGGTCAGTCGCAAGGACATCTTCGCCAATGCCTACAAGGTCGTGACCGAGAAGAGCATCGTCTACCTGATGGGCCGCGTCACGCGCGAGGAAGGGGATCGTGCCGCCGAAGCCGCGCGCGGGGTTTCCGGCGTGCAGAAGGTCGTCAAGGTGTTCGACTACCTGACCGACGCAGAGCTCGCGCAGATTCAGAAAAGCGGGTCGGCGCAGTAATAACCCGCAGGCGAGCAGGCAGCGCCGAGAATTTCAGGTGATGTCGAGCGTCAGGCACTTCGCGGAGCCACCCGCCTTGATGAACTCGGACAGCGGAGTCTGCTCGACCTGGTAGCCGTGCCGGTGCAATGCATCGATGAAGGCGCGTGTCGCGGTATTGACGATCAAGGTCTTGCCGATGTTGACTGCGTTGCACGCGAAGGCCTCGGCGTCCTCGTCGCCGCAGACGATTCGCTTCTTCTCCGGCACGCGCGCCTCGATCGATGCGAGCGATGCGGCACTGAATGCCTTCGGGAAGTACAGCAGCATCCCGCCTTCGAGCGGACAGAAACAGGTGTCGAGGTGATAGAAGCGTTCGTCGACGAGTTCGAGGGAAACGATCTCGATGTTGGCGAGCGCCGTGATGTGCGTCGCGATGATCGACTGGGCATCGCGCATCGAGCGATGCCCGTGCGCGAGCCACAGCACCGGCAAGCCGCGGTCGAACAAGGCATCGCCGGCACCTTCGAAGTGAACCTCCGCCGGTCCGGTCGACACCTGGTAGCCGTGTTCGAGGAACCACTCGAAAAAATACGGCTCTTCGCTCTGACGCTCGACATGCCGGAAGCGTGAGACGAGGAAATTCTTTTCGTGCGCGAGGCCAGCGTTCGCGGTGAACACCATGTCGGGCGAACTCGGCTCGGGATGCATCAGCCGTACGCGTGCATGGCGCTGGATGCGATCGTAGAGTCGACGCCATTGACTCTTGGCCAGCCGATTGTCGATGTTCCGCATGTTCCCCTGCATCCACGGGTTGATGACGTAGGCGACGTCGAAGTATTCGGGCGGACACATCAGGAAGGTGCGACTCATGGGGAGATATCCGGTGGCGGCGGCGATGGGCGGGACGGTGCACGCGACCGGCACATCGCCAGCGCGGAGCGTAGCTTGGCACGCGGGGCCGATCAATGATCGCGTCCGTGATTTGCACGGGCTCACGCAGAACCTTGCAAGACGACCCGGTCCCGTGACGCGCTTCGACCAGCGCGCATCGACGGCGTCGTCCCTCACCATGGGCGCCGTGAACACGCACATCACGACGTCGGCGAAGTCATGCCCGGCGCAGCCCTTGGTGCCTGCTCGGCAGCCACACCGCCGCGGCGTCCGCGCGTTGCTGCGCGCCGCGTTCGCGGCCGTTGCGGCCGTTGCGGCCGTTGCGGCATTGTGCGCGCCCGCCGAAGGCGTGCCGCTCGCGTCGGGACCGCTGACCGCCGCGCAGCAGCGCCAGATTCTCGAGCAGATCGATGCGGTTGGACGCCGGGGATTTCTCTACGAAGTCGTGCGGCCCGGCGCCGCCGGTGCGGCGTCCAACAAGCTCTTCCTGTACGGCACCATCCATCTGGGACGCGTCGGGAGCGAACCGTTCAACGGACCGTTGCTGACGGCGCTGCGACAGTCGAAGCGGCTCGCGCTCGAAGCCGATCCGACCGACACGGCGCGTACGCAGGCGCTGGCGCTGCAGCTCGGCCGCTACGGGGACGGAGACCGTTTGCAGAGCCACGTATCGCCTGCGCTGATGGCGCGGGTGCGTGCGTTCGGCGAGAAGAGCGGTATGCCGATCGACCAGGTCGGACGCTTCAAGCCATGGCTGCTCGCGAACATGGTCGCCCTCAACGAGATGAACGGCGCCGGATTGGATCCCGCGTTGGGCAGCGAGCTGTACCTCAGCGGATTCGCCCGCGGACTGCGGATGCCGATCGTGGAGGTCGAAGGACTCGAAGCCCAATTGCGGATGCTGGCCGCGCTGCCCGATGCGTTGCAGACCGCGCAGCTCGAGGAGGCGCTGAGCGACGTCGACAGCAACGAAGCGCAGAACGACGGCAAGACGCTGTTCGACCTGTGGCTGCGTGGAGACGGCTCCGCCTGCGCCGCGCTGGTGGACGAGATGCATCGCGACGACGGCACGAAGGTCTTCGAGCGCTACTTCATCAAAGCGCTGATCGATCAGCGCAACCGCACGATGGCCGACAAGGCCGAGTCGTATCTCGGGCAGCCGGGCAACACGTTCTTCGCGGTGGGCTCTCTGCATCTGTTCGGCGACGCGGGGCTGATCCGCGAGTTCGAACGTCGTGGTTATCGCGTGGTCGATCTCCAGCCCGCGCTGGTCGCAGGGCCCTGACGATCTCCCGCGCAGTCCCTGCGACTGTTGAAAAGCATCGACGGGGCGGCGGCGAGTCGTTGAGCGCCGGCCCGTCATGTGCCAGCATCGCGTTCCGGCGCGAGACGCGACGCGACCATCGGCGACCGCCACGATGCGTCGCCCCTTGAGGAGACCTGCATGACAATCGATCGAACACCCGGGCCCGATGCGCCTGCCGTCCATCCACCGCTGGCGACATTCAGGCGGATGCAGGAAGGAACGGCCGACGACTGGAAGGGCATCGCTACGGAGTTCATGCAGTTTTCGTCGCGGCTGCCCGATCGCGTGTTGACGCATCTGCGGTTGCTCGACGGCGATTACGGTGGCTTCCCGGTCGACCGGCTGACGCATTCGTTGCAGACCGCGACGCGCGCCGCGAAAGCGGGACGCGACGACGAGTACGTCACGTGCGCGCTGCTGCACGACATCGGCGACACGCTCGGCAGCTTCAACCATCCGGACATAGCCGCTGCGATCGTCAAGCCCTTCGTTTCCGAACAGAATCACTGGATCGTCGAGAAGCACGGCATCTTTCAGGGTTATTACTTCTTTCATCACATCGGCCTCGATCGCGACATGCGCGAGCAGTTCCGCGACGATCCGTGGTTCGAGGCGGCCGCCGAGTTCTGTTCCGAATACGACGCACCGGCATTCGATCCGGATGGCGAGACCTGGTCGCTGGCCGAGTTCGAGCCGCTGCTGCGCCGGGTTCTGTCCGCCCCGCGAAACTCCATCTACAAGCCGCTCGCAAAAGCCTGAACGTCTGCTCGCTGCAGCGCAACGGCGCTGCGTCGACGCTGTTGCCATCGTGCATCGCGACCGACATCGCCGCATCGTCGGAATGGCGTCGCCGTTCCGTACGATAGCGAGTGGGCGGCTCTGGCCTGATGCTGTGTTCACCGCGTCGCGTCGCGTCGGATCCGGAACAACGTCGTCCCCGGTCGAACCAACGCGCGTGTCTTGCTGAACGGTGTTCAGCGCAGGCTCATTTCGACGGGAACTCACGATGCATCACTTAGGCGGCTTTCGGGTCATCGCGTTCGCGGTGGCTCTTTCGGCGGCAGCGCCGGCCCTCCTGGCCGCATGCGGAGTAGTCGACGGCGATCTGCTGGTCATCGTCTTCACGCCGAGCGTCTTCGTCGGTGCGGCGACGGCCTGGTATGCGCGACGGCGGGGAGCACCCGAAAGACATTGGGTCTTCGACTCGCGGCGCATGCCATGACCGCGCGACTTCGTCGGCGGCGGGTGACGACGCACGTGGCCCTAATCGGCGCGACCACCGCCGTACCGGCGCGGCAGTGCGCTTCTGGCGCAACGTCGCCCGTCGTGCGTGCAGGCAGGATGGACAATCGGCCGCGGTGAACGGCTGCGGACGGCGCATGCGAACACGGACACCCGATGCCACGTCACGCCTTGTTCCGGCAGGAGGTCTTCGACGCGCGTGCGGTCCACTGGCTGGGCGCGATCCGGATCGCGCAACCGATCGGCGACGGCATCGCCGCGGCGCTCGCGGTGCTGGTCATCGTGATCGTCGCGAGCTTCGCGATATTCGGCAGCTACACGCGCCGCGCGACCGTACCCGGCCTGCTCGAGCCGGTCGGCGGGACGCTGCGTCTCGTAACGCCTGCGGCAGGAACCGTCCTGTCGGTTCATGCCGTGGAGGGAAGACACGTCGCGGCAGGCGAGCTGCTGTTCGTGCTGTCCGGCGAACGCGTCTCGTCGTCGGGCGGGACGCAGGCGCTGATCGCCACGCAACTGGCCACGCGGCGCGAGACGCTCGAACGCGATCTCGGGCTCGCCGCGGCGCGCCACGAATCGCGCGTCCGCGCAACGCGGGAGCGGCTCGCAGGCATCGACGTCGAAATGCGGCGTCTCGAAGAGGAAACCGCGGTCAACGCGTCACGACGTCGCATCGCGCGCGCCAACGTCGAGCGCTTCGAGGCGCTGGCACGCACCGGCTTCGTCTCCCAGGTCCAGGCGCAGGCCAGGCTGGACGACGCGCTGGTGCTCGAGGCCCAGCAGGCCGGCCTACAGCGTCTGGCGGCAAACCTGGGTCGCGAACGTAACGGCCTCTCCAGCCAGATCGACGACAGTCGACTGCAGTTCGAAGCCGAGCGGGTCGATACCGCGCGTGCCCAGTCGTCGCTCGAACAGGAGCGAACCGAGAACGAAGCGCGACGCACCACCGTCGTCGTCGCGCCGAACGATGCGATCGTGACCGGTCTCACCGCGCACGCGGGTCAGGTCGTCGCGGCGGGCGGCCTTCTGGTCTCGCTGATTCCGGAAGGCGCTCCGCTCGAGGCGATTCTGTACGCCACGACCCGTCAGGCCGGCTTCGTCGAGCGCGGCCAGCGCGTCCGCCTGCGTTACGCCGCCTATCCGTATCAGAAGTTCGGCCTCGGCGAAGGCGTGGTCGACATGGTCGAACTCAGTCCCTATGCGCCTCAGGAGTTGCCGGCGCAGGTCGCCGCGACGCTCGGCCCGGCGGTGTTGCAGGCGGCCGAGCCCGTGTATCGCATCGTCGTCAGGATCGATGCGCAGTCCGTCGAGGCCTATGGCCAGGCGCGGCGGCTGCGGCCGGGCATGGTGTTCGAGGCGGATGTCATCCAGGACCGCCGAAGGCTGATCGAGTGGCTGCTCGAGCCGCTCTACGGGTTGGCGGGTCGATGAGGTCGTATGCGTCGAACGACTTCATCGATGTAGACGAGCACATCACCCGTCGGGCTAGTCCGATGAAAGTTTGTGGCGGGTCCGGCCGAGCGGCAATCTGGAGGCACATCGATTCATGACGGGTCGCTGTGTCGGAAGGCACTTTCACTGCTTCCTCAACCAACCGGAGTTTTCCATGACGCTGATCGAACCGCACCTGCACGCAACCATCGCCGGCGGCGGGGCCCCTAGGGACGGGGCGCCACCCGAAGGCTATAGCGTGGTTCCCACGCACGCCCCGACGCCGACCTGCCCGGTCTGGAGGCCGCCGCCCGAGTCGTGACCCAACCCCGTTCGAGGATGGCCCTGCAGTTCATCGGAGGAGCGTGACATGGATCGTTTCGAGGTCGCACCGAAACCCTTTCCAGCCGACCAGGTCCCGTTCGTCGCGGACCCTATCGTCGCGAGCCTGCCGGCTGCGGGCGTCGACGCAGAAGTCGGGGCGTCGACCCCTGTCTCCCCGATGAACTGCAGACCTGCCGCCAACGTGGCTGATCGGCGGGATGCGTCTCGGCGCGTCGTGGCAATCCAGAATCCGGACCGGGCAAATCGACCCATGCATCAACGGACGACGAGGTGGGCAGCGCAGTGGTTGGCCAGCGCATGGCGCATGGAGGTTCGACCCCGTGCGGCGCCGCGCGTTGTCGCATCGACAGGGGCCGCTTCGGTCCCGCGGCTGCGACGGCGCGACGATCGGCGCGGGGGCGGCGTCCCTGCAACCTTTCGTGCGTGACGAGCACTTCCCCCGTCCGCAGTCCCGTGGCCCGCCAGCTCCCCGTACATCGTCAAACCGAAGCGACCGAGTGCGGGCTCGCGTGTCTGGCCATGATCGCCGGCTATCACGGTCTGCGCGTCGAGCTGCGCGAGTTGCGCCGCCGATTTCCGGTATCGCTCCACGGTGTCACGCTCGCACAGTTGATGCGTCACGCGGCGCAATTGCAGTTGTCCACGCGCGCGCTGCGCTGCGAGCCGGACGAGCTGGGCCGCCTGCAGTCGCCGTGCATCCTGCACTGGGATCTCGATCATTTCGTCGTACTCGAGCGCGTCGGGCGCGGCACGGTGACCATCGTCGATCCGGCCGTGGGCCGTCGGCAGTTGGCGCTGGCACGCGTGTCGTCGCAATTCACCGGCGTGGCGCTCGAGCTCGCTCCGACGTCGGCCTTTGTCGCCGCCGATGCGCGACGG
>JBDTIS010000106.1:0-14377 GCA_039936235.1 Burkholderiaceae bacterium | reverse complement strand
GTGACGCTGGCCATGGAGCAATTGGTGAAATTGGGTCCCGGCCTTGGCCGCGATGACATTCTTGTGGAGTATCGACATTGCGCTGCGACGGCGCTACCGGGCAAACCCTTCGACGCGATGCAACACGGATCGTCGATGCCGCTGCCACGGGTCAATGCGGGTTGCGGAATTACGGTCGACGCAATAGATTGCGTTCCCCACGCCGTCGAACGAAGGGTTCTCGATGAAACTCCTGATCACCGGCGCCAGCGGATTCATCGGCCGACGTCTCGCCGAGGCACTGCTGGCGAACGGAACGCTCGGCGGCGAGACCATCGACCGGCTCGTGCTGGTCGACCAGGTCCCAGCCGATGCGACGCTCGCGACGGACCCGCGTGTCGAGTCGCGCGTCGGCCCGCTGTTGACGCAATGCGCGTCGTTCACCGGCGATCGCTTCGACGGGGTCTTCCATCTCGCGTCGGCGGTGTCCGGCGAATGCGAGGACGACTTCGAACTCGGATTGCGCTCGAATCTCGACACGACGCGTGCGCTGCTCGATGCATTGCGTGCGGCGACCGGTGCCGGCGCGAAGCCCGCGCGCTTCGTGTTCGCGAGCTCGGTCGCGGTGTTCGGACCCGACGCCTCGGCGCCGCTGCCGGCCGTGGTTCGCGACACGACGCTGCCTGCACCGCAGACGTCGTACGGGACGCACAAGCTGATCTGCGAGGCGCTGATCGCCGACTACACGCGCAAGGGCTTTATCGACGGCCGCGCAGCGCGGCTGATGACGGTCACCGTGCGACCCGGACGACCCAACGGCGCCGCGTCGTCGTTCTTTTCGGGGATCATCCGCGAGCCGCTCGCCGGCGTCGAGGCGATCTGCCCGGTGGACCCGTCGACGTCGCATCCGCTGACGTCGCCGGCACGGACCATCGAAGGACTGATCGCCGTCTACGAGGCGAGCCGCGAGCGGTTCGTCGGCCGTCTCGCGCTCAACCTGCCGGCGGTCAACGCGCGCGTGTCCGACATGCTCGATGCGCTCGAACGCGTGGCTGGAAAGGTGGTTCGCGATCGGGTGCGCTTCGTGCCCGACGCGCGGATCGCCGGCATCGTCGCGAACTGGCCGGCCGCAGCCACGGCCGAACGCGCGGCAGGCCTGGGCCTTCATCCGGATCAGGACTTCGACGCCATCATCCGGCAGTACATCGCCGATTGTTCGGCATCGCCGTCAGATGCCGATGCGCTGAAGGGGCTGCCCGTCCGAGGTGGCCGATGAACCGCATCGTCCTCGCCGGTCGCAATGCGATCGTCACTGGCGGTGCGCACGGCATCGGACGGGCCACCCATCGATGAACGAGGACCGCCTGTCGTGAGCGAGCGCATCGGCGTCATCGGCCTGGGGGCCATGGGTCTCGGTATCGCGCAGTCGCTGCGCCGCGCCGGCTACGTGGTCCATGTCTGCGACGTTCGCAGCGACGTGGCGCTGGCCTTCGCCGCCGACGGCGGTGTCGCGTGCGCGAGTCCCGCCGAACTCGCGACCCATTGCGACGTGCTGATCGGCGTCGTCGTCAACGCCGCGCAGACCGAGATCGTGCTGTTCGGCCCGGAAGGCGCGGCGGCGTCGATGAAGCCCGGCAGCCTGTTCGTGATGTGCTCGACGGCAGACCCGTCGTGGTCCATCGCGCTCGAAGGACGCCTCGCCGCGACCGGCATCCTGTATCTCGACGCGCCGATCTCCGGCGGGGCGGCGAAGGCCGCTTCGGGACAGATGACGATGATGACCGCGGGGCGCCCGGAGGCCTATGCGAAGGCCGGCGGTGCACTAGACGCGATGGCGGCCAGGGTCTACAAACTCGGCGAAACGGCCGGCAACGGCAGCAAGGTGAAGATCATCAACCAGCTGCTCGCCGGCGTCCACATCGCGGCGGCTGCCGAAGCGATGGCGCTCGGGCTGCGCGAGGGGCTCGACGCGAAGGATCTCTACGAGGTGATCACGCACAGCGCCGGCAACAGCTGGATGTTCGAGAATCGCATGGCCCACGTGCTGGCCGGTGACTACACGCCGTTGTCGGCCGTGGACATCTTCGTCAAGGATCTGGGCCTCGTGCTCGATACCGCGCGGGCCACGAAGTTTCCGCTGCCGCTGTCGGCGATCGCGCATCAGATGTTCATGCAGGCATCGTCGTCCGGCCACGGAAGCGAGGACGATGCGGCCGTGATCAAGATCTTCCCCGGCATCGATCTGCCGAAGGCGGAGTGACGATGGCACTGCTCGGCTGCATCGCCGACGACTTCACCGGCGCGACCGACCTCGCGAACAACCTGGTCCGCTCCGGCATGCGGGCGGTGCAGACCATCGGGGTGCCCGACGGTTCGTTCGACGGCGAGGCCGACGCGATCGTCGTGGCGCTGAAGTCGCGAACCATCGCGCCGGCCGACGCGGTCACCCAGTCTCTCGCGGCGCTGCGCTGGCTGCTCGATGCGGGGGCGCGGCAGATCTACTTCAAGTACTGCTCGACCTTCGACTCGACGGACGAAGGCAACATCGGTCCGGTCATCGACGCGTTGCTCGACGCGCTCGACGCGGACTTCACGATCGCGTGTCCCGCGTTCCCCGAGAACCAGCGGACGGTGTTCAAGGGGCATCTCTTCGTCGGCGACCAGTTGCTCGGCGACAGTCCGATGCGCCATCACCCGCTGACGCCGATGACCGACGCCAACCTGGTCCGCGTGCTGCAGTCGCAGACCCGACGCAAGGTCGGCCTCGTTCCGTACGACGTCGTTGCGCGCGGCCCTGCCGCGATCGCCGAATGCTTCGCGGTGCTGCACGCCGAGGACATCGGTATCGCGGTACTCGACGCGATCTCGAACGACGACCTGATGAAGATCGGTCCCGCACTCGCCGGGATGCGGCTGGTCACTGGCGGCTCGGGCATCGCGATCGGCCTGCCGCAGAACTGGCGCGCCACCGGCGAACTCGCTCCGGACGTGCCGTCCGACGCGCTGCCGCCCGCGACCGGGATGCGCGCGGTGGTGTCCGGAAGCTGTTCGTCGGCGACGAACGCGCAGGTGGCGCGCTTCCGCGCGGCGGGCGGTGCGGCCTTCGCGATCGATCCGCTGGCGCTCGCGAGTGACCGCGACGTCGTCGGCGAGGCGTTGCGCTGGGCCGAGCCGCTGTTGTCGCAACGCCCGGTGCTCATCTACGCGACCGCCGCACCGGAAGCCGTGGCCGCGGTGCAGTCAGCGCTCGGCGCACGACGTGCCGGCGCGCTGGTCGAGGAGGCGCTCGCGCGCATCGCGCGAGGGCTCGTACAGCGCGGCGTGCGCAGCATCGTGGTGGCAGGCGGCGAGACGTCGGGCGCGGTCGTCCAGGCGCTCGGCATACGGCAGCTCGTCATCGGCTCGCAGATCGCGCCGGGCGTGCCGTGGACCGCAGCCCGGTCGCCGGTCTGCGACGATGCGACCCTTCACATCGCGCTCAAGTCCGGCAATTTCGGCGGCCCGGACTTCTTCGCGCAGGCCTTCGCGGCACTCGAAAGGACCCGATGACCGCGGCGTTGCGTGACGAGATCTGCCGCATCGGTGCATCGCTGTTCGCACGCGGCCATGCGCATGCGACGGCCGGCAACATCAGCGTGCGAACCGGGACCGGCTATCTGATCACGCCGACCGACGCCTGCCTCGGCACGCTCGAGCCGTCGCGGCTCGCCGAGGTCGACGATGACGGGACACAAGTCGGCGGCGATCGGGCATCGAAGACGCTCGCGCTCCATCGCCGCATCTACGACGCCGATCCCGATGCGCGCTGCGTGATCCACACCCATGCGACCCACTGCGTAGCGCTGACGCTGGCCGGTGTCTGGCACATCGACGACGTCGTGCCGCCGATCACGCCCTACTTCGTGATGAAGGTCGGCCACGTGCCGCTGATCGTGTATCGGCGGCCCGGCGATCCCCTCGCGGCCGACGAGGTCGCCCACAAGATCATCGCGCAACGCGAGCGCGGTGCGCCGATCCGCGCGGTGCTGCTGGACCGGCTCGGACCGGTGGTGTGGCATGCGTCACCGTCCGAAGCGAGCACCGTCCTCGAGGAACTCGAGGAGACGGCGCGTCTGTGGCTGATGCATCGTCCGTCGCCGATCGGCGCCGAACAGATCGAAGAACTGCGCGCGCATTTCGGCGCACGCTGGTGACCGTCGAAGAAAGACCATGCCCCGCTTCGCCGCCAATCTCTCGATGCCGTATCCCGAGCACGACCCGGCGGCTCATGACGGCACGCAGTCGGAATCGATGGTGACCACTCGATAGAAGGCCGCGCGCCGCTGCCGGGCGAACAACTCGGCACGATCGTCGGGTTCGTGTTCTGGCTCTGCCATGCATAGCCGATGCGACCCGGGACGTCGGAGGTCCCCTGCCGCACCGTGATGTCGCTCAGGCTTCAGATCGCGCCGGCCCCGGAGCCCGGGCTGCCCGCATTGAAGGTGGGTGGCGCGGCGCCCGGATTCCAGACCCGCGCCCCGCTCGCGTTCAGGGCCGTCTTCCGTCGATGTCGATACGAGGTGGACGCGCCGATCGGGAACTTCACTTCCTGGATCGGCAGCGGAGGGACGGGGGTCACCGCATCGTTGGTCACCTGGCCGGTGGAACCCTTGCCGAGCAGCGTCACCGGCGTGCTCGTCGACGCATAGAACGAGACGGACACGTTGACCTGACGGCCGAGCGACACGTCGTGGAACACCACCGGCGCGAGCGGCGGTGTCCTCGACAGTAGCGGGAGCGTCTGCGTGTACGGCGTCCGTCGTCGAACAGCGCGGTCACCTGATAGTGGTCGGCGCCTTGCGGAAACGCGCCGTCGTTGAAGCCCGGCTTCACGGTCACCGACAGGTCGTGCGTGAACACCAGGTCGTCCTCATAGGCCCACGGTGAATAGGCCAGCTCGATCGACGTCTCGAGCACGTTGGCGAGACCCGCCGCCAGCGAGGCGCCGAGCATGATCCATCCGACGATCGGGATCTCGTCGCGGCCCCACCGAGACGCGCGTCGGCTAGTCGTCGATGAACTGCGGTGGGACGGAATCCGACGGGCCGCTGCCGACGCGCGACTCGCGCGCATTGCGCACGGTGGCGTTCGCGTCCGGCGCGAGGATGAAGCCGTTGCGGTGATTGTCGCTGGTCACGCGACTGACGTCGCGCACATACCTCGAGTGGGTCGGGTACAGCGACTCCAGCGTCGGGATGTCGAACGGGACGTGATAGCCCCATCGCGAACAGGCCGACGGGCCGGTGTTGTCGCCGACGTTGATCGCCGTGGGCACCGCGATCTGCGACAGTCTGATGCCACCCAGCGCCATGCCGTAGCTGTCGCGCGCGATCTTTGCCGACTGTCCGGGCCCGAACGAAGCGATCTGGAACAGCGGCGAGGTAGCGGGCTCCTCGCCGGTCCTGATCCACCTGGTCAGTGAATCCAGCGCGGCATCGACGACATAGTGGTTCGGCACGCGCGAGCCGATCGTCGGCACGCCGCACTGCGGCGCCAGCACCGCTTCCGAAGAGACCGCGAGGTCGCGCAGTTCGAGCGGCTCGCGGCTCAGCCTGAGGTGATGATCGACGTGCGCGGTGCCCGCGACCTCCCAGCGGTGGAACTTGCGCGTGTCGGGCTGGCGGACCGCGGCCTCCCCGGTTTGTATGTCCCACTCGAACAGGACCTTGAACACGGGCACCGGCACATCGGTGCGGATCGCGGTGCCGAATGTCGACAGCAGGAACACGCCGTCCCACACGTTGCCCAGCGGCATCACGGAGTTGATGTACGTGGCCAGCCTGCCGGCCGATTGCGACTCGCCGATCGCGACGTAGCGTTTCGCCCTGAGGTTGCCGAGCATGTCGATGCCGCGTGGGTTGCGCAGCGCCTGGCCCGCCTGCGACATGATGTCGTACGACAGCGATTCGTCGGTGATCGTGCCGCCCTGGGTCACGTCGAGCGCACCGTAGCGAGGGCTCCAGCTCTTGAGCCGGTCCACGCCGACCCGCTGAGCCGACACGCCCACCCAAGCATAGCCCGCGCGCAGCATGTGCTCCCAACCGAAGAACCAGACGTTTTCAGCGTCGAAGCCGTTGGTCACGTTAGTCCATTCGACCAGCACCGTGCCGTTGAAGTCCTTGTCGTTGAGTGGCCGGCGCACGACGACGCGGGTGCGATAGGGGTGGCCACTGTCGACGATCGTGCCGGTCGTTCCGGACGGTGTCGTGTATCGGTTCGCGGCCCCTTCGATAAAGAACTCCTGCTCGATGTAGCCCTGGGTGGGCAGATCGTGCGTGGTCGCGAAAAAGACGTAGTCGTGGGCCGCACTGCCCGGTGTCCCGGTCGATGCCATCGGGCCGATCACGAGGGGGCTGGGCACGGCGGCAAGAGCGGGAGCGAGCAAGGTGGCAAGCGCGACGGCGAGGATCGCTCGCAGCCAACAGCGCAGGCTATCGCGATCAAGCGTGCCGGCCCATGCGAGCATGGCCGACGCGATACGGGGTGGAGCGAAACGATGCCGATGAATCATGCTGTCTCCTTGTTTTTTTGTTTGACCCTCGATCGCCCGCTCGCGTCGAGGTGTCGAAGCTGGCGGACGTTGTCCATCGCACCGCGTCGATGTCAAGGCGCACCGCCGCATCGACCATGCGCGAATCGCAGGCAGACCAGGCAGGAACGAAGCGGGAATGACAGAAGCGAACGCCACGGAAGAATGACTTCGCATGTCGCGCAGAGTGTTACGGCGCCTGGTGCTCGGTCTGACGGCCGATGCGCCTGTCGCGTTACGTGCGCAATGTTGCGCGGTCCCGGACAAGATCGAAATGCGCCGTAAGCTGCCCATGCGTTCAATGCGAAGGAGTTGGATCCATGGTGAAGACCCTGCTAGATCGACGTCGCTTTCTCGTGGGGGGTGTCGCGGCAGGTGTCGCAGCAGGTGTGCCCTGGGCTGCAGAACGCGACGGTGCGCTCGGAGCCCCCTCGCAGACCGTTCGGGGCGACATGCCCTGGCAACCAGGCACATCCGACGTGCCGCCCGGTATCTCGGGAACCGACTTCGTCTACTTCACCCCGGTCGAGCTCGCGCTCGTCAACGCGCTTTGTGCCCGCCTGATTCCGCACGACGACGTCGGCCCCGGCGCGCTCGAAGCGAACGTGCCCTTCTTCCTGGATCGGCAGCTCGCAGGACCATTCGGGCGCGGGTCGCACTACTACCTTGGGGGTCCCTGGTCGAAGGGGACGGCCGAGCAGGGCTATCAAAGCCGCTTCGCTCCGGCCGAACTCTATCGAACGGCCCTTGCACAGATCGATCGGCATGTCGGTGCGCACTTCTCCGGAACGACGTTCGCGAAGCTTTCTGCGGATGATCAGGACCGATTGATGAAGTCGATGGAAAACGGCGACGTCGATCTGGAAGGGGGCGTCGACAGCAAGATGTTCTTCACGATGCTGCTGCAGAACGTGCGCGAGGGTTACTTCGCGGATCCGATCTACGGCGGCAACAAGGACATGAGCGCGTGGAAGATGATCGGGTTTCCCGGTGCTCACTATGACTACAAGGAATGGGCCTCGCGTCACGGCGAGCAGATCCCCTTCGAACCCGTGAGCCTCGCGGGTCGTCCCGGCTGGCGGCAGGGCTGACATGACGACCACGCTCAAACCGGTCGATGCGGTGCTCGTCGGCTTCGGATGGACCGGCGCGATCATGGCTCAGCAACTGGCCGACGAAGGCCTCGAAGTCCTGGCGCTCGAACGCGGTCCGTGGCGTGATACGCCGAGCGATTTCCCGACGACGTTCGCCCAGGATGAACTGCGCTATCGTTTCCGGGATCATCTGTTCCAGAACGTCGCCGCCAGCACCCTCACGATCCGCAACAACGCCGGTCAGGATGCGTTGCCGATGCGTCACCTCGGTTCGTTCCTGCTCGGGACGGGAGTCGGCAGCGGCGGCGTCCATTGGAACGGCCAGATCTGGCGTTTCCTGCCCAGCGACTTCCAGGCGAAGACCCACAACGAACAGCGCTACGGCAACAAGGCCGTCACCGACTACGACCTCACCGTGCAGGACTGGGGCGTGACGTACGACGAACTCGAGCCGTTCTACGACCAGTTCGACAAGCTGTGCGGCACCAGCGGTCAGGCGGGCAATCTCAACGGCACCATCGTGACCGGCGGTAATCCGTTCGAAGGACCACGCTCGAGTCCGTATCCGAATCCGCCGATGGCGCAAACCTACGCGCCGACCCTGTTCGGACAGGCGGCGGCAGGCATCGGCCACCATCCGTTTCCGCATCCCACAGGAAACATGTCGCAGCCTTACACGAACCCGCTGGGCGCGCAGCTCGGCGCCTGCACGTATTGCGGCTTCTGCGAGAAGTTCGGTTGCGGCAACTATTCGAAGGCCAGCCCACAGACCACCGTCCTGCCTTATCTCATGCGCAAGTCCAACTTCACGCTCAAGACCGAAAGCGAAGTGCTGCGCATCGAGCTGTCACCGGACCGGAAGCGCGCGACCGGCGTGACCTACATCAACAGCGCCGGCGAGGAATTCTTCCAGCCCGCCGACATGGTGGTGCTGTCGGCCTACGTCCTTCACAACGTCCACCTGCTCCTTCTGTCGGGCATCGGTAAGCCCTACGACCCGAAGACCGGCGCAGGGGTGGTCGGCAAGAACTACGCTTACCAGACCATGTCGTCGGTCGACGTGTTCTTCGACGACAAGATCCTCAATCCATTCATCGGGGCCGGTGCTCTCGCGACGGTGATCGACGACTTCAACGGTGACAACTTCGACCACACCGGCCTCGGTTTCATCGGCGGCGGCTACATCGCCGGAATGGTCACGGGCGGCCGACCGATCGAGATGATCGCCACCCCGGACAATACGCCGAAGTGGGGTCTCGCCTGGAAGCACGCTGCCGCCAGGAATTACCTCCGCTCGTTCTCGATCAGCTGTCATGGCGCGTGCATGAGCCATCGCGGCAACTATCTCGATCTCGATCCCGTGTATCGCGACGCGCACGGCCGTCCGATGCTGCGCATGACCTTCGACTTCACACCCAACGAGCACAAGATGTCCGACTACCTGACGGATCGGGCTGCCGAGGTCGCGAAGGCGATGAGTCCGCGCGAGATCAAGCTCAATCGACGCATCGGATCCTGGAGCGTCGTTCCCTATCAGACCACGCACAACGTCGGCGGGGCCATCATGGGGGACAGCCCGGCCGACAGCGTCGTCAACAAGTTCATGCAGTCATGGGATGTACCGAACGTGTTCTCGCTCGGAGCCGGCGCCTTTCCGCAGAATGCCGGCTACAACCCGACCGGCACGCTGGCCGCGCTCACCTATATGGCGGCGCACGAGATCCGCACCCGCTACCTCAAGAACCCCGGGCCTCTCGTCGGGTGATGCGTTGAGACCCACACTACGTCGTAGCATCCAGTTCACGAGCGTCGCCGCCGCATTGACTGCTGTCGTCGTCAGTCTGACTGCGGGTCGGGCGGCAACGTCGCCAGCGGTACACCCGCAGCCGCATCCGGTTCCGATCGCGCTGCTGCAGGAAGCGATTGCGGACTCCGTACCGAATGCAGTGCAACTACGACGCGGCCAGTATCTCGTCGCCGCCGGCGATTGCCTCTCCTGTCATCTGCGCCCAGGTGGCGAGTCGTTCGCGGGCGGCCTGCCGCTGAAGACGCCGTTCGGAACGATCTACACGGCCAACATCACTTCCGACCGGGAGACCGGGATCGGTGGCTGGACGAACGAACAGTTCTATCGAGCGATGCACGACGGCATCGACGATCAGGGTGCGAACCTCTACCCCGCATTCCCCTACCCCTGGTTTCGCGCCATCGACCGCGTCGATGACGACGCGATGTTCGCGTATCTGAAGTCGCTGCGGCCGGTGGCCTATACGCCGCCAGCGAACGATCTGAGGTTTCCCTTCAACTTTCGCTTTCTCGTGAAGGGCTGGAACCACTTTTTCCTGAAGACCGACCCTTCGCGCACCGACCCGGCGCAGTCGACCGAATGGAATCGGGGGGCGTACCTCGTTAGCGGTCCCGGCCACTGCAGCGCCTGCCATTCACCGAAGAACCTGTTCGGCGCCGACAAGTCCGATCGCTTTCTGCAGGGTGGCTCGCTCGACCTGTGGGTCGCTCCCGACCTGACCGGCAATCAACGCACCGGACTGGGACAGTGGGCCGTCGACGAGATCGCTGAACTGCTCGAGAGCGGACGCAACGCGCGCGCCGCGACCGGTGGATCGATGGCCGACGTGATCAACTATTCGACGGCGTTGATGACGGATCAGGACCGGCATGCAATCGCGGTCTATCTCAAGGGCGTGCCCGCCAGCGCAGCAGTACCCGTCGCCGACGCCGATGCGGGTGCCATGAAACGAGGGGCTGCGATCTACCAGGATGCCTGCACCGGCTGCCATCTCGGGGACGGCGTCGGGCAACCGCGATACTTTCCGCCGCTGGGCAACAATGCCATCGTGCAGCAGACGGACCCGACGAGCGTGGAACACAGCATCCTCGCAGGCAGCCGGATCGGGGCCGGGCCTTCTCTCCCGTCGCAGTTCACGATGCCCAGCTTCGCATGGAAGCTCAGCGACGCCGAAGTAGCGGATGTCAGCACCTTCGTCCGGAACAGTTGGGGCAATCGGGCAGCGTCGGTCAGCAGTGCTTCGGTGGGCGAGGTCCGCAAGAAGCTCGGCCTCGACCAGCAGCGCGCCGGTTCCCACTCCACGGGCGAATGAGTTCGGACCGGTCGCTGCTGACGCCGGATTGCGATGCGCAGACTTCCGTCGCTCCATCGACTCCGCGACGTCGCGGTCGATTGTTCGAGCGACCCGCTCCTGCCGAGCCATCTCTACCGGCGAAGTGAGGACCCAAGCGTCGTGAAGCATCTCTGACTGGCAAGGCGGTGGCTCACGCTTCGCAACCGCAGCTCCGTTCGAGGGCCGCACGCGCTTCGGCGTCACGGCCTGCATCGCGCGGCAATCGGCCCAGGCCCTGACCCGTTTTTTCCCGGATGGACTCGATGTGCCGCACGAGCGCATCCTCCACGTGCAGCCGCCATGCGCACTGCGCGTCCAGCGGGACCACCGGCATTTCGCTACCCGGCTCGACGTGCTGCGTCTGCGCGATCCACTGCTTGAGTCGCTTCGCTCCGTTCGGCTGCGCGCCCGCGATCGTCTGCCGCCCCATCAGATCCGCCGCGGGACCCGCGGTATGCAGGTAGGCCAACGACGTCTTCGAATCAGTCATCGATGCGCATCTTTCGGCGAAACAGCCATCTTCCTGCTACCGGTAGCGTCTATGCTTTGCTTTTTCATTCCACCCTCGAACGACCGATGCGTGTCATAGCCGCACTGCGCACATTGATGGAAACGGCCACGAAGCGGAAGACGATCCTGATGGCGCTTCTTCCGATGGCTCTCGCAGTGCTGCTTGCCATCACGCTCCTTCCGAAGGAGGGTAACGCGGAAGGGCCGGTGCACAGCGCGCCGGATGCTGGCACTGATTCGGCTGCGAACGTCGCAGAGGTCGCTCGCGGCGCCTATCTGGCGCGGCTTGGCGACTGCTCGGCCTGTCATTCGGTGCCCGGCATGCCCGATTTCACCGGCGGCCTCGCCATTCATTCGCCACTCGGCACGATCTACACGACCAACATCACGCCCGACCGCGAGACCGGCATCGGCAACTACTCGTTGCGCGACTTCGACCGCGCGCTGCGCGAAGGCGAGTCGCCGCGTCACCGCCTCTATCCGGCGATGCCGTATCCGTCGTTCACCAAGATATCCAGCGACGACATCCGCGCGCTGTACGCGTACTTCATGCAAGGCGTGACGCCGGTCCGCCGCGTGCCACCCGCGACCAAGCTGCCGTTCCCGTTCGATCAGCGCTGGGGCATGGCGCTGTGGAATGTCGCATTCCTCGATGCCGGGGTCTATCGCTACGATGTCACCCGCAATCAAAGCTGGAACCGTGGCGCCTATCTGGTACAGGGGCTGGGACACTGTGGTTCGTGCCACACGCCGCGCGGGCTGGCCTACCAAGAGCACGGCTATTCGCAGCGATCGGCGGACTATCTCACCGGCGGCGTCAACGATCTGTGGTTCGCGCCGAATCTCTCCGGTAACGCGACAGTCGGCCTCGGCAACTGGGACGTGGCTCAGATCGTCCAGTTCCTGAAGACCGGCCACGGTGCAGCGACTATGGCGTTCGGCCCGATGAAGCAGGTCGTCGCCGACAGCCTCCAGCATGTGGACGACAGCGACCTGGCCAGCATCGCGACCTACCTGAAGTCGCTCGTGCCGCGACCGAAGGGCGACGTATTCCGTCCGGACACGGGGTCGGCCCGCACCGTGGCCTGGCTGGCGAGCGGGGACGTGCACGTGCCGGGTGGCGGCCTGTACAACAATTTCTGCGCGAAGTGCCACAAGGCCGACGGACGGGGCGAAAAGCTGAAGGCGCCGGCCCTTGCGGGAAGCGGCGTCGTTCGATCGTCCAACCCCGCATCGGTGATCCACATCATCCTGAGTGGCGGCAAGCCACATTTGCCGCCGGGAATGGCGGCAATCGACGCCATGCCGGCGTTCGACGGTCAGTTCGATGACCGTCAGGTCGCCGAGGTCGCGAGCTTCGTCAGGCGTTCCTGGGGCAACGCCGCGTCGCCGGTGACGACGCGTACGGTTCGGATGCAGCGCGCCGCCATCGCTGCCGAGAAGAACTGACGACGATCACCCACGATCCTGACGCGTCATCCCCGCTGCGTCCTGCGCTCGCTGCTCGCGAGCCACGTCACGAACAACCATCCGGCCGCGACCAGATCGACCACGCCGGTTACCGACCACATCAGGACGCCGGCGAGCTGCTGGTCCTCGATCGGGGTGAGCGGACTCCATTCCGGCGCGACGGCATGTACCGAATAGAGCACCATCGGCGCGAAGATCAGGATCGCCGCAAGCATCGCGTTCTCCATGGCGAAGGTCATGACGAAGATCATCGTCGCGCCGAGCGACAGCCGTCGCGACTGCGGATCGGCGATCACCACGCGCCAGAACAGGATCGACGTCAGGAAGAACGACAGGTGTTCGAGCGCATGCGCGATCGGCTCCGCGAATGCCAGACCATAAGGCTTCGGCAGATGCCAGAACCACAGGACGGCACTCGCGGCGAGCCAGGCGACCAGGGGGCTCAGAAACCAGTCGACGACGGGCCGCACCGCACGACTCCGCTTCCACCAGCCAGCGACGGCGTGGCGACCGTTGCGCGGCAGGGCCCACAGCCCCACGACGACGGGTCGCCCCAGGATCAACAGAGGCGGCGCCAGCATCATGAGGATCAGGTGCTGCGCCATGTGCGCTGCGAAGACCTGGTCGCCCCACGCGTCGAGCGGCGACAGCAGCGCGAGGATCAGCATGGCGATCCCTGCGCCGTATGCGAGTCCACGGGACAGGGCTGCCGTCGGCAGGCGCCGCTCGCTCGCCAGCCGGAGCATCCCCGCCAGATAAACGACGCAGAGGGCTATCAGCAACCCGCAGACCAGTGGGGAGGCGTCCCAGATCCACGGTGGCGACGCGACAGCGCCGGTCGACAACCGGTCGGCCCCGGCGGTCATGGGCCGCAGCCCGGAACCCAGATGATGCCGACGCTGGTGAACAGCAGGACGATGGCGAACAGTCCGCTGACGATCAGGCCGCACAGCGCCATGAAGCGTGGACGGCCCTCTCCGGACTGGATGATCCGATGGGGCCCGACGTCGGAGTGCGGCCGCGTCGCCTTCCAGTTCGACCAGGCGACGGCGCATCCGATCAGCAGCAGGATCCACAGCGAGACCGAGACACCTGCGACGATCGCGCGCAGATGCGGCAGCGTTGGTTGCGATAGCGCGGCATCGGTCGGATAGCACGCGTGTGCGGCCAGCGCGTAGCCGGTCAGCACCTGCAGCGCCCACGCGAGCGGCGCGATGACCATGCCGGCGAACAGGCGCACGACGCCGGGTCCTGGCTTGTCGACCTGCATGCGCTGAGCGTGATCGGGCGGCATGGTGTCGGTCGGCTCAGCTCAGACGTGGACTGAGGAATAGCGCAGAGTACACGGCCAGCCAGACGAGATCGACGAAGTGCCAGTACACGATGCCGACCGACACTTCGAGATACCAGCCGCGATCGAATCGCCCCATCAGATTCCAGACCAGCAACGCGGCGAGCATCACGAGCCCGACGATCACGTGCGCACCGTGGAAGCCCGTGATGACGAAGTAGAGCGAGCTGTATGGGCTAGAAGAGAAGTGAAATGGGCGCGTCGCCCATTCATGTCCCTGGATGCCCATGAAGACGAGTCCGAAGACGATCGTCAAGACAAGCCC
>JBDTIS010000105.1:0-3182 GCA_039936235.1 Burkholderiaceae bacterium | reverse complement strand
GACCGGGCGCCCCGGCATCGCCTTCGTCACGCGCGGCCCGGGCGCCTGCAATGCAGCGATCGGGCTGCACACGGCCTTCCAGGATTCGACGCCGCTGATCCTGTTCGTCGGGCAGGTCGGCAACGACTTCGTCGAGCGCGAGGCCTTCCAGGAGATCGACTACCGACGGATGTTCGGTCCGATGACGAAGTGGGTCGCGCAGATCGATCGCGCCGATCGCGTGCCCGAGTATGTCGCCCGCGCGTTCGCGACCGCGACCAGCGGTCGGCCGGGCCCGGTCGTGCTCGCTTTGCCGGAAGACATGCTCGATGCGCTGGCGACGGTCGCCGATGCACGGCCCTATCGCGCGGTCCAGCCGTCACCGTCCGCCGACGACCGCGCACGCTTCACGGCGTTGCTCGACGCCAGCGAGCGGCCGATCGTCATCGCCGGTGGCCCCGGCTGGGACGCAGATGCATGCGCCGACCTGCAACGCTTCGCCGAAGACCACGCGCTGCCGGTCGCCTGTGCATTCCGTTTCCAGGACATCTTCGACAACCGGCACCCGCAGTACGTCGGTGACGTCGGGATCGGCATCAATCCGGCGCTCGCGGCGCGCATCCGCGAGTCGGACCTCGTCATCGCGTACGGCCCGCGGCTCGGCGAGATGACGACGTCGGGCTACACGCTGCTCGAGTCCCCGATCCCCGAGCAGCCGCTGATCCACATCCATCCCGATCCGGAAGAGCACGGCCGCGTCTACCAGGCCACGCTGCCGATCGTGTCCGGCGTCGCGCAGATGGGGATCGCGCTGCGCGGGTCGACGCCATCGGGGAAGCGGGCTCTTCGCATGCAGGCGATCGACAACGCGCGCGCCGCCTACGCGCGATGGCAGGAAGAACCCGTCGTGTTCCGCGAACGACCGGACGCGATCAACCTGTGGCGCGTCGTGCGCGCGCTCGAAGTGCGGCTGCCGGAAGACTTCATCCTCGCGAACGGCGCCGGCAACTTCGCGACCTGGGGACATCGCTTCCATCGCTACGCGGGCTTCCGTACGCAGCTCGCGCCGACGTCCGGTGCGATGGGCTACGGCGTGCCGGCCGGCATCGCGGCCAAGCTGATAGCGCCTGCGCGCAGCGTCGTCGTGATCGCCGGCGACGGCGACTTCCTGATGACCGGCCAGGAACTCGCGACGGCCGTGCAGGAGCGCGCGGCCGTGCTGTTCATCGTCGTCGACAACGGGATGTACGGCACGATCCGCATGCATCAGGAGCGGACCTTCCCGGGCCGCGTGTCGGGGACGTCGCTGGTCAACCCGGACTTCGCAACGCTCGCCGCCAGCTACGGCGCGTTCGGCCTCCGCGTGACGACCAACGACGAGATCGCACCGGCACTGGATCGCGCGCTGGCCTTCCTGCACGCCGAAGGCCTGCCCGCCGTGATCGTGCTGCAAGCCGATCCGCGGATCATCACGCCGTCGATGCTGCTGCCGTGAGCGTCAGCGGCCGACCATCTTCCAGCGCAGGACGCCGCCCGCATCGAGCGGCACCAGCGCGTCGTCGGCATAGCGCACCGCGTCGGGAATCGTCCACGGCTCGCGCTTCATCGTGATCGTCCCGCTGTTGCGCGGGAGCCCGTAGAAGTCCGCGCCGAAGAGGCTCGCGAATCCCTCGAGCCGGTCGAGCCTGTCGACGCGATCGAAGGCCTCGGTATACAACTCCATCGCGTGAAACGCCGTGAACGCGCCGGCGCCGCAGCAGGCGTTCTCCTTCGTGTGCTGCGCGTGCGGGGCGCTGTCGGTGCCGAGGAAGAAGCAGGGGCGGCCCGACGTCGCGGCGTCGATCAGCGCGAGGCGATGCCGCTCGCGCTTGAGCACCGGCAGGCAATACCAGTGCGGTCTCAGCCCGCCGGCGAAGATCGCGTTGCGGTTGTACAGCAGGTGATGCGCTGTGATGGTCGCGGCCAGCGTTCGTTCGTGACCGCAGCAGTCGGTGACGTAGTCGGCGGCTTCCCGGGTCGTGATGTGTTCGAACACGACGCGCAGGTTGGGAAAGGCGGCACGCAGAGGGATCAGCTGTTCGTCGATGAAGACGCGCTCGCGATCGAACAGGTCGACGCCCGGATCGGTCACTTCGCCGTGGACCAGCAGCGGCATGCCGACCGCCTGCATCGTCTCGAGCGTCGGCCAGCAGTGGCGCAGGTTGGTCACGCCGGCCGCCGAGTTGGTCGTCGCGCCGGCCGGGTACAGCTTGATGCCGTGGACGAAGCCGCTGTCCTTCGCGCGACGGATGTCGTCGGGCGACGTGTCGTCGGTGAGATAGAGCGTCATCAGCGGCGTGAACGTCATGCCGTCGGGCAGCGCGGCGACGATGCGGTCGCGATACGCGGCCGCAGCCTCGACGGTGGTGACCGGCGGCCTCAGGTTCGGCATGACGATCGCGCGTGCGAACTGGCGCGCGGTGTACGGCAGTACGGCCTGCAGCGCGGCGTCATCGCGCAGATGCAGGTGCCAGTCGTCGGGGCGGGTGAAGGTGATCTGGTCCATGCGGTCTACAACACGAGGATGACGCGATAGTCGTTGACGTTGGTTCGCGTCGGGCCGGTG
Organism: Burkholderiaceae bacterium; assembly: GCA_039936235.1. Taxonomy (GTDB): domain Bacteria; phylum Pseudomonadota; class Gammaproteobacteria; order Burkholderiales; family Burkholderiaceae_D; genus CAHJXF01. Next base: position 598 of record JBDTIS010000105.1, on the reverse strand, counting down.
ACGACGAGGTCGTCGATCGCATCGAAGTAGCCCCACGCATCGTGGACGTCGAGCCTCTGTTGCGCCACTTGCCCCGCAGCCTGCGCGCGCGCGAGCGTGTCGGGCGCAAGCAGCGCGCCTGCATTGTCTTCGGAACCGTCGATGCCGTCGGTGTCGCAGGCGATCGCATAGGTGTCGGGCATCCCGTCGAGCGCGATCGCGAGCGACAGCAGGAACTCGCTGCAACGGCCGCCACGCGCCTTCGGCGTGTTCTTCTCGCGCTGGTCCGGCGCCGCCAGCAACACCTCGCATTCGCCGCCCGAGATCAGCGCGATTGGCGATGGCCACGGCTGTCCGTGCTCGCGGACCTCGCGGGCGAGCGCGGCATAGACCTTCGCGACTTCCTTCGCCTCGCCGGTCACGGTATCGCCGAGGACGGCCGCCGGAATGCCCTGCGACCGAAAGTAGGCCGCAGCCGCGTCGAGGCTCGCATGCGCGGTCGCGACGACGTGGTTCGTCACGCGCGCGAAGGCGGGGTCGCCGGGCTTCGGCGTCTCGCCGATCGCGCCGTCGACGCCGCGATGCAGATGGTTGCGGATCGCGGACGGCAGGTCGATCC
>JBDTIS010000104.1:0-3253 GCA_039936235.1 Burkholderiaceae bacterium | reverse complement strand
CTGCCGGTGGTTCGTCCGAGCGCGTCGGCTTTCGGCGAGACCGATCGGCAATGGTTCGGCGCACCGATCGCGATCGGTGGTATCGCCGGCGACCAGCAGGCCGCGCTGTTCGGTCAGGCGTGCTTTCGCGCCGGACTGGCGAAGAACACGTACGGCACCGGCTGCTTCCTGTTGATGCACCTGGGCGACCGCTTCGCGACGTCGGCGAACGGGCTCATCACGACCCGTTGCGCGCAGGTCGGATCCGGCGTCGGCTATGCACTCGAAGGTAGCGTCTTCATCGGCGGCGCGGTCGTCCAATGGCTGCGCGACGGGCTGAAGGCGATCGACAGTTCGGCCGAGATCCAGCGCCTCGCCGAAAGCGTCCCGGACGCCGGCGGTGTCCGCTTCGTGCCGGCGTTCGCCGGTCTCGGTGCGCCGTACTGGAACCCGCGCGCGACCGGCACGATCGTCGGCCTCACGCAGGGCAGCACGGTCGCGCATGTCGCGCGCGCGGCGCTCGAGTCGATCGCATTCCAGAGCGCCGCGTTGCTGACCGCGATGAATCGCGACGCCGAACGCGACGGCGGTCTGGTCATCAGCGAGTTGCGGGTCGACGGCGGCGCGTCGGTCAACGACCTGCTGATGCAGTTCCAGGCCGACCTGATCGGCATCCCGGTCGTGCGGCCGCAGATCACCGAAACCACCGCGCTCGGCGTCGCCTATCTGGCAGGACTGACGTGCGGTGCGTTCACGGACCTCGACGCGATCGCCGAACGCTGGCATGTCGAGCGGCGCTTCGAGCCCCGGCTATCGCGCCGCGAGGCCGGCGCACTGACCGAAGCGTGGGAGCACGCGGTACGGCAGGCGATCTGCCCGTGACGCCGCCGGTCGCGGACGCGCCACGCACGTTCACTCGGCATGCTCGACGACGAACTGCACTTTCGTGCTGCCGTTGTAGCTGTTAGACGCCAGCCGATAGATCACGTGCGCGCGATCCGGCAACACGGCCACGCTGTTGAACCAGATCGCATCGAACACGCGTCGGCCCTTGCGCAGCGTCAGCTTCAGGTGCTTGTCCTTGACGATCCGCTGGCTCTCGATCTCGAACGCGTCCGAGAACAGCGGCGGTGCGAAACCCTGGCCCCACACCTGCGACTCGAGCGCCAGCACGTTGGCGATCGTAGCCTCGGCCTCGTCGAGCGATCCGTCGGTCTCGATCGTCCGTGTCAACAGGGCCGGATCGAGCAGCGCGCGCACGGCCTTCTCGAACGACACCTCGAAACGCGCCAAGTCGGCGCGGGCGATCGACAGGCCCGCGGCCATCGCGTGGCCGCCGAACTTCGCGATCAGCCCCGGTTCGCGCTTGAACACGAGGTCGAGCGCGTCGCGCAGATGCAGTCCGACGATCGATCGGCCCGACCCACGCAGAGAACCATCGGCGTTGACCGCGAAAGCGATCGTCGGCCGATGGAAGCGATCCTTCAGCCGCGACGCGACGATGCCGACGACACCCTGATGCCACGTCTCGTCGAACAGGACGATGGACGCGCGCGACGGCGTGCCGGGCTCTGCCTCGGCGGCGATCGCATCGCGCTGATCCTCGACCGCGCGCAGCGCGCTCTCCTGCATCGTCGCCTCGATGTCGCGACGCGCGCGGTTGATCGTATCGAGCTGCTCGGCGATCTCCATCGCGCGGTCGGGATCGTCGGTGACGAGACACTCGATGCCGAGCGTCATGTCGGCGAGCCGGCCGGCCGCGTTGATCCGCGGACCGAGCGCGAAGCCGAGGTCGAATGCGCCGGCGCTGCGCGACTCGCGGCCGGCGACCCGGAACAGCGCGGCCACGCCGGGCTGCATGCGGCCGCTGCGGATCCGCTCGAGTCCCTGCGTCACGATCAGCCGATTGTTCGCATCGAGCCTGACGACGTCGGCGACCGTGCCGAGCGCGACCAGGTCGAGCAGCCGGTCGAGCCGCGGCTGGGCCGATGCCTCGAACACGCCGCGCCTGCGCAGTTCGGCACGCAGCGCGAACAACACGTAGAACATCACGCCGACGCCGGCCAGGTGCTTGCTCGGAAAGCCGCAGCCGGGCTGGTTCGGGTTGACGATGCAGGCGGCTGCCGGCAGATGGGCGGCCGGCAGGTGATGGTCGGTGACCAGCACGGCGATGCCGAGACGGTTCGCCGCATCGACGCCGTCGATGCTCGCGATGCCGTTGTCGACGGTGACGATCACGTCGGGCCGCTTCTCGGCCCGCGCGAGCGCGACGATCTCCGGTGTCAGTCCGTAGCCGTATTCGAAGCGGTTCGGCACGATGTAGTCGACGTGGCGCGCGCCGAGCATCCGCAGGCCGCGCAGTCCGACCGCGCAGGCAGTCGCACCGTCGCAGTCGTAGTCGGCGACGATGCACAGGCGCCTGTCGGCCGCGATCGCATCGGCGAGGAAGCACGCGGCGGTGTCGGCGTGCAGCAGCAGCGACGGCGGCAGCAGACGGGCTAGATCCGCGTCCAGTTCGCGCGGATGTGTGACGCCGCGCGACGCGTAGAGCCGCGCGAAGAACGGCGCGATGCCGGCCGCCACCAGCGCGTCGTGCGCGTTCGCGTCGATGCGCCGTTCGGCGAGCTTCATTCGGGCAGCTCTTCCGCGAACAGGTCGACGAGGGAAGGGCCGCGCGACCAGCCGCGCCAGAACTTGGCGAGGTCGCGCGGGCCGACGACCAGCAGCTTCGCACCATCGCGGCCGCAGAAGACCAGCGTGGCGACGCCGATCGACCCATCGGCCTGGCGCCGGAGCACGTCGCCGATCTTCGCGTCGAGCGCGGCGAGCTGCACGCGCCACGTGCTCCAGTCGTCGTGCCGTGCCGGATCGATGAAGCCGTCGAAGGTCTCGAGCGTACGCGTCGCGTCCGGCTCGAACGGCAGCGCGGCGAGTAGCGGCAGACTCGAATCCACTGCGCGGTAATGCGGCATCGGGGTACGGGCCGCGCCATTGCCGGACAGCCACAGCGTATTGATCGAGGGCTTGCCGGCGGTTTCGCGCGCGTCGTTCACCGGATGGCCGAACCACATCATCTGGATCTCGTTGACGCAGCGACGCCACGCGAGGGCCGCCGCGTCGCCGGCGGCATGCTCGGCCGCGCCGTCCGGCGCTCGCGGCTGCCATGCGGCGACGTTGTCGCCGATCGCGCGCTCGATCGCCGGGGCCGACAGCGCGACACCGTCGTCGCGCACCAGCAACCAATGCGTCAGCGTGGCGGGCTCGATCGCATCGA
>JBDTIS010000103.1:0-4042 GCA_039936235.1 Burkholderiaceae bacterium | reverse complement strand
GGCGGCAAGGGCAACGAAGGCGTGTCCGCATTCGTCAAGCGCCTGCCGGGTTCGATCGGTTACGTCGAATATGCCTACGCGAAGCAGTCGAACATGGCATACGCCAGCATGCAGAACGCCGACGGCGTGTTCGTCGAACCCGACGACAAGACCTTCAGGGCCGCCGCTGCCGGTGCGCAGTGGGAGAAGAACCGCTACTACGTGATCCTGACCAACCAGCCCGGCAAGGACTCGTGGCCCATCGCCGCCTCGACATTCGTGATGATGCACAAGGTCCAGGACAAGCCGGCGCAAGCCACCGAAGTCATGAAGTTCTTCGATTGGTCATTCTCGAAGGGTGTCGGTCTGGCCGAAGGCCTCGACTACGTCCCGCTGCCCCCGGCCCTGGTGGCGGCGATCCAGACGACCTGGTCCGGTGAATTCAAGGACACGGCCGGCAAGTCGGTCCCCAAGTAATCCCAGACAGCGAATCTAGTACGATGCGGCGGCGAGTCGGTCCGGGATACGGGTCGCTCGCCGCTGTCCGGTCCGCTCTTCGACGGAAAGCGCCATGGATGCTGCGACCACATTGACCTTGCCGCGTGTCTTGCGCCGGCAGCCCGATCCGAAGAATGCCGTGAAGACACAGAGCGGTCTCGGCGACACGATCTTCTTCAACCTGACACGACTCGCGGCCCTGCTGACGCTGTTCGTGCTGGCCGGAATCATTGTTTCGTTGGTCATCAGTTCGTGGCCGTCGATCCAGAGGTTCGGTTTCTCTTTCCTCACCGAGTCGACCTGGGATCCTCAAGCCGACAAGTTCGGGGCGCTCGTGCCGATCTACGGCACGCTCGTCACGTCGCTGATCGCGCTGATCATCGCGGTGCCGGTCAGCTTCGGCATCGCGCTCTTCCTCACCGAACTGTCGCCGGCCTGGTTGCGCCGGCCGCTGGGGACCGCGATCGAACTGCTGGCCGCCATTCCGTCGATCGTCTACGGCATGTGGGGCCTGCTGGTCTTCTCGCCGATCTTCGCCGCCTACATCGAGACGCCGCTCGGCGCGACCATCGGCAAGGTGCCGGTGATCGGCAAGCTGTTCCAGGGCCCCCCGATCGGCATCGGCCTGCTGTGCGCCGGCATCATCCTCGCGATCATGATCATCCCGTTCATCGCGTCCGTCATGCGCGATGTCTTCGAGGTCACGCCGCCGCTGTTGAAGGAGTCGGTCTACGGACTCGGCGGCACGACCTGGGAAGTGGTCTGGAAGATCGTGCTGCCGTATACGCGGGCCGGTGTCGTGGGCGGCATCATGCTCGGACTCGGCCGCGCGCTCGGGGAGACGATGGCGGTGACGTTCGTGATCGGCAACACCAACATGCTGAACGATGTGTCGCTGTTCTCGTCGGGCAATTCGATCACGTCGGCCCTGGCCAACGAGTTCGCGGAAGCCGCACCCGGTCTGCATACCGCGGCGCTGATCGAGCTCGGGCTCGTCCTGTTCGTCATCACGTTCATCGTGCTCGCGGCGTCCAAGTTCATGCTCGTGCGCATGCAGGCAGCTGAAGGGACCAGGGCATGACCGCGATCACCGCGAAGGATCCGCGCAATGCCGTCTTCGCGCGGCGCAAGATCGTCAACAAGGTCGCGCTGTCGCTGTCTATGGCGGCGATGGCCTTCGGGCTGTTCTGGCTGATCTGGATCCTCTTCACGACGATTTCGCTGGGCATAGGCGGCATCTCGGCTCACACGTTCACCGAGATGACGCCGTCGCCCAACGCCGATACCGGCGGGCTCGCCAACGCGATCGCCGGCTCGCTGATCATGGTGTCGATGGCGACCTTGCTCGGCACGCCGGTCGGCGTGCTGGCCGGCATCTATCTGGCCGAATACGGCGGCAACGGTTGGCTCGCGTCGGTGACGCGCTTCATCAACGACATCCTGCTGTCGGCCCCGTCGATCGTGATCGGACTGTTCGTCTACGCGATCTACGTTTCGCAGATGAAGAGCTTTTCGGGTTTCGCCGGCGTGATCGCCCTGGCGCTACTGGTGGTTCCCGTCGTGGTCCGCACGACCGAGAACATGCTCAAGCTGATTCCCAACACGTTGCGCGAGGCTGCGTTCGCGCTCGGTACGCCGCGCTGGAAGGTGATCATGAGCATCACGCTGAAGTCGGCGCGTGCCGGCGTGGTGACCGGCATCCTGCTCGCCGTGGCTCGCATCGCCGGCGAGACCGCGCCGCTGCTGTTCACTGCCCTGTCGAACCAGTTCTGGTCGCTCGATCTCGGGCAGCCGATGGCGAATCTCCCGGTCACGATCTTCAAGTTCGCGATGAGTCCCTTCCAGAACTGGCAGGATCTCGCGTGGGCGGGCGTGCTGATCATCACCGTCGGCGTCCTCGGCCTCAACATCCTGGCCCGCACGTTCTTCTCTCCAAAGTAGGCATGGCCATCGCATCGTTCCAGGAAACAGAAACGTCCAAGATCAGCGTCAAGGATCTGAATTTCTTCTATGGCAAGTTCCACGCGCTGAAGAACATCACGCTGGAGATTCCCGAGAAGAAGGTCACCGCGTTCATCGGCCCCTCGGGCTGCGGCAAGTCGACGCTGCTGCGCACGTTCAACCGGATGTTCGAGCTGTATCCGGAGCAGCGCGCAGAAGGCGAGATCAATCTCGACGGGGAGAACCTGCTTCGGACGCAGACCAACGTCGCACTGATCCGCGCGAAGATCGGCATGGTCTTCCAGAAGCCCACGCCGTTCCCGATGTCGATCTACGACAACGTGGCCTTCGGTGTGAAGCTGTTCGAGAACCTGTCGAAGGGCGAGATGGACGAGCGCGTCGAATGGGCCCTGACCAAGGCCGCGCTGTGGGGCGAGGTCAAGGGCAAGCTCGGCCAGACCGGCAGCGGTCTGTCCGGCGGACAGCAGCAGCGGTTGTGCATCGCGCGCGGTATCGCGATCAAGCCCGAAGTGTTGCTGCTCGACGAGCCGTGCTCGGCGCTCGACCCGATCTCGACGGCGAAGATCGAGGAGCTGATCGACGAGCTAAAGAGCGACTACACGGTCGTCATCGTCACGCACAACATGCAGCAGGCGGCGCGCTGTTCCGACCGCACGGCTTACATGTATCTGGGCGAGCTGATCGAATTCGGCAATACCGACCAGATCTTCATCAAGCCGAAGAAGAAGCAGACCGAGGATTACATCACCGGTCGCTTCGGCTGATCGCAGGTGGTCGGCGACGTTCGTGGTCAGCGGCCTTCGTTGACCCAGGATGGCGCGCAAGCTATGATGCGCGGCTTCGTCGGGGCGTAGCGTAGCCCGGTAGCGCGCCTGGTTTGGGACCAGGATGTCGCAGGTTCAAATCCTGCCGCCCCGACCACGGATTTCGGACGCTGCACGGCGTCGAATCGCTGCCCGTAGCTCAACCGGATAGAGCACCGGCCTTCTAAGCCGGGGGTTGTGGGTTCGAGTCCCGCCGGGCAGGCCAAAGACGCATCGATTTCGCTGTCTTCGTCCAGGTGCAATGCCTGGCGATCATCTGTCCCAGTGGTGGCTGTAGCTCAGTTGGTAGAGTCCCGGGTTGTGATCCCGGTTGTCGTGGGTTCGAGTCCCATCAGCCACCCCATAGAGTCAACGACTTGCAGCTCGTCTGGTTGCTTGTCGCAAGATCTGTTCCCCCGTGGTATCTCGAGACCGCCCTGAAATGGGCCGCGGCATGATCGCGACCGGGATGCGCATAGCGCTGCACCATCGCGTCGGTGCCGAAGGGATCGTGCACCCAGCCATCGAAGGTGGTCATCGCGCGATCGGCAATCTCTACACGGCCGCCATCGAGTCGAAGTTGGTTGCGGCCAGTCGCAGCCGAACATGTGCGCTGCTGCTCTCGGTGTCGCTGACGGGCACCTGGCGCAGTCGCGCTGGATCGCCTGGCACAGCGGTCGGGCTCGGCCCGATCTCGGCGAACAGTCGGCGGGCTAACAGCACCTGCGTGGCGAGTCCGAGGGTCATGCGCAGTACGCTGCCGTACAGACAACGGGAAGTGCAGCGCACAGAGTCAGGCT
>JBDTIS010000102.1:0-35810 GCA_039936235.1 Burkholderiaceae bacterium | reverse complement strand
ATCGAAGTGTCGTCCGAGTCGCATCCGTTCTACACCGGCAAGCACAAGGTCATGGACACGGCTGGCCGCATCGACAAGTTCCGCCAGAAGTTCGGCAACCGCGCCGGCAAGGCCGCGGCCTGACGCGCGACCGCTCCGGTTCCGCGAGACTGGCCTTGGTCGAGCTCGCGGCTACTCCGAAGAAGGCAGCCAAGGCTGCCTTTTTTGTTGGCTGTACGGCCTGTCGCCCCGATCTCTTTCGACGACTCATGATCGCGCCGTGAAGTCGAACTCATCGCCTCCCCGCTCTGCTGCGCAATCGCCGGCGCGGCTGACCGCGTCCGCCACGCTGAAGCTGCCGCGCTGGGCGCTGGTCCTGCTGTGCCTGCTGTACATACTCCCAGGCCTGATAGGACGGGATCCGTGGAAGAGCGAGGACGCGTCCGCGTTCGGCACCATGTGGACGATGGCCACCGGCGCCGGCTACGGCGGCATCACGGACTGGCTGTTGCCGAACGTGGCCGGCGCGCCGGTCGTCGGCTCCGGGCCGCTGATGTACTGGGTCGGCGCCGTGTGCATCTACGCGTTCGGCAATGTCCTCGGCGCCGATCTCGCGGGCCGGATGGCGACCGTGTTCTTCTTCTTCGTCGCGGTGACCGGGATCTGGTACGCGACCTATCTGATCGGCAGGCGCGCAGCCGCGCAGCCGGCGACGCTCGCGTTCGGCGGCCAGCCCGACCCGCGCGACTACGGACGGGTGCTTGCCGACGGCGCGCTGCTGATCTTGCTCGCGTCGGTCGGCCTGCTGATCCGTGCCCACGAGAGCTCGTCGGACGTCGCGATGCTCGCCATGCTCGCGGTCGCGCTGTACGGGATGGCCCGCAGCCTCGAGCAGCCACGCGTCGGCGCCGGCTGGATCGCGCTGTCGCTCGTGGGCCTCGTGCTGTCGCGCGGCCCCGCACCTGCGCTCGCCATCGCGGGCCTGTGGGTCGCGCTGGTGGGCTTCAACGGCGACTTTCGCCACGCGAGGACGGCAGCCTGGAAGATCCTGCTGCCGACGACCGTCGTCGGGCTTGCGGTCTGGCCGCTGCTGACCTGGATCGTGGTCCCCGACGGCGCGACCCACATCGCGTGGCGGCTCAACGACTGGTGGCACTACTTCGACGGAATCGACGCGCGGGCCGCCGCCAAGTACGTGCGGACGCTGCCGTGGTCGACCTGGATCGCATGGCCGCTCGCCGCATGGGGCGTGTGGAGTTGGCGCGACCGGCTCGCCGAGGCGCACCTCGCGCTGCCGGCCGGATTCGTGCTGGCGATGATCGCCGTGCTGTGCTCGACCTCGGACACGTCCGACGGCCAGTTGTTGCTGGTGCTGCCGGGGCTGGTGATGCTGGCCGCGGTCGGCCTCCCGACGCTGCAGCGCGGTGGCGCGAACGCATTCGACTGGTTCAGTCTGCTGGTCTATTCCATCGTCGCCGTCTTCATCTGGTTCGCCTGGTACACGAAGATGACGGGCGCGCCCGCCGGCTTTGCCCGCAGCATCGCGCGGCTGACGCCCGGCGCCACTTACGAGTTCCGGCCGGTAGTCGTCGCGCTCGCGGGGGCCGCGACGATCGGCTGGCTCGCGGTCGTCCGGTGGCGCATCGTGTCGCACCCGAAGGTCCTGTGGCGCAGCGTGGTGCTCGCATCGGCCGGGCTGACGCTGGCCTGGACACTGACATCGACGCTGTTCATCCATACGATCGACTACAGCCGCACCTATCGCGGCGTCGCGGCGGAGCTGACGTCGGCGCTCGCCGCCGCCGCCCAGGCAGGACAGCAGGCGGCGCGCGCGCGTAACCCGCGCAAACCCCCGACGATCTCTTCGGGCAGGGTCGACCCGGTCCATGGCGCCGCCCCCGGCGGCTCGTGCGTCGCGACCGACGGACTCGGCCTCGCGCAACGCGCGTCGTTCGCCTGGTTCGGCGGCGTCCTCTTCTCCCATGTCGACTACGGCGGCACCAACATCGACGAATGCGACTATTTGCTGCGCGAGGACCTGGCGCGCAATCCGCGGCCCGACACGCTGCCTTCCGGTCGCTGGAACCTGCTATGGGAGGGCCGTCGCGCAGCCGACCGCGACGAGCGCTTCCGCCTCTATCGCAAGGTGGGCGCGACTACCACGCGCGGCGCGAGCGACGCGATCGATCGCAGCGACGTCCGCGACGCGCCGATCGTCGGCGTCGGCGGCGCCGGCGCCGGCACGTCCACACCGCAGGACACGGCGGTCCCGCAGCCTGCCGACGTCCCGCAGAAAGCGCGATGACCGGCTCGGCAGGCGCGATCGTGCGTCTCGCACCGCTGCCTCGCCAGAACGGCGTCGCGTTGATGCGTCGCATCGCGGGCCTGGCATGGCCGGTGTTGATCGGCCAGTGGGCGGCGGTCGCGTTCGGCGTCGCCGACACGATCATGGTCGGGCACTCGTCGCCGCAGGACCTCGCGGCGATGGCACTCGGCTCGAGCATCTACGCGAGCGTGTTCGTCGGCCTGATGGGCGTCGTGATCGCGCTGACGCCGATCATCGCGCAGCACTTCGGCGGCGAACGCTACGAGACGATCGGCAAGACCTACATGCAGGGGCTGTGGCTGGCACTGTGGTTGACGCTGGTCGGCGACGTCGCCATGAATTTTCCGGACGTGTGGTTGATCATGAGCCCGGTCGACCACCGCGTCAGCGATCTGGTCGGCGATTACCTGCACGCGTTGACGTTCGCGCTGCCCGCCGCGCTGCTTTTCCGCACGGTGTACGCGTTGAACGTCGCCGTATCGCGCCCGAAAGTGACGATGGCGATCAACCTGATCGGCCTAGTCGTGAAGATTCCGCTGAACTACGTGCTGATCTACGGCAAGTTCGGCCTGCCCGCGCTCGGCGCGGCCGGTTGTGGCTACGCGACCGCGATCGTGATGTGGGCGCTGTGCGGCATCGCGCTCTTCGCGCTGTCGCGCGACCCCTTCTACCGCCGCTTCACGATCCGCTTCGACTGGCCGCGTTGGCCCCATCAACGCGAACTGCTCAGGCTCGGCATCCCCACCGGCCTGTCGTACATCGTCGAGGTCACGTCGTTCACGTTCATGACGCTGCTGGTCGCGCGGCTGGGCACCACCATCACCGGCGGCCACCAGATCGTGGCAAATCTCGCGGCACTGTGCTTCATGCTGCCGCTGTCGATGTCGGTCGCGACGTCGTCGCTGGTCGCGCAGGCGATCGGGTCGAACGACGCCAACGGCGCGCGGCGTATCACGCGCGCCGGGCTGCGGATGGCGTTCGGGATCGCGGTCGTGGTGTCGGGCAGCCTGTGGTTAGGCCGCCACGCGATCGTCGGGCTCTATACCGACGACGACAGCGTCCGGCAGGTGGCGCTGGGGCTGATCGGCTTCGTCGCGATCTTCCACTGCTTCGACGCAGTCCAGGGCGTGTCCGGCTTCGTGCTGCGCGCGTACAAGCACGCGGTCGCGCCGATGCTGATCTACACGGTGTCGCTGTGGGGCTTCGGACTGTACGGCGGCTGGTGGGTCGCCTTCCATCCGGTCTTCGGCGACGCAGCGCTCGGCGCCAAGGGACTGTGGGGCGCGGCCACGGTCAGCCTGGGTATCGCTGCAGCGGTTCTGCTGTTCTGGATGCTGCACATCTCGCGCAAGCCGCTGAAAGCAACGGCCTGAGGCATAGCGGCGCGTCTGTCATCCCACACGTCACACCCGCAGGAAATGCTCGCGGTAGTGCTTCAGCTCGTCGATGGACTCGTGGATGTCCGCGAGCGCTTCGTGCTTCTGATGTTTCTTGAACGACGAAGCCACCTCGGGTCGCCAGCGCTTGCAGAGTTCCTTGAGCGTGCTGACGTCGAGATTGCGGTAGTGGAAGAATGCCTCGAGCTTCGGCATCGCGCGCGCCATGAAGCGGCGGTCCTGGCAGATCGAGTTGCCGCACATCGGCGCCTTGCCGCGCGACACGTGCTGCTTCAGGAAGTCGATCAGCGCGGCCTCTACCTCGGTCTCGGTTGCGGTCGAGACACGCACTCGCTCGGTCAGTCCAGAGCGTCCGTGCGTCGCGGTGTTCCAGCCGTCCATCCCGGCGAGGGTGGCATCGGTCTGATGGATCGCGTAGACGGGCGCCTCTGCGATCAGGTTCAGCTGCGCATCGGTGACGACGACGGCCACCTCGATGACGCGATCGTTGTCCGGGTCGAGGCCGGTCATCTCCATATCCACCCAGATCAGCGGTGTCGTGTCGGCACCGGGCAGCATGGCGGCGGCGGAAGGCTTGGCGTCTTGTGACATAATTTTTTGGCTCGAGGGAAGTTCGATGTAGACGCATCGAGAATGCGACGCGACGTTGCGGTCGAAGGTCGCGGACCCATCTGCAGGAAAGCGCGGCGCGGCGATCGGGGGCTCCGGCGTCGATTACCACCTCGATCGGACTCGACGCGCTCGCCTACAAAACCGGACCGGATGTTCTCACATGTTCACGACCCTTTTCATCGCGGCGCTCGTCGTTACCACCGTCGGCAAGCTGTGGCTTTCGTCGCGTCAGATGCGTCACGTCGCCGGCCATCGTGGCGCCGTACCGCATCGCTTCATCGAGCACGTGCCGCTGGCTGCGCATCAGAAGGCGGCCGACTACACGATTGCGCGCACCCGGCTCGGCATGATCGAGACCGCGGTCGGCTCGGCGCTGCTCGTCGCGCTGACGCTGCTCGGCGGTCTTCAGTCTATCGACGACTGGCTCGAGCACCTGCTCGCAGGCAGCGGCGCGCTGTGGACCGGTCTGGCGCTGGTCGGCGTCGTGTCGGTGCTGTTCGCGATCATCGACCTGCCGTTCTCGCTGTATCGCCAGTTCGGACTCGAAGCGCGCTTCGGCTTCAACCGGATGACGTTGCGGCTCTATTTCGTCGACCTGCTCAAGGGCGCCGTCCTCGGCGTCGTCCTCGGCACGCCGCTGATCGCATTGACGCTGACGCTGATGAACGCGGCCGGCGACCTGTGGTGGATCTACGCATGGCTCGTGTGGATCGCGTTCAACCTGCTGTTGCTGTGGCTGTACCCGACCGTGATCGCACCGCTGTTCAACAAGTTCCAGCCGCTGTCCGATGCGAGCCTGAAGGCCCGCATCGAAGGCCTGCTGTCGCGCTGTGGCTTCGCGTCGAAGGGTGTGTACGTGATGGACGGCAGCAAGCGGTCGGCCCACGGCAACGCGTATTTCACCGGCTTCGGCGCGGCCAAGCGAATCGTGTTTTTCGACACGCTGATCAGCCGCCTGTCCGCCGACGAGATCGAGGCCGTGCTCGCGCACGAGCTCGGCCACTTCGCGCGGAAACACGTCGTCAAGCGGATAGTCACGTCGTTCGCGATCAGCCTCGTGGCGCTGGCGCTGCTCGGCTGGCTCGCGCAACAGCCGTGGTTCTATCTCGGCCTCGGTACGGATCCCACGATCGCGATGCGCAACGTGACCGCGCTGCTGCTGTTCTTCCTCGTGCTGCCGGTGTTCACGTTCCCGCTGTCGCCGCTGTCGAGCATCGCATCGCGCAAGCACGAGTTCGAAGCCGACGCCTATGCCGCGTCGCATGCGGATGCCGGCGACCTGATTCGGGCGCTGGTCAAACTTTACGAAGACAATGCGTCGACGCTGACGCCCGATCCGCTGCACTCGACCTTCTACGACTCGCATCCGCCCGCGGCCGTGCGTATCGGCCGGCTCGAGGCGATGTCGGGCGGACGTCCTCGCAGCGCACTCACCCCGCTACCCGTTCTCTGAATCCGGACCATCATGATCAAGACCTTCGCCGAACTGCTCGTCGCACACTGCAAGCCTCTGCAGGAGGGGCAGGCGATGCGCGACGAGGGGGTGCGCGCGCAACTGGTGGCGTTGCCCGAGTGGGCGTCCGACGGCAAGTGCATCCGTCGCACATACAAGTTCGCCGATTACTGGGAAACGATCGCGTTCGTCAACGCGGTCGCCTACGCGATCCATCGCGAGGACCACCATCCCGAACTGGTGGTCGGCTACAACACGATCACGATCCGCTTCGACACCCATTCGGTCGATGGCATCTCCGAGAACGACTTTATTTGTGCAGCCAAGTGCGACACGCTCTACGTCGAGCGCCCGAAGGGCCCCTGCGCTTGAAGCAACGTGGCCGGATCGTCGCCGCACATGGACGTCACTATGTCGTCGTCACCGACGCCAGGGAGCGCCTGGTCTGCTTCACGCGCGGCAAGAAGAGCGAGGCCGCATGCGGTGACATCGTCGACGTCGAGGCGACCGGCTCAGGCCAGGGCCTCATTCTCGGGCTCCAGCCGCGGCGCAATCTGCTGTCGCGATCGAATGGTTTTCGCACGAAGCTGCTCGCGGCCAACATCGATCAGATCGCGATCGTCGTCGCTACGTCGCCGCCGTTCTCCGAAGAACTGCTGGGCCGCACGCTGGTCGCTGCGGCCAGCATCGATGTCCCGGCGCGCATCCTGCTGAACAAGATGGACCTGCTAGACAAGGTCGATGCCGCACGCGAGACGCTCAAGCTGTACGCGGCGCTCGGCTACGCGGTCGACGAGATCTCGATCAAGCAGAACGCGGCCGACGTCAGCACCCGCACAGCGGTGCACTTCCAGCAGCTCACGACGCTGCTGGTCGGCCAGTCCGGCATGGGCAAGTCGTCGCTGCTGAACATCCTCGTGCCCGACGCGCAGGCTGCTACACGCGAGATCTCCGAGGCGCTGCAGACCGGCAAGCACACGACCACCGACGCCCGCCTGTATCTGCTGTCGACGACCGGCGACGTGACCGCCGGCGCGATCATCGACACGCCGGGGTTTCAGGAATTCGGCCTCGCGCATTTGACGCCGGGGACTGTCGAGCGCGGCTTCCCCGAGCTCACGCCGTTTCTCGGCAAGTGCCGCTTCGTGAACTGCATGCATCTGCACGAACCCGGCTGCGCGGTGATCACCGCCCGCGACAGCGGCGCGATCACGCAGCGTCGCTACGACCTGTTCGCGAAGCTGACGCGCGAGAGCAGTACCTTCCGCGACCGCTGAATCACCCATGAAGCTGCTCACGCGCGCCGACAACCTGCTGATCGCGACGCTATGGCAGCAGATGCTCGCCGACGCGGGCATCGACTGCGAGCTACGCAACCGCTACATCGGCGCCGCGGTCGGCGAGCTGCCGGCCGACCAGGTGGCGCCGCAGATCTGGGTGCGCAACGACGACGACCTGCCGCGCGCGACGGCGCTGCTCGCCGAGTTTCGCTCGCCGCGCACGTCCGCGGCATGGTGTTGCTTTCGGTGCGGGGAACTCGTCGAGGGCCAGTTCGCCCAGTGCTGGAACTGCGAGGCGCCGCGTCCGGCATCCTGACCCGTCACTTAGCAGGCGTCTTCGTCGCCTTCAGGATCGACGACACGGACATTCCCGGTGGAAAGATCGCCCACTGCGGATCGAAGCCGGGCGCGAGCCGCCTGAACGAATCGGTTGCCACGATCGCATCGAACGCGCCGTCGTCGTCGCCGTACATCTTCGCGAACGCCACGGCCGGCCATTCGTTGCCTTCGAAGCTGCCGAAGCTTTCGATCGGATTGTTCGAGTCGTGCGAAACCATCGTGCGGCTGCCTGCCGGCAGCGGCTTGAGCAGCGCGATCTGGTGCTTGTAGGTCTCCGCGTGGTCGGCATACCAGCGGATGTGGCCATCGACCATCACGCCGGCGGGGAATGCGTAGGTGCCCATCCGCCGCACGTCCCAACCCCCGTTGCGTCCGAGCCGCTTTTCGAATTTGAAGCCGAAGTGCATGACCTGCGCAAGGTCGGCCTTTCCCTGCACGCTCAGAGGCAGGTCGAGCGTCACCAGGTAAGCCCACATCTGGACCATGAACGCGTTCATCCAGCCGGTCGTCAGCACCGAGCCGTCGGCCGCGATGCCGTAGGTCGCGTCCGAGCAGAACAGTCCGAGGTTGTTCCTGGCGCCGCCGGTGAGGTACGGCGAATAGATCAGCTTGCTCTCGTCGAAAGTTCCATCGATGAAGCGTTCCTTGTAGATGCGCGCATTGGCCTCGATCGACGCGATGATCGCCGCGCGATTCGGGTGGTCCTTCGGCAGCACCGACAGCAGCTGTCCGCGCGCGACCAGCACCCACGCGGCCGCCCGCGTCTGATAGCCGGAGTCCGTGCGTATCAGGGACAGTGCGCCGAGCCGACCGGCGTCGGTGCCGAACAGATAATTCCACGCGTCCCACAGCAGCATCTCGTCGAGATAGTAGGGCTCGCCGGTCAGCAGGTAGGCCACGAACAGCGGATGCGGTTGATGCGCGCTGTCCGGCTGAACGATGTCCTGCCCCGAGTTGCGCACGTGGTCACCCCGGTCCGACGATGTGACGGATGCATACGGATGATCGGTGTAGACGGGCGCCCTGCCCGTCTTCGCGTCGCGGTAGTGGATCGGCCATGTGAAGAAGGCATCGGCCTCGGCAAGCGTGTTCATCACTGCCCGGCGATCACCCGACGCCAGCGCCCGCGCGGCGTGGGCCGGCACGATCCCGATGTTCGGATTCGCGCCGCCGGTTGCCATGTAGGCGGGCACGCTACCGATCCCGTTAGGCGTTCCCGGCCCGATCGCGATCTTCTTCGGGAAGCTCGCAGGCAGGCTCGCCAGCACGCTCTCGGGGATCTCGACACCGATGTTCAGGTGCGCCCTGCGACGCACGTCGTCGGTCATCTGCGGCACGAGGGGCGGACTACCGTCGGTACGGAAAGGACCGTGTTTCGAGCGGCCGTAAGGCAGCAGCGTCATCGGGCCGTCGAACACGATCTTGCCGCCGATCGCGATGCGGTAGTGACCCGATCGATCGACAGCCTGCGGTCCACGAAGCGATCCGTTTTCAAAGACGACCGTCGTGCCGTATCCGGTGCGATAGATGCGCGCAGAGACGTTCGGCGCCTCGACGACGAGGGCGTCGCCGGTGCCGGTGGCGTTGCCGAAGTCGCTGGTGATCGCGACGGTCGACGCAACAGGCGGCTGCGTCGATACGGTCCGTGGCACGGCGTCCGCGGCGTCGACGACCGACAGCGGCAGCACGAGAAGCGCGACAGCGGCCCGAAGAAGGGCCGCGACGGGAAACGAAGGTGAGGTCATCGATGAGGCGTGACACGACGCGACTGCTCACGCGCCGCTGGTCGATCGGGTGGCGAATTATCGCCGATGCGCGGCGATGCCCTCATGCCTAATCCACGTGCGCTTTCTGAACCAGCGTCGAAATGCACGTGCGGAAGGCTGCCTCGGCCGTCACCACATCGGACGCGACCGCGATCCGTTTCCTGAAGTCTCCAGCGGAAAACAACGCCGAGACCAGCCCGAGCATCGTCAGATGGTCCGCATCCGCGCCATTCTTCGGCACGATGATCACCAGGACACAGGTCACAGGAATGCCATCGGCTGCACCGAACGGAATTGCGCTCCGCAAGCGCGTGAAGACGGTCACCGGCCGTTCGATCCCGGACAACCGAGCGTGCGGAATGGCGAAGCCGGCGCCCGGCGCAGTGGAAGCGGCTTGCTCACGGCGCTGCAGTGCGTCGAAGAGCATGGTCGGGCTGCCACGGCGCTGAACTGGACCTCACAGCGCGTGGCTCGCATAGCGGGCGAGCATCTCTTTCAGCGCCGCTGCGCCGGGTGAGACCAAGGTGGTCGTCGCCAGGGTGGTGCGTCCCCATCGCAGCGCGAAGTCGATCAGGGCCTCGTCGACCGCCAGGCCGACCGGTCCATCGTGATCGTTCAGATAGATCCGGATCGCTTCCGCGCCCAGTGCGGTATTCGGAAAGAGCGTCTCGCTTGCCCGGGGACCGCTGTCGATCGCCACCAGCGACAACGACTTCTGCCGCTGCGTGATGCCGATCTAGAGACCTGCAGCCATAGTCATCCGTTTTTAGCCCAGGCCGCCGACGCCGGGCGTGTTCGCTTGATCACGATGGACGACACCGTATTCGACCCCGCATCGAGGCATGTTCAGAGTCGGGCGAAACGCATCAAGAAGATTATCAAGAGGTACCTCGGATTACCCGAGGAACCCGCACCAGGGTTCGCGCCAGATCGACGAGGGTGGCGGCGTTCGTCGCGGGGACCCTAGCCCGGCGCGCTGCCGACGATCTCCTGCAGACGCGCCAGAAAGCGCTGCAAACCATGTCGAGCCTGTGCGCTGGTACGCGGATGAAACGATCGACTCGTACTTCACATTTCGCAGGTTCGGCCGTTCGTCCCCGCGCCACCTTCCATGATGCCGTTTAGAACAGCGCTTCATCCAGGGCCAGAACCGAGTCGGCGCCAGCTACGATCGCCTCGCGGAATGCGAGAGCTTCCGGCAGAACGTGTTCGGCGTAGAAGCGGGCGGTGACCGTCTTGGCCCGATAGAAGTCGGCGTCGTTCGTGACCGGCTTCGCTGCTGCGATCAGGGCGGCGCGCGCCATCAGCCAGCCTCCCGCGACGGTGCCGAACAATTTGAGATAGGGAACGGCGCCCGCGGCAGCACGGGCCGGAGCGCGATCGTAGGTTCCGAGCAGCCACTCGGTTGCCTGCTCGAGCGCGACGGTGCCACCCTGAAGCGAAGCGTGGATGACGCGCAGGTCTTCGCCCCCCAGGGCTTCGAGCGCTGCGAGCGTCGCGTTCATCTCGCCGAGCAGAAGCTTGACCGTAGCGCCTTGCTCGCGCGCGACCTTGCGCCCGATCAGATCGTTGGCCTGGATGCCGGTCGTGCCTTCGTAGATGGTGGTGATGCGCGCGTCGCGCATGTGCTGACAGGCACCGGTCTCCTCGATGAAGCCCACCCCGCCGTGCACCTGGATGCCGGTTGACGTGATGTCGAGTGAATTCTCCGTGCACCACCCTTTGACCACCGGCGTCAGGAGATCGGTGATCGCCTGGCGCTTCTGCCGCTCGACCGGGTCGGGATGCGAATGCGCCTGGTCGATCTGCGCGGCGGTGTAATAGGCCAGCGCGCGCATGGCCTCGATGCGCGCCTTCATGCCCATCAGCATGCGCCTTACGTCGGGATGTCGGATGATCGGGACAGGTCCTCCGACGGTCACACCGATGGGGCGGCTCTGCACGCGTTCGCGCGCAAAACTCAGCGCCTGCTGGTAGGCGCGCTCGGAGATCCCCACGCCCTCCAGGCCGACGTTCAGGCGGGAATGATTCATCATCGTGAACATGCAGGCCAGGCCGCGGTTCGGTTCACCGACCAGGTAGCCGGTCGCGCCACCGTTCTCACCGAACGACATCACGGCGGTCGGGCTGCCGTGAATGCCCATCTTGTGCTCGATCGACGCGCAGATCAGATCGTTGCGCCGGCCGAGGCTGCCGTCGACGTTCACCAGGAACTTGGGGACGACGAACAGCGAGATCCCTCGCGTTCCTTCGGGTGCGTCGGGGAGGCGCGCCAGCACGAGGTGGATGATGTTCTCCACCATGTCGTGCTCGCCCCATGTGATGAAGATCTTGGTCCCGCTGATCAGGTAGTGGTCTCCGTCGGGTTCGGCCTTGGTGCGCACGGCGGAGAGGTCCGAACCGGCCTGAGACTCGGTCAGGTTCATCGTGCCGGTCCACTCGCCCGCAACCATCTTCGGCAGGTAGAGTTGCTTGTCCCGCTCGGAGCCGTGCTGGGCGATGGCCGACACGGCACCGAGCGTGAGCATCTGGCACAACGAGAACGACATGTTCGACGCCTTCCACATCTCGAGCACCGGCGTCGACACCAGCGCTGGCAGCCCCTGGCCGCCGAAGTCGGGGCTGGCCGGCATGGCGTTCCAGCCGCTTTCCGCGAACTTGCCGTAAGCCTCCTTGAAGCCGTCGGCGGTGGTCACCACGCCGTCCTTGCAGGTGCAGCCCTGGCGGTCGCCCTGGGCATTGATCGGGACGAGTACCTCGGTCGCGAACTTGGCCGCCTCGTCGAGGATCGCTTCTACCAGGTCGGGCGTGATTTCTTCGTTGCCGGGCAGCGCCGCGATCTCGGCGAAGCCAGCCAGTTCGTTCAGCGCGAACAACATGTCGCGGGTCGGCGCCATGTAGGTTGTCATCGATGCGTCCTTTGCATTGCGTCGTTTCGCAACCGTCAATCGACCAGCGCCCTGGCCTGTTCGCGCAGGACGAACTTCTGGATCTTGCCGGTCGAGGTCTTCACCAGAGGACCGAAGACGATCCTCTTGGGCACCTTGAAGCGTGCCAGGCGTTCGCGGCAGAAATCGATCAGTTCACGTTCGGTCGCCTCCGCACCCTCGATCAGCTCGACGAAGGCGCACGCCACTTCGCCCCATTTCTCGTCGGGACGCGCGACGACGGCCGCGCCGCTCACCGCGGCATGGCGATAGAGCACGTCCTCCACTTCGAGCGAAGAGATGTTCTCGCCACCCGAAATGATGACGTCCTTCGAGCGGTCCTTGATCTTCACGTAACCATCGGCATAGACCACCGCCAGATCGCCGGTGTGAAACCAGCCACCGGCGAACTCCTTCTCGGTCCCATGCGGGTTCTTCAGATAGCCCTTCATGGTCAGGTTGCCGCGGAACATGATTTCACCCATCGTCTCGCCGTCCCACGGCACGGGCTGCATGGTGGCCGGGTCCATTACCGTCATGTCTTCCTGCATCGGCGCTGCCACGCCCTGGCGCCCGTTGAGTTCGGCGCGGCGCTCGAGCGACAGTCGGTCCCACTCCGCGTGCTTGGCGCAGACACCCGCGGGTCCGTAGGTCTCGGTCAGGCCGTAGACATGGGTGATGTCGAAGCCGATGCGTTCCATCCCTTCGATCACGGAGGCCGGCGGCGCGGCGCCGGCGATGAACCCGGAAACCTTGTGTTCGATGCCGCTGCGCATCTCTGAAGGTGCATTGATCAGCATGCTGTGCACGATCGGCGCCGCGCAGAAATGCGTCACGGTATGCGTCTTGATCGCCGTGAATATCGCTGCGGTGTCGACACGACGGAGGCACACGTTGGTGCCGGCATTGGCGGCCATCGTCCAGGGAAAACACCAGCCGTTGCAATGGAACATCGGCAGCGTCCACAGGAATACCGCGTGGTGTGGCATCCCCCAGGAGAGGATGTTGGAGACCGCGTTGAGATAGGCGCCGCGGTGGTGATAGACCACCCCCTTCGGATTTCCGGTGGTGCCCGACGTGTAGTTCAGCGCGATCGCATCCCATTCGTCCGCCGGCAGTGACCACTCGAAGTCCGGGTCGCCTTCACGCAGCAGAGCTTCATAGTCCATTGCACCAAGAAGCTTGCCCCCCGGGTACTCGGGGTCGTCGATGTCGATGACGAGCGGTCGCTGCTCGAGCATCGGCAGGGCGTGCTCGATGATCCCCGAGAATTCCCGATCGGTGATCAGCACCTTGGCTTCGCCATGCTGCAGCATGAAGGCGATGGCTTCCGCGTCCAGCCGCGTGTTCAAGGTATTGAGGACCGCACCGAGCATCGGCACGGCAAAATGTGCCTCGTACATCGCCGGGACGTTGGGCGCCATCAGCGCCACGGTGTCACCCGCGCCGACGCCGCGCTTGCTGAGCGCCGAGGCCAGGCGCCGGCAACGCGCGTACGTTTCCCTCCAAGTCATCTGCCAGTCGCCATGGATGACGGCGATATGGTTCGGGTAGACGAAGGCCGCGCGCTTGATGAAACTGAGCGGCGACAGGGCCACGTAGTTGGCTTCGTTCTTGCCGAGGCCGAGGTTATAGGTGTCGATATGCATGACCGGAGCTTGGTCCATCGAAAGGCCTCCATTCACGGAGCCGGGGTCGGTCACGACGCGTACTCGTGATCGTGACGCTGAAGAGCGACGCATATCGGCCCGCCGCGCCGGAATGCACGGCGAACGGCGTCCATCGGCGTTTCGTCTCGTGTCTACTTGGGCTGCATCAGCAACTTCATCTCCGCTACGCTTTGCGTTGCGCGCGCCGTGATGCCGGCCATCGCATCGATCTGCGACTTCCGCACCATCTCGGCGAGCTCCTTCATATCGGCGAACGCTTTCTGATAAGCGTTTCCGACCAGGGCGGCATCCGGCGCTCCTCCGCCAGAAAGCCTTTTGGCGCTGTCCTGAAGCCCTTGCGTCGTTTCCGTCATGATCTCGGTCTGCCTGCGGGCCAGTGCCTGCACGGCCTCGTAGACAGTCTTGTTGGCCTCGACGAGCGCCTCCATGTCCTTGCGGCGCGACTCGATGATGGGCGCCATGTCGAAACCCGGAACCTTGAACTGCTGCATCATCGTTGCCATGTCGGCGAAGGGTTTGGCGTTATTTGCCATGTAGGTCTCCTTTTGAGTGTGTCGCTGGTTTTCGAATCGAAGCGCCTTGCAACCGGCGCGTATCTGTCGCTGATGCAGCCGGTTCGGGCGGTGGCATCTGCCGTCAGGGTTTCGGGGCTTTGGCGAAAGTGGGCATGACCAGGGCGTCGCCGTCGATCACCACCTTCCCGTTCACGGTGCAGACGGTGGTCAGCGAGACGCGTCGCTTCTCGGGCAGCATCTCCTTGACAGTCACCGTGGCGTGGACGGTGTCGCCCGGTTTGACCGGCGCTCTGAAACGAAGGTTCTGGCTCAGATACACGGTGCCCGGACCGGGGAGCCGGCCCGCGATGGCTGCCGAGATCACACTCGCGGTCAGCATGCCGTGCGCGATGCGGCCCTTGAACGGGGTCGTCTGCGCGTACTCCTCATTGATGTGCACCGCATTGTTGTCGCCGGAGACGGCGGCGAACAACACGATGTCCGCCTCCGTGATGGTTTTCGCGAACACGGCGCTCATACCGGGTTTCAGGTCTTCGTAGTCGTAACCGTTCAGGTCGTTCATTGCGAATCCGCATCGGAAAAGGACCGCTGGTTCGAGCAGGCAAGTCAGCGCAGACCAGCTTTTCGGTCATCATGATCAGCGTTGTCTGACTTGGCGTCTGTGCTCTGGCGAACTTAGGGCTGAATGCTCGATCGAGAGACCGCATTGCCGGCTCGGATGAAAGGCAAGGTCGTCAACGAGCGCAAGGTGACCTTGAAAGCTCAATATGAAGGCAAGCGAAGTCCCGCATGCCAGCACCGCCCTCAGCACGCGAAGTAACCTTGATGTGTGGGCAGCTTTGGACGGTGGCGTCAATCTCCCGCACGGTGAAGAGCCGGCTCGAGACGTGCCCGTTTTTTCGCAAGAGCGACGACACGATCCGCGGCCACGTGTTCTGGAGCTCCCCTGACACTGGTGATGCGTAGGGCGTTGCAAGACGTAGTCCAGACCGACGATCATGCGAGCCGAGCGGACCAGCACCTCGACCATCGGGACGGATTTCAGGCGATCATGTCGATCGTCCCGTGCGAGGCCGATCGGCTTCGCGACGAGAGCAGGGGGACATCAGCGCGGTGTGCAATGTCCGTGGCGTCGCATTGCCATCTACATGGCGGACCATCCGGACTCAACATGCATGGCACAGAACGGCGCTGTTTGCGAAGCTGGCCGATCCGGAGCAGCAACGTGAGCACTGTGGAATGACCTGCGCGGAGCGTGCAGGGGTCGAGCGAAAGCAATACGACGCGAGCACGAACATACTGCGCATGGACTACGAAGTGCACTCGGCGAGCCGTTGAAGCGGCTTCGGGCGGCTATGGCGTCCCCAGCGGGATTCGAACCCGCGTACCTACCGTGAAAGGGTAGTGTCCTAGGCCTCTAGACGATGGGGACCGCGTACTTCAGGCCAATGCTCGCAGCGAACGACTCGCGACGACTTCGGTTGGTGGAGGTAAGCGGGATCGAACCGCTGACCTCTTGCATGCCATGCAAGCGCTCTCCCAGCTGAGCTATACCCCCCGCACGAAGGCCGCGATTATATGCGAATTGACGCGCGTGGCAAAAGCGCTGCGCAGCGATGTGGTGCGATCGCATCCCGCACCCGAGCCGAACCCGCCCCGCGCCACCAAAAAGGCGTCTAAGCGACCAACCCGCGGACGCCTTCCGTCACCGCCGCCAGCACCCGCTCCCGTCCGAACAGCTCCAGCGTCGCGTCGACCGACGGCGTCTCCTTCTGCCCCGCCACCAGCACCCGCAGCGGGATCGCGATCTGCGGCATCTTCAGGCCGTGCAGCCCGAGCACGGCCTTCAGCACGACCGAGATGGCCGAACGCGTCCATTCGATCCGTGCGGCATGGGTGAGGAAGTCCTGCAGCGCAGGGACGATCGCCGCCGACACGTTCGCGCCCCTCAGCGCCGGATCGACGACGACGTCCCGATAGAACAGCATCGCCGCATCGGCGAGCTGGACCAGCGTGTCGCAGCGGTCCTTCATCAGCGCGATCACGGCCGTCAGGTGCAGCGGTTCCGGCTGAACACCGCGCATGTTCATCAGCGGCAGCAACAGGGTCGCGAGCCGTCGGTTTTCGGCGGCCTTGATGTATTGGTTGTTGACCCACGCGAGCTTCTTAGGATCCCAGTGCGCGGCGCTCTTCACGAGGTGTCGCGTATCGAACCATTCGATCAGCTGTTCGCGCGAGAACAACTCCGCGTCGCCGTGGCTCCAGCCGAGGCGCGCGAGGTAATTGATCATCGCCTCGGGCAGGTAGCCTTCATCGCGATAGGCCAGCACACTGACCGCCCCGCGCCGCTTCGACATCTTCAATCCGTCGTCGCCGAGGATCACCGGCACGTGACCGAACTGCGGCAGCGGCGCGCCGAGCGCGTGGAAGATGTTGATCTGCCACGGCGTGTTGTTGACGTGCTCGTCGCCGCGAAAAACCTGCGAGATGCGCATGTCCCAATCGTCGACGACGACGCAGAAGTTGTAGGTCGGCACGCCGTCGGGACGGACGATGATCAGGTCGTCGATCTCGTGGTTCGAGATCGTGATCGGCCCCTTGACGAGATCGTCCCACGTCACCTCGCCGTCGACCGGATTCGCGAAGCGGATGACCGGGTCGACGCCGTCGGGAATCACCGGCAGCGACTTGCCGGGCTCTGGGCGCCAGCGTCGGTCGTAGTGCGGCTTCTCGCCGCGCGCGCGCTGCGCCTCACGGACGATCTCGAGTTCCTCGGGCGTGCAGTAGCAGCGGTAGGCGGTGCCGCTCGCGATCATCGCGTCGACCACCTCGCGATAGCGATCGAGACGCTGCATCTGATAGAACGGGCCCTCGTCGGCATCGAGCCCGAGCCAGGCCAGTCCGTCGATGATGGCGGCCACCGCTTCGGGCGTGGAACGTGCGACGTCCGTGTCCTCGATGCGCAGGATGAACCTGCCACCGAAATGCCGGGCGTAGGCCCACGAGAAGATCGCGGTCCTCGCGGTTCCGAGATGGAGGAAGCCGGTCGGCGACGGGGCGATGCGGGTACGGACTTCGGATGACATGCGTTGCGTCTCGATGGAGTGCGCGGCCCGATTGCCTGCGCGCAGTGCGGCGATGTTACGGGAATCGTCCCGTGTCCCGTCGAAAGCGCTTACCGCGCAGCGTCCGCCTCGGCTAGAGTGTCGATCGAACCATGTCGGCGGAGCGACGGTGCTCCGCACCAAGAGCGCACAACCGATGACAACGAACAGCCAGGACGGCCGCGGCGCACCGGTGCATGCTCCGCTTCTCGCCAACCTCATCGCGCTGACGACGATGTGCATCGTTTCATCCGTTGCCGCATGCGCGGCCGACGCGCCTGCCGCGCCGCCTCCGACGCTGCGCGTCATCGTGCGCTTCGCGCACGGCGTCCCGGATCCGCAACAGCCCGCGTTCCTCGCGCGTCTCGCGAGCCTGGCGCATGTCGCCGACATCGAAGCGATCCGGCCGATGTCCGGCGACGCGTTCGTGATGCGCGTCGTCTGCACCGATCCGCGCGATCCGCACGCCGTCGACCCGTGCCCGGCGGCACTCGCGCGACTCGGCAGCGCCGAAGGCGTGGTCGGCGTCGAAGTCGATCGGCGTGAAAGAATCCAGTGAAGTGCGCAGCGCATTCGAATGCGGCGCGGAACGCGTGCCCGTGTGTCACTCCATCGAGAGGTCGACCTTGAACCGCCATCGTTCCTTCGAGCGCCTGCTGACCATCGCATCGTTGGCGACTGCACTGTTCGCGACCGCCGCGCCCGCGCAACAGGTTCGTCTCCGCTCGATGCTGCAGACGCGGTCGTCCACGGATCGCATCATCGTCAAGCTGCGCAGCGGCTATCGCAGCGAGGCGCTCCGCAACCAGCCGGTGCGCGCGATGGCGGCCGATCGCGCGTCGGCGCTGTCGCGCACGGCCGGCATCGCGCTGCGCGCGGTGCGGCCGATGTCCGACGATGCGCAGGTCGTCGCGCTGCCGCAGGCGATGCGCAACGAGAGCGTGCAGGCGGTCGTCGCACGTTTGCGTCTCGACCCGACTGTGGAGTACGCATACGTGGACGCCCGTGAACATCTGGCCGCGATCCCGAACGACCCGCTCTTCGCGCAGCAGACCTATCTGGAGGCGCCCGGCGTGGCACCGCTGGCCGCGTCGATCAACGCGCCGAGCGCCTGGGACATCACGAAGGGCACGTCCGCCGCGCGGATCGCGATCGTCGACGGCGGTGTGCGCTTCGATCATCCGGACCTCGCGGGCCGGCTCGTCGGCGGCTACGACTTCGTCAGCGCCGACTGCACGATCGGCGACAGTGGCTGCACGACGGCGAACCAGTTCACTACCGCCAACGACGGCGATGGACGCGATCCGGATGCGAGCGATCCCGGCGACTGGGTCGGGAACGGCGCATCGTCGAATCCCTTCCTGTCGGGCTGCAGCGTCGAGACTTCATCGTGGCATGGCACGCATATCGCCGGCATCATCGGCGCTGTCGGCAACAACGGACTCGGCGTCACCGGCCTGAACTGGAACGCCACGATGGTGCCGATCCGCGTCGCCGGTCGTTGCGGCGGCTATCGGTCCGACGTCGTCGACG
This sequence comes from Burkholderiaceae bacterium, assembly GCA_039936235.1. Lineage (GTDB taxonomy): Bacteria > Pseudomonadota > Gammaproteobacteria > Burkholderiales > Burkholderiaceae_D > CAHJXF01. Next base: position 16,909 of record JBDTIS010000102.1, on the reverse strand, counting down.
GCTTGCGCTGGTCCGCCGGACTCTCGGTACCGAACGTGCCGACCAATCCGAATCCCGCGAAGATCATCAATATCAGCCTCGGCAGCGCCGGCACCTGCGCAACATCTGCCTACAACCAGACGGTGATCGACGTTCTCGCGACCGGCGCGATCATCGTCGCCGCGGCGGGCAATGAGGACGCGACGCCGATTCTTCCGTCGAGCTGTCCCGGCGTGATCTCCGTCGGCGCGGTGCGCGGCGACGGCACGCGCGCGGTCTACAGCAACAGCGGCAGCGGGCTGACGATCATGGCGCCAGGCGGCGATTACACCTCCGCCACCAACGACCGGCTCCTGTCGACGGACAATGCAGGGACGACGACGCCGGTGCCGTACACGATGGCCGGCTTCTACGCGAGCGGCGCCGGCACCAGCTTCTCGACGCCGGTCGTCAGCGGCGTCGTCTCGCTGATGCTGTCGGCGAATCCAAACCTGACTTCAACCCAGGTCATCGACGTCCTGAGGACCACGGCGCGCGCGTTCACGAGCGTGGCCGGTTACGCCACCTGCGTGCCGGGTGGAGGCAACAACGCGAACAACACGACGCCGTGCAACTGCACCACGGCCGCATGCGGGGCCGGCTACGTCGATGCGAACGCCGCCGTCACGCGCGCGTTCGCGCTCGCTGGAGGCGTCAGCCCGAACGCGCCGGTCGCGGCGCCAGTCGTCGCCGCGTCGCCCGCCGCCGGCACTTCCAGCTCTGGCGGCGGCGGGGGGTCCGTCGATCCGACTGCTTTGCTGATCCTCGGCTTCATCGGCGTGGCGACGCGGGGGCTGCGAATAGCCGACGCCGAATCACGATGATCACGATCGCGCACGCGAACCCGGCCGCGGCGCCCCAGCGATGCGCTGCGGTCACGACGTGGAAGCCGGCGTCGGCCAGCCAGAAGGCGTGACCCCCGCTTTCGAGCGCGAGCTTGACGGCCAGACCGGTCAGCAACGCAACGCCCCACGCGCGTCGCGAAATCCTGGTCGCCTGTGGGGCCGCAGACAACAACCAGAGCGTTGCGCAGGCCGCGAACCAGGCATGCAACAGCCCCGACAGGCCCGCGTAATGATCGACCTCCGGATGCAGGCACCATAGGCTCGCATCGATGACGATGATCGCCACGACGAGCAACCCGACGAGTTCGCGCGTTTGCAGGTACGGCCCGAAGATCCAGCCGACCAGCAGTAGCGCGGTGATGTCGAGAGCGGCATGCGCAGCCGACAGGTGGACCAGATGCGCGGTCGCGAGGCGCCAGACTTCACCGCGTGCCAGCGCCTCGCGGTCGTAGTCCAGCCACTCGCGTGCGTGCGGCAACATCGCGCAGAGGATTGCCAGCGCCGTGCAGACGAGCGCGAGCACGACCAGGACTCGCCGTGTTCTCATCGCGCGTACGGCATCGTGGTTCATCACTGCAGCATGAATGAAACCGTGTCGCGACTACCGCGCAAAACAAAAACGGCGCCTTGCGGCGCCGTTTCCCGATGCTGCGGTGACCATGGTTCAGGCCGCCGCCGCCTTCACGCTGTCGCGCAGGGTCTTGATCTGATCGTGGTTGCGTTGGGCGCCCTGCAACTGTTTCTGCACGACGGCCTGCACGTCCGCGGGCAGTGCCTTCGACGCCGCTTCACGATACTTCTTCAGCGCCGAGTCCTCGCCGCGTTCGGCTTCTTCGAGTACCGCAAGATCATCCTTCGAAGTCAGCGCCGAACGCACTGATACCCAGCCGCGGTGCAGGGCGCCACCGGTCGATCCGCTGGTCTCCGGCTTGCCGCCGTACGTCGTGACGAGACGCTGCAACTCCGCGGCACCGGCCGCGCAATCGGCCGAGCGCGCGGACAGGGTACTTCTGATGTTCGGCGACTTCGCATGTTCCGCAGTTTCCCTGAATCCGTACTCGCCGTCCTTGCTTACTTCGATCAGATCGTTCAGTAGATCGACGATGTCCGACTTGTCCATGACCGTATCCATAGATATCTCCTGGCTGTTGCACCGTGGCCAGCGTGTAGCCGGCTGTTGGCGAGATCGGCCACTGTAGAGGTGCGACCGCATGTTGTTTTGTCGGACGGTAAACCATCGACCGATCGGACGATCCGCGGATGGGCTTTGCGCAAAAGTCGAGGTGCCGCGGTCAGCAATGTTCGCGGGCCGTCCGGCACATATGTCCAGCAGCGAGGCGCGACGCGCCGACTCGGCAGCGCGGATTCGGCCGGGTCAGGAAAAGACGACGACCTGGCGAACCGCCTTGCCTTCGCGCAGCAGGTCGAAGCCGTGATTGATGTCTTCGAGCGCTAGGCGACCACTGAGCAGGCGGTCGACCGGCAGCCGGCCGCGTTTGTAGAGGTCCATGTAGCGCGGGATGTCGCGCGAAGGCACGCAGGTGCCGATGTAGCTGCCCTTGACGGTACGCTCCTCGGCAACCAGGCTCACGGCCGGAACGGCGAAGCTCGCCGACGCCGGCGGTAGCCCTGCCGTGACCGTGGTACCGCCGCGGCGCGTGATCGCATAGGCGAGTTCGAGCGCGCGGATCGCGCCGGCGAACTCGAACGCGTATTCGACGCCGCCATCGGTGAGCGCACGCACCTCGGCGGCGGCATCCGGATTGCGCGCATCGATCGCATGCGTGGCGCCGAGCGCCAGCGCGTCGTCGAGCCTGGCCGGCGACAGGTCGATTGCAACGATGGTCCGCGCGCCGGCCGCATACGCACCGATCAATGCCGCTAGCCCTACGCCACCGAGGCCGATGATCGCAGCCGACCCACCGGCCCGCATCTGCGCGGTATTGACGACCGCGCCGACACCGGTCAGCACCGCACAGCCGAACAGAGCCGCCTGGTCGAGCGGGATCTCCGGATCGATGCGGACCAGCGAGCGCCGCGACACGACCGCGTAGTCGGCGAACACCGAGCAGCCGAGGTGATGGTTCAGCACCGCATCGCCGTCCTGATGAATGCGACGGGCACCGGATAGCAGCGTGCCGGCGCCGTTGGCCGCCGCACCGGGCTCGCACAGCGCCGGACGTCCTTCCGCACAGGGCGCGCAGTGACCACAGCTCGGCACGAACACGACAACGACATGATCGCCTCGCTGCAGGTCGTGGACGTGGCTGCCGACTTCTTCGACGATGCCTGACGCTTCATGCCCGAGCGCCATCGGCATCGGTCTCGGCCGGTCGCCGTTGATCACCGACAGGTCCGAATGACACAAACCGGCGGCCGCGACCTTGATCAGCACCTCGTCGGGTCCGGGCTCGTCGAGGTCCACAGTGCGGATGATCAGGGGACGGCTGGTCGCATACGGAAGGTCCATTCCCATGCGGTCCAGTACGGCGGCGCGTGTTTTCATCAACGTCCTGTGGGCAAGGTGGGTTGCGGTGCGCGGGATGGTACCAAGCCGTGCGAGCCACAACCAGGCCGCACCATCACGACCGTCCCAGTCCGATCGCGATGCCGTAGCGCTCGTTGCGGTAATGGATGTCTAGGCGCTCGAACGCGCGCTTGCGATAGGTCTTCACCGACGCGAGGCTGATCCCCGGATCGGTCGCGATGCCTTCGTACAGCATGCCGATCAGCCGCCGCGCGCAGACGGCGAGCCCGCGCGGCGTGAGGCCGGGCTCGTGCAATGCGAGCCTGGCCTCGAGCGACGCGATGCGCAGCGGCTTCGGTCAGTCGGCCTCCTCGGCCGCGGCATGGGCGGGCACGCGTAGCTCGTGATCCCGCCGCACGGCCGCGACGATGGTGGACGCGATTCCTTCGAAAGCCGCGAGGTGCTGGTCGCTGTAGTGGCCCTGATGGCGGTGGTGATAGAAATTGACGGCCAGCGCACCGCGGGCGGTCTCGGTGAACGCGGTCTCGAAGGTCTCGTCCGCGCGATAGAGCTCGTCGCGATAAATGCGCCAACAGGAACCGGTGCGATCGGTCGCCTCGCGGGCAACGCGGCTTCTCGCATCGTCGATCACGCAGACCTGCTCTGCACTCGACGGGCTAGCCGATGGCATGGTGAGCAACATGAGCGGCTGCAACTGCCACCGACAGCTTCGACGGCTTCGGCGCGCTGGTGAACAGGGTCGAGAACGGCCAGACGCGGGACCGCATCATCGCCACCGGTGTCGTGCAGGTCGTCAACGGACTGCAGACGCGCGGGTGGGTAACGCGTGAAGCGGACGGCACCGATGCGCGTTCGTGGCGGCTGATCCTGACGCCGGAAGGCAGGGCGAAGCTCGTCATCGCCCGCCGCCGCGTGCGGGCACACGACCGGCGGATCAGCCAGCGTCTGGGCGCTGCGGAACGCGCAGAAGTGATCGCGCTATTGGGGCGCCTGGGGCCGGCCGACTGAGGCGCTCACCGGGCGTCGAAGCCATCCGCGAGGGCGGGCAGCGCATGTTCGCTGTGGTAATATGCCGCCCGTTGCGCCCGTAGCTCAGATGGATAGAGTACTTGGCTACGAACCAAGGGGTCGTGGGTTCAATTCCTGCCGGGCGCACCAGATACGAAGGGCTTGTCGAGAAATCGACAGGCCCTTTTACTTCGAGACGGGCTAACGCCAGGCTCGTCCGCAACGGCGAGGCGCTTGCCGTGTTCTGGGCCGCGACGGCTCTGCGGCCGGCCGTAAGCGCCCGCGGCCCGTTGGAATCGCCGCTCGGGCCGTGGCCCTTCCGGTTCTACGCTGAAGCGGCTCAGTCGACACGCAAGCGGCTGTCGACGAGTCCAAGGCTCGTTCGGTCCGGGACGCCTGGTGGGCGCGCTGAAGACGAAACCTTCTCCATTGCCAAGGAGAACGGTTCGATGAGTCCGCGCTGCTGCTCGACGCGCGTCGGCTCGATGCCGAGCCGGTTGCGGTAGTCGCTTTGCCGCAGCGTGTGCCGCAAGGCTTGCCCGGCAACCGGATCGAGGGCGGGTGGTCGACGGACGCGCGCTGTGTTCCGATCCCACAGACGAACGGCGCAGCGTGGACAAGCGCACCACCGCCCTCGCGAGCGCAGGTCAGCCGTGCTCGGACACGCCACGCGCTCGCGTGTCGGACAACTCGGCCTCGAGCATCCGAACGCGCCGCAACAGCGACACCGCGACGGCTAGGCCCTGGTCGTCGAGTTCGAAGTGGTCGCGCAGGCGGCGTGCGGCCTGCGCGAGGACGACGGCTTCCGCCTCGAGGTATGTGGAGGAGACAGTGACGACGACCGGTAACGCGCCGCAGGCGATCAGTTCGTCGATCAGCGCTTGCGAAAGCCCCGACATCTCCACGACCTCGTGCACCGAGTAGTCCGTCCGTGACTCGAGCCACACGACACCGGTGCGTTCGGTGGTCATGCTTTCGCCCCGGTGCTTCCAGACGCCTTCAGCCGCGCCCGCGGATCCGACGACGCAGCCTCCTTGAGTTCGCCGTACAACGCGCGCTCCCGCTCGCTCGGCGCAGGCGGCACGTCGATCTGCACGATCGCGTAGAGATCCCCGGCCTGGCCGTCGCTGCCCGGCAACCCGCGCTTCCCGAGCCGCAACTTCTTGCCTGCGGCAGTACCTGCCGGGATATTCATTTCGACCGTGCCGCCGAGCGTCGGCACTTCGACGCTCGCGCCGAGCACCGCCTCGAACGGCGCCAGCGGCAGATCGAGATAGAGATCCTTGCCGACCGGGCGATACAGCGGATGCGGTTGCAGCGTGAGGAGGATGTACAAGTCCCCGGCAGCGCCGCCATCGCGCCCCGCCCCGCCCTTACCGGACAGCCGCAGACGCTGGCCGTCCTGTGCGCCTTTCGGAATCTTGATCTGGAAGCTCTTCGACGTGCGATGCGGAAGCCCGTCCGCGCCGACTTCGGGAATGGCGAGGCTGATCTCGATCTCGGCCCCCGCATACACTTGTTCGAGCGTAACGGCCGCCCTGACGTCGTAGTCCTGGCCCGGTCGCGGCGGCCGCCTGCCACGTCCTGAAGTCCGCCCACCACCGCCGCCGCCGAAGGCCGCGAAAAGGTCCGACAGGTCGACGTCGTCGAAACGCGCATTGCCGCCGGACGCCTGATCGCCGAAGTTCTGCTGCCAGCCGCGCGGCGGCTCGAAGTCTTCGCCAGGGCGATGACGGCCGAGCTGGTCATACGCCGCGCGCTTCTCCTTGTCCTTCAGCGTGGCATACGCCTCGGCCACGTCCTTGAACTTGGCCTCACCCTCAGGATCGCTGGACACGTCGGGGTGGTACTTGTGGGCGAGCTTGCGGTAGGCTTTCTTGACATCCGCCGCGGTGGCGTCTCGCGCTACACCGAGCACTTCGTAGTAGTCCTTGAATTTCATGGCGCGATATTAAGCCTTCACCGCGCCATGCCGAAATTCACAGCGCGATGGTGCGATGCTCGCCGAGGTCGGTCGGCGGATGGCCGGTGATCGCGGCACGCGCCATCTTGAACAACTGGACCGGCTTGCTCTCCTTCACGTCCCAGTATTCGGCGGTATGCACGTCGACGCGCAGCAGCACGAGGTCCGGATCGTCGACGCCCTGTGGAAACCAGGCCTTGACCATCGGACTCCACATCGCCTCCTTGCGCGCATGGTCGTCATCGAGCCTCGCGTCGCCCGACAAAGAGACGTAGACATCGTCGCCGTTGTCGGTGTACTGGACGCCGACGGTGGCATTCTCGGCGACGGCGATCGCGGGCGGCGAACGGCGCGAAGTGAAGAACCACAACGAACCGCTGAACGTCTTCTGCACGGTCGTCATCGGTCGCGCGACGAGGCTACCATCGCCTTCGATCGTGGTCAGCATTGCGAAACGAATATCCTTGATTCGCTTCCAAACATTTTCGTAGAGATCGGTCGACGCCATGGTGTTTCCTTTTTGATGACTGCGAGACCGCGCTAGATCGTGCTGCCGATGGTGACCGCGAGGATCAGAAACAGCACGAACAGCGCGATGGCGATGAAGAACAGGAGCTTGGCGATCGAGCGGGCACCCTGCGCGATGCCAGTGAACCCGAAGACGCCCGCGACCAGCGAGATGACGAAGAAGATCAGAGCCCAGCGCAGCATGGCCAACTCCTCGATGAATGGAGCGGCAAGTATCGGGATCGTGCCCGGTAAGCCGTATCGGACTGCAACGCATCCGGCCTTCGGACCCGTCGCGTCGATCTACATGCGGATCGCGCGATGACGCGATCGACCGGGGCGAGCCTGCTCGCGATCGGCGCCATCGTGTTGTGGGGCAGCCTGGCGTGGCTGGGCGTGCGGCTCGCCGCGATGCCACCGTTCCTGCTGGTCGGTACCGCGCTGACCCTGTCAGCGCTGCTTGCGTCGCCGACGTGGCGGCAGTGGCGCGTGCCATCGCGCGTGTTGCTGCTCGGGGTCTACGGCCTGTTCGGCTTTCACTTCTTCCTGTTCGTCGCGCTGCGCCTCGCGCCGCCGCTGCAGGCGAACCTGGTCAACTATCTATGGCCGCTGCTGATCGTACTGCTCGCGCCGGTGTTTCTGCGCAACGCGGGACTCACGCGACGGCATGTAATCGGCGGGCTGCTTGGACTGGCGGGCGCGACGCTGGCCATCACGAACGGCCGCATGCCGAGCTTCACCGCATCGGAGTCCGGCGACATGGCATGGGGCTACGTCGCGGCACTGGTATCCGCCTTCATCTGGGCGACCTACTCATTGACGGGTCAACGGCTGCGCCAGAACGGCACGTCTTTTCCGACCGCGGCCGTCGGCCTGTCCTGTCTCGTGTCCGGCGTCCTGTCGCTGCTGTGCCATGCCGCTCTCGAGGCACCATATACGTTCAGAACGTCGGACCTGCTGCCGATGGCCGTGCTCGCGATCGGTCCGATGGGCGCCGCGTTCTTCCTGTGGGACGCGGCGCTGCAACGGGGCGACGCACGTGTGATCGGCACCCTGGCCTACATGACGCCGTTGATCTCGACCTGCCTGCTCGGACTCGCCGACCCGGCGCGCTTCGGCTGGCCGATCGCGGGCGCGCTGACGCTGGTGGTCGGAGGTGCGGTGGTCGGCACGCGGCGCGCATCGCCAGTTCGATGAAGACGGAAATGTGCGGCCCGCGCGGCGACCCGTCAAGCCAGATTGCCCCACAGGTCGTGCCCATCCGCGCCGGTGATGCGCACGGTCGCGAACGAACCAACCTTCACCTTCTGGCGCCAGGCGAGCCGCGCGCTGGCGGATTCGGGCGGTGCGATAAAGACGTTGCCGTCGATCTCGGGCGCATCGGCGAACGAACGCGCGACGCCGCCTTCGGCGTTGACGTCGTCGATCAGCACGCGCTGCAGCTTGCCGACGTGGCGGCGGATGCGCTTCGCGGAGATGGCTTCCTGCTCGGCCATGAAGCGCGCCTGGCGCTCCTCGCGTACCTCGACCGGCAACGCGCCGTCGAGCAGATTCGCGGTGGCGCCGTCGACCGGCGAATAGGCGAAGCAGCCGACCCGGTCGAGTTCGGCTTCGCGCAGGAAGTCGAGCAGATACGCGAACTCGGCCTCGGTCTCGCCGGGAAAGCCGGCGATGAACGTCGAGCGGATGGTCAGTTCCGGACAGATCGCGCGCCACGCGCGGATGCGGTCGAGGTTCTTCTCGCCGGACGCCGGCCGCTTCATCCGCTTGAGCACGTCGGGATGCGCATGCTGGAACGGCACGTCGAGGTAAGGCAGCACCTTGCCTTCGGCCATCAGCGGCAGCACCTCGTCGACCGACGGATACGGATAGACGTAGTGCAGCCGCACCCAGGCTTCGTCCCTGCCGGTGAGCGTCGCGAGTTCCTGCACGAGCTCGGTCATCCGCGTCCTGACCGGACGCCCGTCGACGAAGTCGGTGCGATAACGCAAATCGACGCCATAGGCGCTGGTGTCCTGCGAGATCACGAGCAGCTCCCTGACGCCGCTCTCGAGCAGGCTCTCGGCCTCGCGCATTACTTCGCCGATCGGCCGCGACACGAGGTCGCCGCGCATCGACGGAATGATGCAGAAGCTGCAGCGGTGATTGCAGCCTTCGGAGATCTTCAGGTACGCGTAGTGCTGCGGTGTCAGCTTCACGCCGTGATGCGGTACCAGATCGACGAACGGGTCGTGCGGCCGCGGTAGATGCAGGTGCACGTGCCGCATCACTTCGTTCGACGCGTGCGGACCGGTGACGGCGAGCACCTTCGGATGGATCTTCGAAACCAGGTCGGCGCCGACCGCATCCTTCTTCGCGCCCAGACAGCCGGTCACGATGACCTTGCCGTTCTCGGCCAGCGCCTCGCCGATCGCATCGAGCGACTCCTGCACCGCCGCGTCGATGAAGCCACAGGTATTGACGATGACCAGGTCCGCGCCTTCGTAGGTCTTCGAGGTCTCGTAACCTTCTGCACGCAGCTTCGTGAGGATCTGTTCGGAATCGACCAGAGCCTTCGGACAGCCGAGGGAGACGAAACCCACCTTCGGCGTGGCATTGCTGGTGGACGGACGTGCGACAACTGTTTCCATGATGGTCTTCCGGTCGTGGCCCGTTTGCGCGAGCGACGACCCAAATGAAAACGACGCGCACGATGCGCGTCGTCGTGGCGGCCGGTGTGACGCCGGCGCTCTATGCTGTCTTCTACTTCTTCGTCTTCTCGGCCGGCATGGCGGGCGAGCCGGGCGCACCCGGAAACGGAAACGCATTCCCGAACATCGTCCGCGTCTGGTTCTGCATCTGCTCCTGCATCTGCATGAACATGGTCTTGCTCTGTTCCATGTAGCTCCCCATGACCGTCTGCATCATCGGCGCCTGCCCGGCGAGGAACTGCGTCCACAGGTCGGGACCGAAGCCCTTCGCGTCGTACAGCGGACGGCTCGGATCACCGAGCTGCTCCTTCATCTTCTGCTGGATGTCGATGAAGGCCTGGATGTTGTTCTCGAGATAGGTCCCCATCATCCCCTGCATCGCGTGCCCGTAGAAACGGATCATGTGCGCGAGCATCGGCGACGTGAACATCGGCACGCCGCCGGCCTCTTCCTCGAGGATGATCTGCAAAAGGATCGCGCGCGTCAGATCGTCCTGCGTCTTGGCGTCGACCACCTGGAACTCTTCCTGCTCGAGGACCAGCTGTTTCACATCGGCCAGCGTGATGTAGGTGCTGGTCTCGGTGTCGTACAACCGGCGATTGGGATATTTCTTGATCAGTCGCATCGCTTGCGCCATGGGGTCTCCAGAAGGCCGACGGAAAACGCGGGCGGAGACGCCGGAAGTCTTCCTGCAACGTCGCGAACTTAGCGCTTCGCAACATTCGAATGGGGCTGTATTTTACATGACGGCAGGGTCGAGCCGAGCCGGCGGCGTCGCGACGCGGGCGTTCCTACAACGGCGAGGCGAGGCGGCGCGGTATCGACCGTTCGCGAGACGCAGGTCGGCCGTGTCGGCCATCTCGACATCCTCGGCCGCTCAGACGCGGTCCGCTTGCGATGATCGGTCACGAAGATCACGCCCTGGCTCCAGACGCGACGGGTGACCGGGATGCCGATCGCGCCCGGGGGCGACGATACCGCCGAGAAGCCGGGAATCACGCGTGCCGCGATGCCTGCCTCGATCGGGTGCGCGCGTTCCTCACAGCCGCGGCCGAAGACGTAGGATCGCCGCCCTTGAGGCGCACGACATCGCGACCCTGCAGCGCCTCGACCCGCATCGGACGCTCGATCAAGGCCTGCGGCGTCGACGGCCGGGCCGTCGCTCCGACCCGCGCCGGATCGATACCGGCGCGGCAATCTGGACCACGCTTGCCGACGTGGACGATGCGTGCGTGGGACGACGCATGTTTCAGGACGTGCGGATGGACCAGGTCGTCGACGAGGATCACGTCGGCCGCGGCGATCGCCTTGACGGCAGTGAGCGTCAGCAGGTCGGGGTGGCCGCGGCCGGCATCGACCTGCATGACGCGGCCTGCAATTGCGCCCGCGGCGACTGCCGTCATCCGACCGCCTGCTGTGCGGCGTCCGGCGCCTGCATCGTCCTGCGAGTCGCGAGGATGGCCTCGCATTGCGCCTCGATCGCCTCGGGTACCGGACGCTCGCCCGACAGGACCGCCTGTATCCACAGCGCGGTCGTGGCCGCATCTCGCGACTCCGGCAGGATCGGCAGCGAACGGACGACGCCGGTCTCGCCGGGCACCAAGACCGACGACTGGCCTGCGAGGAAACGCTCGATCATCGCGGGCCGGCGCGCGTTCGCGACCGGCTCGCCTTCCGTGCCGCGCATCAGCAACACGGCGCCCGGGTGCGCGAACTGCGTGAAGTAGGTCGACAGGGTCGTGTGGTACTCCGGATGCGTGTAGCTCGCGAGCCGCAGCGCAGGTCCGGCGAATGGCTGCAGCAGCTTGACCAGCGTGTGCGCCGGACTCCGTACGCCGAGCTGGCGTCGCAGGGCCAGCACGCGTGCGAGCGGCGGGTTGAGGTCGTTGATCGCCATGAATATCGGCTCGCCGCGTGCGACCTGCGCGTCCGCATCCTCCAGCGTGCGGCATACCGGCAGCCCCATCGTCTCGAAGATCTCGGCGGTCGTGATCCGCGGCGGCGGCGCGGTCGCCGCGGTCCCCGAATGCGCAGGCGTGTCGAACGCATGGGCGGACCGCGGCTGCTGGCGATCGGCGTCCGATGCACGCGTCGCGACCTTGCCGTGTACCAGCACCGGCACGCCTTCGCGTGCCAGCAGGCACGCCAGCAGCGGCGTCAGATTTGCCATGTTGCGGGCGCCGTTGTAGGTCGGGATCACCAGCGGGATGACCGGATCGCCATGCGCATCGCGCGGCACCGGCATCCGCAGTCCGCGCACATCGGTCGCGTCGAGGAAGCCCGCTATCTCGTCGACCGACTCGCCCTTGATCCGCATCGCGAGCAGGATCGCCCCGACCTCGAGATCCGCGATGCGGTCGTCGAGCAGCGCGCCCCACACGAGCCGCGCATCTTCGCGCGACAGCGCACGTGCGTTGTCACGGCCGCGACCGATCTCCCTGATGTAACGCGCGCAATCCAGAGCGGCTTCGCTCATGCGCCACCTCTCCATCGCTCTGCGTGCAGTGCCATCGGGGCCACGACCTGACTGAGACTCCATCCGAAACTATCGCTCCTGGTCCCCGACGCCGGCGCAACGGGCGACGTGGCCCACGACTATGCAGAAACCGTGCCACGGGATTCGACCACCATCCGCTTCAGCGCGGGCAGGCAGGACTCGCATTGCGTTGCGCACCTCAGCTCCCCCTGCAATGCTGCGAGGCGTCGGACCGGGTCGCCGTTCAACCGCGCGAGCGCCACCAGGATATCGCTCTCGCCGACGTTCCAGCAATTGCACACGACGCGACCCAGACTTGAAGCCCGATAGCGCGGTGCTGCCCGGCTGGAGCAGCAGCCTACCGAGCCGTGCAGCCGGAAATACTTGTTCTGGGGACTCGTCGAGCCACACCTTGGCCGACCAGTCGCCGCGCAACGAGTTCGCCTGCAGCGGGTTACGCCGAACCGGAACGCGGCGCGCATTCCCACGATGCGCACGTCGTTACGAAGCAAGTGCGTCGCGCCGGCGCCACGAACGCCGGTCGCGCTTCACACTCCGTACCGCGGCGTGCGTTGTGAACGGTTCGCAACAGCTAGGCAATCCCCATGCCCGGAGCTATCGATTTCGACTTTACTGTCGATCGGCGTGTCCGAAACCAGCCGGAGCGATACGCGTCGGATGGCGGCCTCGCTGTTTGGCAGGCTTCCGCCGCCCTGCTACCGTGCACGCACCATCAGGTCGGTCGCCATGGCTGTCGCCGCTTGCCGTGTCGTCCGGTTCCGCATCGAAGTCCCACCTCTTACCTGGCATGCTCGTCCTAGGCATCGAAACTTCCTGCGATGAAACCGGCGTCGCGCTCTACGACAGCGCGATCGCCGATCCGGCGCGCGCCCTGCTGTCGCATCGACTGCACACGCAGGCGGCGATGCACGAGGCCTACGGCGGCGTGGTTCCGGAGCTCGCGTCGCGCGACCACATCCGCCGCCTGCTGCCGTTGCTCGAAGGTGTGCTCGCCGATGCGCAGCGGACCCGGGCCGACCTAGATGCGATCGCGGTGACCGAAGGGCCGGGCCTGATCGGCGCCCTGCTGGTCGGCACCGCATTCGCGCACGCCCTCGCGTTCGCACTGAAGATTCCGGTGATCGGCATCCATCATCTCGAAGGGCACCTGCTGTCGCCGTTGATGAGCGAAGACCCGCCGCAGTTCCCGTTCGTCGCGCTGCTCGTGTCCGGTGGCCACACGCAGCTGATGCACGTGACCGCGGTCGGCGCCTACGAGATGCTCGGGGAGACGGTCGACGACGCGGCCGGCGAGGCATTCGACAAGACCGCGAAGCTGCTCGGCCTGCCGTATCCGGGCGGCCCGTCGCTCGCCCGGCTGGCCGAGTTCGGAAATGACACGGCGTTCGCGCTGCCGAGGCCGATGCTGCACTCGGGCAATCTCGACTTCAGTTTTTCGGGTCTCAAGACCGCGGTCGCGACGGCGGCGCGCAACGCGGGCAACGTCTGCGAGGCGGTCAGGGCGGATCTGGCCGCATCGTTCCAGCGTGCAGCGGTCGACGTCCTCGTTGCGAAGTCGATGGCGGCACTGCGACTGACCGCGGCAAAGCGGCTGGTCGTCGCCGGCGGCGTCGGCGCCAACGCGTTACTTCGCAGCGAGTTGTCGGCCGCAGCCGCGAAGCGCGGTGCGCAGGTGCACTTCCCCGCGGTCGAATGGTGTACGGACAACGGCGCGATGATCGCGCTGGCGGGGGCATTGCGGCTGGAGAAGAATGGTCTGCCTGAAAGCAGGGGCCTGGGTTTCGACGTTCGGCCGCGATGGTCGCTCGACGCGACGTCGGCGCTGCGCGGCTGACGACCGATGCAGCAGCCGGTACGCGCCGCAGGTGAGCGCGGCCTGCCGGTCCGGTATGCGCGCATCGGTGCGGGGTCGCGGATGGATCAGGCACCACGCGATCCCCTTCTCACGCATGAATGAGAGGACCGCCGCGTCTTCAGAGGACTTCGCGACCGAAGCGAGTTCCGTAAGGCGTGCCGTGCGAATCGGCGAAGCGCCGCCGAATCCGGACAGGGCGCGTCCGAGCACGAACGCGCCAAGTCCGCTCAGCGCGATGCCGAACGGGAGCCGGATGCTGGTCAATGCGGTCATGCCGGTGGGCGCCGTCAGCACCGCGGGCGTCATGAAGCCGGCGAGGTGACAGAGCGGCGCTGTCGTGCCCGACGCCTGGATGTCGGAGCGGGTCGCCGCGGTGCTGCAGACAACGAGACAGGCCAGCGACGCCCAATCGATCGCTTCGGCCTTTCCGTCGTGCGGCTCGTCGTGCCACAGCAACGGCAACAGCAGCGCCGCGACGACTGCCAGCGCCACGACCCGCCCGTCCGCGGCCAAGGGGCGTTGCGAGCGTCAGCACGAACAGCGCCGTGTTGACGGTGAAGAAGTCAGTCAGCAGGTCGTAGGCCGAGCCGCTCGTGGTGACCAGTCCCCTGGTGAGGCGTCGGAACGCGCTGCCGTAGACGAAGCACAGCGCGATGAATCCCGCCAGGCATCCGATCACCGCGATCGGAAGGCTGCCGGTCGTACGCAGATGCCACGCGGCCATCGCGACGAATGCGGATGTGATCGTCAGTACGCGCGGCAGCACCGCGGCCGAGCGGAGGAACACCATCGGCGGAATGCGCGGGACGCGACCCCGGGAAACATCGCCAGCCGCCGCAATGCGTCGCGGCTCAGCCATCGATGCCGCTCACCCGTTGTTTGCGGAACACGAAGTACTTCTGCGCGAAGTACGACAACGCGCTGGTCACCGGGAGCGCAAGTGCGCCCGACAGATAGGTGTTCAACCCCGCTGCGACCGCGACCTTGATGATCAGTACCGAGATACCGTAAAGGACGATCCACGCGAGCACGAAACGCGGGAAGCGATTGCCTTCTGTGCTGCCGAAGACCCATCGACCCTGCATCAGGAAGCTGAAGATCACGCCCAGTACGAGCGCCGTCAGAAAGGCTAAGGCATAGCCGAGCCCGGCGTAGATCAGGATCGCGTAGATGGCATAGCTGAACGCGGTGTTCACGAGCCCGACGACACCGAAGCGGACCAACTCGTTGTCGATCAACGCACGAGGTCTCACATACTGCCCCTCTGGGCCCTGACCGCGAAGCGAGCAAGGGCCACTAGGTGCCCCGCTTTCGCGCGCCCACGTAGTACTGCGCGCAGAGAGGCAACCACCGGAGAGGACGTTCGATGAAGCGCAACCGCCGCATCACCGGCGGCACGAACAGCCGATAGCGAATCGAGGCGTCGACCAAACCCGCTTCGGTGACGCGTCTCTTCAACGTCCGCGCGTCGAGGAGTCGTGCGTTGATGTCGAAAGGACATTGCTTGATTACGCTGACCTTGAAAGGGTTCAGAGGATTATGTTCGAAGATGAACAGCAGCCCTTCGTCGCCGAGCACGCGGCGCAACTCCGACAGGTGCGCTGCTGCTCGGCATGATCGATGTCGATGTGGTCGAACACACACGCGCTGAACGCGAGAACGAACGTATTCGCTTCGGCCGAAATCGCACCGCCGTCGGACAAGACGAAGCGGGCCTGCCCCGGATATTCGCGACGCCCGATGTCGAGGCTCTCTTCCGGGACATCGGGACACGTCAGTTCGGCCCGCGGAAGGGACTTCCGAAAGTAGGAATCGAATTGCTGCAGCCGGCTCCGAAGTCGAGCATGCGGCGCGTTTGTGCGACACGGCCCCGCTCGGTCACTTCGGTTGCGACGTCGTTGATCTTGTATTCCGCGAAATAGTCCCGCTCCCGCGGAACGCACCGAGGCTGGTTTCGTGCATCGACGCGTATTCCGCCGCGAAGCGGTCGAAATCGGCCTTCTCCATCAGTCCTCCCCTCCGTTGTTCGCGCAGGCTTGCCGAACTCTTCTCGTCTTGCCGATGCGACGCCTGTGGCGAACGCCATGGTGCCTCGCCGCCTGCGGCGACCCTGCAGCGCCGATCAGCCGGATGATCCGCTGCCCCGTCCGGCCAGCACGTAGCGCATGCGCTCGGCAGCGAGAAGCTGACTGATGCCGACGAAGAGGCTGGTCGGGCTGCCCGAGGCCGTACAGCGTCGCGAAGCGCGCGATCGTCGGTCGTTCGACAGGGCTTCACTGATCACCGGATCGGCCGACCCGACGTTGATCGCACCAGCCGAACTCCCCAGGAAGAAACATCCTTGCTCGTGTCGTGCGGCCCCGCGGCCGATCGCGTCGAGCAGCGCGCCGAGCGCGAGCGTCTCGATCGAGAGGTCCCTTTCGGCGTTACCCATCGTCCCGACGCCTGCTGCCCAGAAGATCTCCCACCGCTCGTCAACGGAGAGGACGTCCGAGAAGCGCGACACCTTCGTGCGGATCGCGGTCGACACCGCATCCCGGTCCTGCCATGGCGATCTGAAGGATCGCTAGGGTGAGACCGGCCTCGCCTCGACCGCGAACTGAAGGTAGTGCATGTCGTCGAGCGACCGCGCGGATAGCCGATTCACCAGATTCAAAAGCAATGGGAACCGCGTCCATCGCAGCCCTTGTATTCGGGTTACGCCGTAGCCGCTCTCCTCCAGCAGGCGCTGCATGCTCTGCTTGGTGAAGAAGCGCAGATGGGTCTTGTCGAGTACACCGTCCACTGCGTACCGGAAGTCGCCCTTAAACAGCAGCGACATCATCACCGGGAAGTGGCGGAGATTGGGGATGGACGCGAGTACGATGCCGTCCGCGGAGACCTTCGGACGCAGCGCGCGCAGGATGGCCCACGGGTCTACCAGGTGTTCGAGCACGTCGTTGAACGTAATGCAGTCGAAGTAGCCGTCGGGCAACTCCGCCAACGCGCTCTCGACACCGCCGCAGATGACCCGGGTCATCCGCGGCGCCGCCACCGCG
>JBDTIS010000101.1:0-6421 GCA_039936235.1 Burkholderiaceae bacterium | reverse complement strand
GGCGGCACGCGCAAGGCCGACGAGTTGTCGGGCGGGCTGATCGCTGTTCAGGACTGGTACGCGCCGTCGCTGACGTCGGATACCGAGGCGGGCCTCGGCGAGTGGCAGGTCGGCGAGGTCGTGCAGTTACTCAAGCACGGCGTCACCGACCGCTTCGCGGTATTCGGTCCGATGGCCGAGGTGGTCCACGACAGCACCCAGCACCTCGCCGAAGACGACCTGCGCGCGATGGCGATCTACCTGAAGTCGCTGCCGCCGAAGGCGTCCGACGATGCGCCGGCGATGGTCACGACGGCGGCCATGCGGGTCGACCTGCTGGGCCGCGGCGCGCAGGTCTACGTCGAGCAGTGCGCAGGCTGTCATCGCGAGTCAGGCGAAGGCGTAGCGCGGGCCTACCCGGCCTTGGCGCGCAACCCGGGCGTGATCATGGCGTCGACGATCAACTCGATCCGCGTCGTCCTCAACGGCGGCTTCGCGCCGGGGACGGGCGGCAACCCGCGGCCGTTCGGCATGCCGCCGTTCGCGCAGAAACTGAGCGACGACGACATCGCGTCGGTGCTGACCTACGTCAGGAACAGCTGGGGCAACAAGGCACCGGCCGTCGCGCCGGCGGACGTGCAGCGTTATCGATCGGTGCCGATCGAGTAGTGGCCTTTGTATGTCGTTCCGAACGTATGTGAGGAACCTACACGCTACGCATGGGCCCGCAAATCGTGCCTGGTGGGTGAGATCCATCCTCCGTCGGGATGACAAGCAAACGTCAACTCACTAAAGACTGCGCGCCAGTCGAATGCCCGAGAACTGCCAGCGCGTCTGCGCCGGGAAGAAGTTGCGATAGCTCGATCGCATGTGACCGACCGGCGTCACGCACGACCCGCCGCGCAACACCATCTGGTTGATCATGAACTTGCCGTTGTATTCGCCGACCGCACCGGGCGCGGTCTCGAAGCCGGGGTAGGGCAGGTAGGCGCTCTGCGTCCACTGCCACACATCGCCGTGCAGCGTCGAGCCCACGGACGCCTCGTCGATCGCGCGCGGATGGACGTGGACGCCGTCGTACAGATGGCCGCCTTGCGGCGCGACGCCGTCGACGGTCTCGGCGACGCATTCCCATTCGGCTTCGGTCGGTAGTCGCGCGCCGGCCCAGCGCGCGTAGGCATCGGCTTCGTAGTACGAGACATGCGCGAGCGGCTCGGCCGGGCGCAATGGCCGCAGGCCGTTCAGCGTGAACACGAGCCACGCGCCGTCGGCATCGCGCTCCCAATATAGCGGCGCATCCCAACCGTCGCGCATGCGCGCATCCCAGCCGTCGGACAGCCACAGCTCGGGCCGCTCGTAGCCGCCGCCGTCGATGAAGTGCAGGTATTCGCCGCAGGTCACGATCCGCGATGCGATCGCGAACGGTGCGAGCCACACGCGATGCCGCGGCCGCTCGTTGTCGAAAGCGAAGCCGCTGGCGCCTGCGCCAATCTGCGCGACGCCTTCGGGCCGTTCGATGAATGTCATCGGTGCAGCATCGGCGGCGCGTGGAAGCGCTGCCTCATCGCGATAAGTCGGCCGCGCCGGGTTTTTCCAGAGGTGATGCTTGAGATCGGTCAGCGTCAGCTCCTGATGCTGATGCTCGTGATGCAGCCCGAGTTCGAGGACATCGAGCATCGCCGCGGGCAACGCATGCGTCGTCATCAGGTCCGCGATCCGATCGTCGATCGCCCGCCGGTAGGCGAACACCTGCTGCAGTGACGGCCGGGAGATCAGACCACGTTCGGCGCGCGGATGACGCGCACCGACGCCGATGTAATACGAATTGAAGAGCACGCGGAAGCTCGCATCGAACGGCACGTAGGCCGCGCCGATCGATGGTTCCAGAACGAAGGTCTCGAAGAACCACGTCAGATGGGCCAGATGCCACTTGACCGGACTCGCGTCGGGCATCGACTGGATCATGCAGTCCTCGACGGACAGACCATCGGTCATCGCGACCGTGATCGCGCGCACGCGTCGGTATTCGTCCAGCAGCCGCACCTGCTTCGCGCAGCCCGCGTCGTCGTCGGCCGCCAGTACGGCACTCATGCCGGCTCCGCGACGAACACGCCGAACCGTCCGTCCCCGTCCTGCCAACATCGCAGGCGATCGCCGCCGGCGAAACCGGCCGACTCGAGCAGTTTCGTAAAACCATCCACCGTGTACTTGTGCGAATACTCGGTGACGATCGCCTCGTCGACCGCGAACACACGCGTCGCATCGCCGATGCGGACGACTTGCTCGCGCAGCGCGACGAGCTGCATCTCGATACGACCATAGGTCTCGTTGTAGACCGCACGATGCGCGAACGCGGCCGGGTCGAAGTCAGCGTCGAGCAGGCGATTCGCGACCCGCAACACGTTGCGGTTGAAGGCGGCGGTCACGCCGATGGCGTCGTCGTAGGCCGCGCGCAGGTCGGCGCGATCCTTGACCAGGTCGATGCCGATCATCAGTTTGCCGCCCGTCCCGGCCGGATGGCGCTCGATGTGATCGCGGACCGAAGCGAGAAACGCGCGCGCGTCGTCACGCACGAAGTTGCCGATCGACGAGCCCGGATAGAAGAAGACGGGCGCGAGCTTCGGCGTTTCGGCTAGAACGTCATGCAGGTCGAACGGCCGCGTGAAGTCGGTGACGACACCCATCACGTCGATCGGATGCGCGCCTTCGGCCAGTGTCGCTGCGAGAGCATCGAGCGCCGACCTGAGCCACGGCTCCGCTATGTCGACGCCGACATAGCGGCGCGCCTGCGCCGGCTGTAGCCAGCCGCGCGCCTTGAGTCCGTCGCCGCAGCCCAGGTCGATCCACTGACCACCTGACGGCAACGACTTCGCGATGTCGATGCGATGGCGCTCGAAGATAGCCGCCTCGGTGCGCGTCGGGTAGTACTCGTCGAGCTCGCAGATCGCGCTGAACAGCGCCGCGCCTTGCGGGTCGTAGAAGAACTTCGGCGAAGAGACCGCCGGTGTCGCCAGCAGACCGGCTCGGAAGGCTGCGCGATCGACTTCGTCGTCGACTGTCGACTGCACGACGACCCGCAACGGCCGGGGCGCGGCAGGCTGCCCACGGCGAGAGGCGAACTCGAGCACCACGTGTTGAGCAGCGATGCCGGCGTTTTCGATCAGGGCGAATGTCTTCATCGGGGAGAATGTGGGGGGAGGCGCGTGGCCTGAGCAGTGCGTCGCCCCCCTGCGGGGGCGATCCGGGCAGAACTCTACACACGGGGTGCAGCATCGGTGCGGCGAGTGCAACGATCGATCGATGCGCGAAGGATCGACCGAGATGGGGTCTCGAAGCATATCCACAACACGGTAAGTGCGTTGGGACAGGGCGTGCACACGAGCACCTTCAGGTCGATTATCCGGGCTCGCCGCGTGAGCGGACGTGGCTGTGCGGCGCCGGCGCTCCGTAGGACTAGTTCTCATCCCAGTCGAATCTCCATGCCGCCACCACCGCGAACAGCAGCGAGAAGCCGAGCAACACGACGATCGACTGCCACGCCGCGTCGAGGCCGAGCCCGCGCCAGGTCACTGCATCGAAGCCGTCGATGGCCCAGCGCGTCGGCACGGCGAGCGAAACGGTCTGCAGCCATTGCGGAAACACGAACGCCGGCACCCAGGCCCCGCCGAGCATCACCATCACGAGGGTCACGAAGATCGCGAGACCGCGCGTGGCTTCGGGAGTCCTGCCGAGCGCCGCGATGAAGAGGCCGAACGACGCGGTCATGATCGCGAAGGCGATGATCAGGCCGACGAAACCGATGAAGCTGCCCTCGATCCGTACGCCGAACACCAGCGTGCCGGCCGCGAAGATCAGCGCGAACAGGATCGCCGCGATGATCGCGCCGCTGGTCACCTGACTGCCGAGGAGGAAGGCGCGCGACAGAGGAGCGGCGCGCATCCTCTGCCACAGACCCATCCGTCGCATCGTCAGCAACTTGATGCCCAGGTCGATACCCATGAACAGGATGAACTGCACGCCCATGCCCGCGAACGCATGCGAATAGGCGTTGTACTTCAGGTCGCTGCCGGACTTCGCCTCGGTCTCCTTGACCGCGTAGGGGATCCGGAACGACGGCCCGCGGGTCGCTGCCGCGCTGCCTGCCGCCGGCGGCGGCGCGTTGCGGACCCGATCGATCGCGTCGAACAACGCGATCAGGTCCTTGCGCGACGTATCGGTCAGCGTCGTGTTGCGTGCGACGTCTTCACGCGCGCCGGAAGTGATGTCCGAGGCGCCACCATTCGACGAGAACGCGCTTTGCGTCACGGCTTCCATCACGTGCTGCGCGAGCAGGCCCCGCACGACCTGCAGCGTGATCGCCTGCGATGGGTCGAACGTGATGTCGATCATCGGTTTCTCGCGCGCGCTGAATAGCGCACGCCGCGCCTGCTCGCCGAAATGCGCCGGCAGCGTGACCACAGCGCGCAGCTTGCCGCGGCGCACGGCGGCCACGGCGTCGGTCGCGCCCCGCGGCTGCACGTCGAAGGTCGCGTCGGCCGTCATCGCGGCCACGATCTTCCGGGACGTCGCGCTCTGGTCGAGGTCGATCATCGCGATGGGCACCCGGGCGCGCTCGGCGTCTTTCGAGTTGCCGAACAGCGATCCGAAGAACGCGGCGATCGCGATCGGCGCCGCCACCGTGACGAGCAGCGCGCGACGATTCGAGAAGTATAGGATCAGGTCTTTTTTGACGAGCGCGAGCAGGGCGTTCATGGCGTCGTCACCTGGTCGCGCAACTGACGGCCGGTGAGCGACAGGAACACGTCTTCGAGATTGGCCTGCGAGCTCGCGATGCGCCGGATCGGATGGCCGCGCGCGGCGAGCCATATCATCACGTGCGGCAGGCTCGCGCCGAAGTCCGCGATGCCGAGCGTCAGCGTCTCGCCGTCCTGCTCGGCGCGCGTCACGCCGGGCTCTTGCAGCAGTGCGGCGACGTCGACCGCGCCGCCGATATCGAGCGTGACGACGCCGGTGTTGCCGAGCGAGCGCATCAGCACGGTCGGCGTGTCGGACGCGACCACGCGGCCGTGATCGATGATCACGATCCGGTCGGCGAGGCGCTCGGCTTCCTCCATGTAGTGCGTCGTGTAGACGATCGCCTTGCCGCGCGCGGCAAGTGCCTCGAGGTTGTCGAAGATCGCGTTGCGGCTCTGCGGATCGATGCCGACGGTCGGCTCGTCGAGGATCAGCAGGTCGGGATCGTGGACCAGGGCCGCCGCGATGTTCAGGCGGCGTTTCATCCCGCCCGAATAGTGGGCCGGCTTGTCGGATGCGCGGTCGACCAGGCCGACCAGCGTCAGTGCGTCGTGGACCCGCTCCTTCAGCAGCGGACCCTTCAGCCCGTAAAGCGCGCCGAACAGTTCGAGGTTGCCACGCGCGCTGTAGTCCTCGTAGAGCGCGATTTCCTGCGGCACGAGGCCGATGCGGCGCTTGACCGGACTCGCATCGCCGATCATCGCTTCGCCGTCGATCAGCACCGTGCCGCTGTCGGGCGCGACGAGGCCGCAGATCATCGCGACCGTCGTCGACTTGCCGGCGCCGTTCGGACCGAGCAGCCCGACCACCTCGCCGCGCGCCACCGACAGCGAGACGTCGACGACCGCTGCCTTGCTGCCGTAGGACCTGGCCAGATGTTCGACGGTCAGCATGCGGGCCCTGTCGTGTTCAGCGATGGCTGTCTGGTTCGTGTCATCCCGAGCGAGAGCGAGAGCGAGTCGCTTGATCGCAGTCAGACCGTCGCGCGCGCCCCGCTCGCTTTGCGGCTCGCGGCCTTGCGCTTCTTCTTCGGGGCGCCGGCGTAGCGATCGATCCAGTCGAAGAACTCGCGATACCAGAGCTTCGAATTCTGCGGCTTGAGGATCCAGTGGTTCTCGTCGGGATAGCACAGCAGCCGTGACGGCACCCGCTTGACGCGCAGCGTGTTGTAGTAGGCCAGGCCCTGGTAGTACGGGACGCGATAGTCGAGCTCGCCGTGGATCACGAGGGTCGGGGTCTGGAAGGCGGCCGCATAGTGATGCGGCGACTGCGTGAGCACATGGGACTCTGCTTCCCATGGAAAGCCGCCGAGCTCCGCGCCGAACCAGAAGTAGCCGTCGGACCCCATCATCGAGACCCAGTCGTAGCAGCCCGCGTGGCAGACGTAGGCGGCGTAGCGGCCGGGTGTCGCGCGGCCGTTCATCAACGCGACCATGTAGCCGCCATAGCTGCCTCCGGTCGCGGTGACGCGCCGCGGATCGATGCGACCGGTGCGCAGCAGAAACTCGGTGCCGGCTTCGACGTCGGCCAGTTCCCGGCGGCCCCAGTCGCCGTTGATCGAACCGACGAAGCTCTGCCCCCAGCCGGTCGACCCGTGATAGTTGACCGACGCGACGACGGTGCCGTGTGCGGCGAACAATTGCGTGTT
>JBDTIS010000100.1:0-6796 GCA_039936235.1 Burkholderiaceae bacterium | reverse complement strand
CATCATCGGTCGACGATTTCGTCTCGTGCACGTGATGTTCGGCGCGGACACGATCGAGGTTTCGACTTTTCGTGCCGGAGGTACCGCGACCGACGCCGCGGCCCCGTCCGCGCCTGCCGGCGAGCCGGTCGTGCAGGTCATCCCGCCGGAGCCCGACGGCCGGCGCCGCGACCGGCGCGATCGTCGCCCGACCGGACCGCTGCAGATGTCCGACGAACACGGCCGTGTCCTGCGCGACAACGTGTTCGGTTCCCAGGAAGAGGACGCGGCGCGCCGCGACTTCACCGTCAACGCGCTGTTCTACGACCCGGCGACACAGACCGTCATCGACTATCACCACGGCGTGGACGACGTGAAGGCGCGCACGCTGCGGATGATCGGCGACCCCGAGAAGCGCTATCGCGAGGATCCGGTGCGGATGCTGCGCGCGGTGCGCTTCGCGGCCAAGCTGCAGTTCGAGATCGACGAGGCCACCCGCGAGCCGATCGCGCGACTCGCGCCGCTGCTCGAGAACGTACCCGCGGCGCGGCTGTTCGACGAGATGCTCAAGCTGCTGCTGTCCGGCCACGCACTGGCCTGCCTGAAGCGGCTGCGCGCCGAAGGCCTGCATCACGGGATACTGCCGCTGCTCGACGTCGTGTTCGAGCAGCCGCTGGGCGAGCGCTTCGTCACGCTCGCGCTGC
Organism: Burkholderiaceae bacterium; assembly: GCA_039936235.1. Taxonomy (GTDB): domain Bacteria; phylum Pseudomonadota; class Gammaproteobacteria; order Burkholderiales; family Burkholderiaceae_D; genus CAHJXF01. Next base: position 6,113 of record JBDTIS010000100.1, on the reverse strand, counting down.
AGAACACCGACGATCGCATCCGCGTCGGCAAGCCGACGACGCCGAGCTTCCTGTTCGCGGCGCTGATGTGGCACGAGGTGCTCAAGCAATGGGGCGGCCGGAAAGCGCTCGGCGAGTCTCCGATTCCCGCGCTCGCGGACGCGATGGACGTCGTCCTCGACGCGCAGACCGAGAAACTCGCGATCCAGCGTCGCTATACGGCCGATATGCGCGAAATCTGGGGCCTGCAACCACGGCTCGAGCGACGCGTCGGCCGCGCACCGTGGCGGCTGCTCGAACATCCGCGCTTTCGTGCCGGCTACGACTTCCTGCTGCTGCGTGCCGCCGCCGGCGAGATCGACGCGTCGCTGGCCGATTGGTGGACGGCCTTCATCGAAGCCGATGCCGAAGGGCGCGACGTCCTGCAGGCCGAACCGGGTGTCACCGACGCTGGCGCGACCGCGGCGAAGCGGAAGCGGCGGCGCAAGAAGAAGTCGAACGACGACGGAACCGTGGTGCCGGGCGACGGCGAGCAGGACGATGGGGATACCGACGACGCGCCGCTACCCGACGCGGTCCCAGCCACTGTCGGCGACACCGGGGACGTTCCGGCCGAACCGCCACGCAAGCCGCGGCGGCGCCGGGTTCGCAAACCGGCAGGCGGGACGAACGGCGCGAACGACGCCGCGCCCACGCCGTCCGACGGCGGTTACGACCCGTCGCACGAATGAGCGCCGACGCGACCAACCGGGCAGCCGATCGGAAGACCGTCACCGCGTACATCGGCGTCGGCGCGAATCTCGGCTTCTCGCGCGATGCGGTACTCAATGCGATAGTCGACCTGTCCGGGCTGCCGATGACCGAGTTCGTCGCTTCGTCGAGCCTGTATCGATCGTCGCCGATCGACGGTGAGGGTCCCGATTACATCAACGCGGTGGCCGAGATCACGACACGCCAGTCCGCGCACGCGCTGCTGCTCGCGCTGCAGGCGATCGAGACGCGCTACGGACGGGTACGCACGACGCGCAACGCACCGCGTACGCTGGACCTCGACCTGCTGCTGTACGGCGACGGCATCCTGAAGACGCCCGACCTCACGGTCCCGCATCCACGCATCGCCGAGCGGGCGTTCGTGCTGCTGCCGCTGATGGAACTGGCCGGTCCGATCGCGATCCCGGGTCACGGTCCGGCCGACGTCCTCGCCGCGCGCGTGAGCGGCCAGGAGATCGATCGCCTCGAACCCTGATCCGTGGTAAATGAAGTAGCGGCCCACATCGAAGAACCCATGCTCGAGAAAATTCGGCACCTCGTGATCGAAGGACCGATCGGCGTCGGCAAGACGTCGCTCGCGAAGCGCCTGTCGGAACGGCTGCGTTCGCAGACGCTGTTCGAACAGCCCGAGGCCAATCCCTTCCTCGAGCGCTTCTATCGCGACAGCGCACGCTACGCGTTCCCGACCCAGCTCGCCTTCCTGTTCAAGCGAATCGACCAGCTGCGTGAACTCGGGCGACGCGACCGGTTCGACGAGATCTTCGTCGCCGACTTCCTGCTGGAGAAGGACGCACTGTTCGCGTCGCTGACGTTGGCCGACGACGAGCTCGACCTGTATCGGCAGATCTACTCGAACCTCGTCGTGCAGGCGCCGGTACCCGATCTCGTCATCTATCTCGAAGCACCGCCGGCGGCGCTGCTGACGCGGATCGCGGAGCGCGGCCGTCCGATGGAAGCTTCGATCTCCGAGGCCTATCTCGAACAGCTGTGCGAAGCCTACACACGCTTCTTCTACCAGTACGAGACGTCGCCGCTGCTGACCGTCAACACCGAGCACCTCGATCCGTCCAACGACGACGGCGACTTCGAACTGCTGCTCGAACGCGTGCGGCAGATGCGCGGCCGCCGCGAGTTCTTCAACCGAGGCGATTGACGCGATGTACGCCGGAGCCTCTCAACCCGAGCGCCGCAAACGCGACGCACTGAGCCTGCAAGCGATGCGCGATAGCGGCGAGAAGATCGCGATGCTGACCTGCTACGACGCGAGCTTCGCCGCTTTGTGCGACCAGGCCGGCGTCGACGTGCTGCTGGTCGGCGATTCGCTCGGGATGGTCGTGCAGGGCGAGTCGTCGACGCTGCCGGTGACGCTCGACCAGATGCGCTATCACGTCGCCTGCGTCGCGCGCGGGCTCGCGAACGCGTCCGGCAAGGCGTGGCTGATCGGCGACCTGCCGTTCGCGAGCTATCACGCATCACCGGCGATCGCGCATGCGAGCGCGGCCGTGCTGATGCAGGCCGGCGCCCAGATGGTCAAGCTCGAAGGCGCGGGTCACGACAACGCGTGGCTGGTCGAGACGATCGCGTTCCTCATCGCCCGCGGCATCCCGGTGTGCGCGCATCTCGGTCTGACGCCGCAGAGCGTCCACCAGCTCGGCGGCTATCGCGTGCAGGGCAAGGACGATGCGGCCGCGGCGCGGCTGCTGTCGGACGCGAAGGCGATGGAGGCGGCGGGCGCGACGATGCTGGTCCTCGAGCTCGTACCGAGTGCGCTGGCCGACACGGTCACCGCCGCGCTGCGCATACCGACGATCGGTATCGGTGCGGGTCCCGGCTGCAGCGGGCAGGTGCTGGTACTGCACGACATGCTCGGCGTCTATCCGGGTCGCAAGGCGCGCTTCGTGAAGAACTTCGTCACCGGCGACGATGGCGTGCCGCGCGATCTCGCGAGCGCGATCGGCGCCTACGTGACCGCGGTCAGGGACGGCAGCTTCCCGGCTGCCGAGCACGGCTACCGCTGACCGCCCGCCGGACTTCTGGCATGCTCCGCGTCGGCCCGTCCAGGACGCATGGAGAACCATGAAGATCGTCACGACCATCGAACAGCTTCGCGGTCAGTTGCGCGGGCAACTGCGCACCGCGTTCGTCCCGACGATGGGCAACCTGCACGAAGGCCACCTGTCGCTGATGCGCCTCGCGGCGAAACACGGCGACCCGGTCGTCGCCAGCATCTTCGTCAATCGCCTGCAGTTCGGTCCGCGCGACGATTTCGATCGCTACCCGCGCACTTTCCAGAGCGACTGCGAAAAGCTCGAGGCCGAAGGAGTCTACGTGCTGTTCGCACCGGACGAAGGCGAGATGTATCCGGAGCCCCAGGAATTTCGCGTCGATCCGCCGCATGCGCTCGGCGACGTTCTCGAAGGCGAGTTTCGTCCGGGCTTCTTCATCGGCGTGACGACCGTGGTGCTGAAGCTGTTCTCTTGCGTGCAGCCACGCGCGGCGATCTTCGGCAAGAAGGACTACCAGCAACTGATGATCCTGCGGCGGATGGCACGCCAGTTCGCGTTGCCGACCGACATCGTGGCCGCGGAAACCGTCAGGGCCGACGATGGACTCGCGCTGTCGTCGCGCAACGGCTACCTGACCGAGACCGAACGGGCCGAAGCGCCGGCGCTCTATCGCCAGCTGACCGACGTCGCCACGGCGCTGCGCGACGATGGGGGTGGCGACATCGCGGCGATGGAACGGGCGGCGGTCGATCGCCTCACCGCGCGTGGCTGGAGGCCGGACTACGTATCGGTCAGACGCCGCAGCGACCTCACTGCACCGGACGCGACATCCCGCGAACGTGGCGACCCGCTGGTCGTTCTGACCGCGGCATGGCTCGGCGCCACCCGACTGATCGATAACCTGGAGATCTGACCGAGCAGCCGCCCGTGGGCCGCTCATGCGATCGCCAGGAATGCGCCCGAGACGGCAACCTGCCGAGGCGCACCTTTTACCGGCCCCGAAACTCTAGATCCTACGGAAGCGTCAGCGTCTTGGTCGATTCGAGATGGTTGTCGACCTCGACCTGCGTCAGCCACTCGCCCTTGCAGCTGAAGTTCTTGTAGAGAACGAGTTGATCGTCGTAGTGCCTGGTCTTCGAGCCGTTCGGGGCGACGAAACCACTTTGACCAGGCGGCGCGACGTTACACATGCTCGCAGTACCTGTCGACGAGAACGTCACGCGATCGTTTTCCGTCCCGCGATTCATGAAGGTCGGCAGCTGCAGAACTTCGGTCGGACTCGCCTGGGGGTATCCGAGGAAGTTGTTGGTCGCGAAGCGATGGGCGACCACGGGCGTCAGCCACTGATTCACGTTGGGACCGTACGTCGCGGTGAGCTGGCCGACTGCCTCGCCCAATGCCGCGCGAATCATCGCGTACTTGTCGGCGCCATTGAGAAAGTCGTAAGTCTGCGGCACGCCCGCGCTCGAACCCTGCAAAGCATTGAACAGCACTTTCGCACCTGCTGCGGTATTCAAGCTTCCGCCCGGCGGGGACGTCGGATATCCGGCAGAGGAATAGCGCGAGAAGATGTTAGCCGGCAGATCGTCAGCAAGCAGTCGCCTGAACATCAGCGGCAACCACGCCCGCATGATCGTTGCGCCAGGCTCGACGTAGTTCGGACCGTCACCCGGATTCGTGTTCTGTCCGCTCCAAGCGGCGAGCACGTCGGACGCCTGGCGTACGGGGTCCGACGTCGGCAGACCCACGGTTGCGGCAACGATGTAGGGCACGAAGTAACGCTGATGCACGTCCGCCAGCGAAGTCAGCGGCAACAGATCTGCAGCTTCGTTGGGCGTCAGCTTGGGTTTGGCCTGAATCCGATAAATGAACTCGTTGACGCGATCGACGATCGAGTAGTTGCCGCCGTCGGTAGTCACACCCGGTCCGGGCTGGTTGTTCCAGTTGGCGATGAATCCTTGAGACGGGTTGAGTACCTGCGGATTGTCGGTGAAAGGTCGAATCCCCTGCCACTCCATCGTCCCGTCGCCGAGGGCGGGCAGGCGAATGTCCTGACTCGATGGTCGAACCGGCAAGCGACCCGGAGATACGTACCCGATGTTCCCCTTCGCATCGGCGTAATACCAGTTGATCGTGATGGCAACGCGCTTTGCCTGCGCAAGCCAATCATCCCAATTCTTCGCCTGCATCGAGTGGATCCAGCCGAGCAACGATTCGATCTCGAAACCGTCCCAACTACGCTTCATCGAGTAGGCGGTTCCGTTGGCGACATCGATGCTCGTCACAGTTCCGTGGACGGTCGACATCACGTCGACGGTTTGATCCGCGGCCCCTTTGACCTTGACGATCTCGGTTCGCTTCTTCATCGCTTGGTAGGAACCGTTGAAGAAGTACTCGTTCTGGTTCGCCGGATTGAGCCGCTCCTGGTACATGTCGTTGACGTCCAACGGTCCGGCAGTCGCTCCCCAGGAAATGCTTCCATTCGTTCCGAAGAGCACGACCGGATGTGCGAACGGCGTGTTGCCTGTGACGTCATAGCCGCCACCGTGGAGCCCGATCGAGAAAACGTAAGCAGGGTTGACCCAGCCGAACTGCGGTCCATTGTTCAGGATCGTGCTTCCGTCGGTGGTCTTCGAAGGTCCGAGGATCCACAGGTTGCTTGCCTTTGGACGATCTTCAGGATCGACCATCCCTTTCGAGGCCGCGACGATCGGATCGTCTGTCACCATCACGGCGTCCGAAATCGGGCGCAGGCTCGCGAATTGTTCCGCGCCGACCCGCGCCCTTCGCGCCAGTACCACGCTCTGTTTCGTCGACAGTCGACCCTTCGCTGCCCCGTTCCGCGCCACCAATGTATGTGAGCGGGAAGCGGAACTCATGACGACCTGGACAGGTACATACCCTGTCGATCGCGGAACAGTCGTCGGCGCATGCGTGTCTTCGAGCCATCGCAGCTGATCGAAAAGCTGCCTCCCAGGGGCGGCGCCCTTCGCCGCGATCAGTTGATTGAGAAACTGAAGGTTGGCAACCTCGCTACTCGAATTGGAATAGCGGTTGGCCATCGTTCCGACCCAGATCATCGCAACGTCATAACCCGTCCAGGGGGCCGGATCGAAGCCGGCATCGATGAACTGCCTGGGCAGCAGATTGGCACGGTCGGCGAGCACCTCTCTTATTCGCGCATTGAAGCCATCCGCGTAGCCGTCGAAGATGTCGCGATCTGCCTGGCTGATCGCGGCAAGCTGCGCCTTGATCGATGCGGGGTCGAAAAGTTGCCGAGCGCCGATGTCGAGCGCGGCGTAGCCGGTTCCGAGGACTTCGGCGCCGGTGCCGAGCACCGATCTCCTGGCGATCTCC
>JBDTIS010000099.1:0-55563 GCA_039936235.1 Burkholderiaceae bacterium | reverse complement strand
GCCGCCGTCGGCGGCCGGCGACGGCGGGATCGCCATCGGCGCACTCGGCAGCAGCCGCATGCCCCACCATGCGACGAGCGCGCACAACAGCACGACCAGCAGCGGCGTGACGAGACGGGAAAGACGTTGCATCGTGAAGGGCGCTGGAAGAGGGGACACGGATTGTCGCGCCGCCGAGACGGCCACGGTGCGGCGCCGGAAAATGCGGGACGGGACGCCGCATAATACAAGCTGACTGCGCAAGCTGACTGCGCAAGCTGACGGGGCGTTCACGGCACCGGAAAGCTCCGACGCCGCCTGCAACCGTCCCAGGCGTGCCTTTCTACAACACCACCAGGGTCGCGGAAGCGCCTGTATTCCGACGCACCGGGCGTCCCCGTCGATGGAGATCAACCCTTGAACGTTTTCCCCGTGGCACGTGGCCGCGCAGTTGGCCGGTCGAGCGGCTTCACGCTCGTCGAGGTGATGGTCGTCGTCGCGATCCTCGGCATCCTCGCCGCGCTGATCGTCCCGAAGATCATCGGACGTTCCGACGACGCGCGCATCGTCGCAGCCAGGCAGGACGTCGCGACGCTGGTCGCCGCGCTGAAGCTGTACCGCCTCGACAATCAGCGCTACCCGACCACCGAGCAGGGCCTGAAGGCGCTGGTCGAGAAGCCCACCATCGATCCGATCCCGGCGAACTGGAAGGCCGGCGGCTATCTCGACAAGCTGCCGAAGGATCCGTGGGGCAACCCCTACCAGTTTCTGCAGCCGGGTGTCCACGGCGAGCTCGACATCTTTTCTTTCGGCGCCGACGGACAGCCGGGCGGAACCGGCAACGACGCCGACATCGGCTCCTGGGATCAGTGAAACGCGTGGGCGTCGGCATCGACCGCGCCGGCCGCATCCACCGCAGCCACGGCTATACGCTGGTCGAACTGCTGGTCGTTATGGTGGTGCTCGGCATCCTGCTCGGTCTGGTCTCGCTGTCGATCGTGCCTGACCCGCGCGCGAAGCTGCAGCGCGATGCCGAGCGTCTCGAGTCGCTGTTCGCGCTCGCTGCCGAAGAGGCGCAGCTGACGTCGCGGCCGATCGCGTGGCGCGGCGACGAGAAGGGCTACGCGTTCTTCCAGCGCGACCGCGACCAGTGGGTGCCGTTCGTTGGTGACGCGCAGTTCAGGGCGCGCAACTGGGACCTGAGCCCGATGCGGCTCACGCTCGCCGCCAGCGATGTGCAGCGCTGGTCGACGCGTAGCGGCCAGGGCTTCGGCGGTGCCGACGACGGCAGCACGTCGCTGGCGTTCCCACGAGACGGGCTGCAGGTCGCATTCGAATTGAAGCTCGAGGCCGACGGCAAGACGGTGCTGCTCAAGAGCGACGGCGTCGGCCGCTACTGGGTCGAGCCCGGCGCATGACGCGCGCTTTGTGTTCTTCTTTGCGATCCACTCCGCGGGGCTTCACGCTGATCGAAGTGCTGATCGCGCTGGTCGTCGTGTCGCTGGTACTGGCGGCATCGATGCGCGCCGGCGGCACGATGATCGTCACGCAGGACGCGCTGCGGCGCGCGACGCTGGCCGGCTGGAGCGCGGAGAACACGCTCGCCGACGTTCGTCTCGCGCGGGTGTTTCCCACCATCGGCATCACCGAGGCGCCATGCCCGGAGATCGACGTCGCGATGATCTGCGTCGTCGAGGTCCGCACGACGCCGAACCCCGCGATGCGACGCGTCGACGTCCGCGTCTTCGATGCGGTCGATCGCAACCGGCAGCTCGCGCACCGGGTCGCGTTCCAGGCGAGCCTGCCGTGACCCGCCGACCGCATCGTCAGGCCGGCTTCACGCTGCTCGAGTTGATCGTTGCCGCCGGCATCCTCGCGCTGATCGCCGTGTTCTCGTGGCGCGGGCTCGACACGCTGATCCGCGAACGGGAGGCGATCGCTGCGTCGCAGGCGATCATCGACGGGATCCAGCGCGCGTTCGCGCGGGTCGAGCGCGACGCGATGCTGGCCAACGACGCGCAACTCGACGACGGCGGCACGCTGAGACTGGTCGCCGGCGCGTCGTCGGTAGAAGGAGCGCCGGCCGCGACCGTCGAATACCGGCTCGTGTCCGGCGCGCTGGTCCGCACGGTGGTCGGAGCCGACCGCGCGCCGCTGGTCGTGCTCGGTGACGTGACCGCCCTGTCGCTGGAGGCTTGGCTGCCGGCACGCGGTGGCGGCGCGTGGGTCAAGTCGAAGCCGCCGGCCAGCGAACCGCCGCCTCCGTCGACGAACCCGCCGGGCAAGACTGCCGCCGCCGCGGGTGCTTCGGCCGCGAACACCGGCGCAGCCGTTCCGACGCGCAGCGCAGGGGTGACGAACATGACCGGCGGCGTCCGCACGCCGCAGGGCGCGGCCGCACCGATCGTCGCGGCCGCCACCGGCGTCCGCCTGTCGTTCGATCGCGCCGACGGTACGCGCGTGGTCCGCACGTTCATGGTCGGCGGGAGCTGAGCGATGACCGGCATGTACGTCATGAGGCGTCAGCGCGGCGTCGCCATCATCACCGCGCTGGTCGTCGTCGCCGCGGCGACGGTCGCGGTGTCGGCGATGATGTGGCGCCAGTCGATCGCGGTGCGAAAGGTCGAGAACCAGGCCGCGCTCGGCGAGGCGCGCTGGCTCGCGCGTTCGGCCATCGAGTGGGCGCGGCTCGTGCTGTTGCAGGACGCGCGGACGTCGTCCGTCGATCACCTGGGCGAGATCTGGGCGCTGCCGCTCGCCGAGACCCGCGTCACCGACGATCTCGCCACGTTGCAGCCGAGCGCGTCGACCGGCGTCGACACGTCCGCGACCCCGTTCGCCGACAACGACGCGGCTTTCGTGTCGGGACGGATGCGCGATGCGCAGGCCCGCATGAACCTCAACGGCTTGTGGAGCGGCGACCAGGCCGACGAGCAGCGACTCGCGATGCTGGTTCGGCTGTTCGACGTGCTGAAGATCAAGAAGGACCTCGCGAAGGAGATCGCCGAGCGGATGGGGCATCCACCGCTGATCGGCAACTTCGACGCGCTGGTGGCCGACATGCAGGAGGCCGGGACGATGGACGCGACGTCGGCCGAACGGATGCGGCCCTACGTCGTCATCCTGCCGACACCGACGCCGGTCAACCTGAACACCGCGTCGGCCGAGGTGCTGGCCGCGTGCTTCACCGACCTGCCGCTGGACGCCGCGCGGGCCCTGGTGCGCAGCCGCGAGCAGGCGTGGTTCAACCAGGTTTCCGACGCGGCCGGCCGCCTGCCCGGCACGAGCGGGCAGAATCCGCCCGGCAATGTGTCGGTCAGCTCGAACTATTTCGAAGTCGCCGGGCGGGTGCGCGTCGGCCGCGCCGATCTGGAGGTCGTGGCGCTGATCGAACGCGATCAAAGCGGGACCACCCGTGTACGCTCGATGGTCGAGCGATGAGCTTCCACAGAAACTTGAACAGTCGTCAGGAACGCAGCGCGTGAAAACCAGCCAAGCAAGCACCCGACTCCACTGGCCACGGGCCGGCGTCGCGGTCCGCGTCCCACCGCGTCGCCTCGCCGGAGTCGGCGCGCGCTGCGAGCTGATCGTATTCTCCGGTGGCAAGGCCGAGCCTGCGCGCACCCATCCGTGGGAAAGGTTCGCCGATGGACTGCCGCGCGGGATGCCGGTCGTGCTCCTCGTCGCTGCCGAGGACGTGTCTTTCACGGACGCCGACGTACCGGCGCTTTCCGGGATGCGCCTGCGTGAGGCGTTGCCCAATCTCGTCGAGGAACAGACCGTCGGTGAAATCGGAACGCTGCACGTGGCGCTCGGCCAGTCGGCTGCCGAAGGGCGTGGCCGCACGCTCGCGGTGATCGACCGCGTATGGCTGGCGGCCATGCAGGTTCATGTGGTGCGCAGCGGCCATCGTGTCGCCGCGATCGTCCCGGAGTCGCTGGCCGTGCCGCTTCTGCCGGGCGCGTGGTCGCTCGCCTGTGTCACGAGCGAGACCGGCGACGGGATGCGCTGCTGGCTGCGCACCGAAACCCAGCAGGCGATGCTGTTGCCCGCCGACGCCGACAGCGCGGTCTCGGTCGCCGCTGCGCTGATGCGTCAGGGCAGCGAGACGATCCGCCCGACCCAGCTCGCGCTGTACGCGGCGCCTGCGGTCCTGGCCGACGCGACGCGCTTCGGTGCGACGCTGGCGACGTCGCTGGCTTTGACGCCGTCCGGCCCGGCAGCCGGCACCGCGAGCGACCCGTTCGCCGCGTGGCTGGCCGGACAGGGGCCCGAAGGGGGCTACGGCGCGCCGCTGTCGCTGCTGTCCTACGAAGGATCCGGCAACAGCGCGTGGCCGCAGTGGCGCTGGGCGGCGTTCGTCGCAGTGGCGATCGTCGCGGTCCAGATCGTGGGGATGCAATGGGAGTGGGGCCGCCTGCGCGGCGAGGCGGGCGCGCTGCGCCAGCAGGCCAGCGCCGTGCTGGTCGCCGCGTTCCCCGAGACCCGTGTCGTGCTCGATGCACCGCTGCAGATGTCGCGCGGCCTGGCCGGACTCAGGGCGACCGCGGGCCACAGCGATCCGGCCGACTTCAGCACGATGATGGCGGCTTCGGCGCGGATCTTCGCGGCGCTGCCGTCGAACGCGCTGCGCGCGGCCGACTACGACACCCGCGCGCTGCGGCTGCGCTTCGCACCTGGGACCGCTACCGCGTCCGACGAACGCGAACGACTCGTGGCGGCGGCCTTGCAGGAGGGCTATCAGCTGCGCTTCGACGCGGCCGCGAACGCGGTCGGCGAGGCGTCCGCGAGCCTGAAGACGAAGGGAGGCGCGTGATGGCCTTGCCGAAAGGAGACCCCGCATGAACCGCGCGTCGCTCACGGCGTGGTGGCAGGGACTCGCACCGCGCGAACGCATGCTGGTCTGCGGCGGGGCCGCGCTGCTGCTGGCCGTCGTCGTCTACCTGACGCTGTGGGAGCCGCCGGCCCAGGGGATCCGCAAGCTGGGGGCCGACCTGCCGGAACTGCGATCGCAGGACGCGACGATGCGTGCGATGGCGGCTGAAGCCGCGAGCCTGCGCGCCGTCAGCGGCAGCACCGCGACGATCGCGCCGGCCGACCGGGTCGCCGCCGTCCAGCGTTCGCTGCAGCGCGCAGGCCTGTGGCGCGAAGGCGCCGCCCCGGGGGTCGGCCGTGCGGCCGACAGTACCGTCGCATCGACCGTCTCGACGCTGTCGGTCGGCGGCACCGTCACGACCGTGGCGACGTCCGCGGCGACACGTTCCGATCCGCCCGAGATCACGGCCGAGGCGAACGACCGCGTGAAGGTGCGCTTCGACGACATCGACTACGGCGTCTGGATCGCATGGCTCGCGTCGACCGAAGGCGAGTTGTCCGCGCGCGCCGCGAAAGTCGCGATCGTCGCGCTCGCGCCGAAGGCGCCGGTGGGCCACGTGCGGGCCGAGGCGCTGCTGGACTGGACGCAGCCATCCGTCACGCCGCGACAATGACCGGCGTGGTGACGACGGCGCAGCCGCGATGACGCGGCCGAACGGCTTCTCGCCGGCGACGATCGCCGCTGTCGTGGTGCTCGCCGCGATCTGCGTCGTCGTGACGGTCGTCTGGAACGCGCCGGCCAACTGGCTCGCGGTCGATCTCGCGAATCGCACGCACGGTGTCTTCCTGCTGGCCGACGCGCGCGGCACGGTCTGGAACGGGTCCGCCGTGATGGCGCTCGGTTCCCCGGACCCGGCTTTCGACGCCGCTGCATCGAACCCACGCGCCCCTAACGCGCTCGCGTTGCCGGGACGCGTCACATGGACTCTCGAAATCGACCGCGGACTGGCGCTGGTCCTGCATCTGACGCACGATGGCGTGCTGACGAAGCCGTTGGCCATCCGCTATCGCGACGGAGGCCTCGCGGTGGATCCGGGCTCCGCGGTGTTGCCTGCGGCCATCCTGAGACTGACCGGCGCGCCGCTGAACACGCTGCTGCCCGAAGGCCGCTGTGCGTTGCAGTGGAGCGACCTGCGCTTCGGCGGGCCCGGGTTTCCGACCGGCAGCGGCACGTTGCGAGTCGGTGCCTTCGCGCTGGCGATCAGTCCGGTGCGGCCGCTCGGCGACTATCTGCTGTCGTGGGCCAGTGGTGCCACCGGCGTGACGTGGCGGCTGTCCACCGATCACGGGCCGCTGGACGTGCAGGGAAGCGGCAGCGTCGTCGGGCGACGCGGTCAGGTCCGCGTCGTCGTGCGGATCGCGCGGGATGCATCCGCGGCCGTCGCTGCCCAATTGAATCCGTTGCTCGATATGCTCGGGCGGCGGAATTCGGACGAAGCGGTCATCGAGGTCGGCGGCCGATAGCGGCGCCAGCGGTTTCGCGCGCCCGACGGTTTGCGGCACGGCGGTTTGCAGTAAAGCCTGGAATCAGAGAAGAACATGCAGAAACATCGAAACACCGCTCGCTCGAACACCGCGGTGCGCTTCACGCGCGGCGCTTCGTGCGCCGTCGCGATCGCGCTGTTCGGCCTCGCCTCGCAGCCCGTCGACGCAGCGAAGTCGCAGACTGCGAAGTCGAAGACCGCGGCGCCCGAAAACCGCGTCTCGCTGAACTTCGTCAACGCCGACGTCGAGTCGGTCGTCCGCGCAATGGGTCAGTACCTCAAGCGCGACTTCATTCTCGACCCGCGGGTCAAGGGCACGATCACGCTCGCGACCGACCAGCCTGTCACCAAGGCGGAGGCCTATAACCTGCTGCTGACGTCGCTGCGCTTCCAGGGCTTCACGATCGTCGAAAGCGGCGGCGTCTACAAGGTTCTGCCGGAGGCCGACGCGAAGTTCGCCGGCGGCCCGACCCAGATCACGCGCGGCGGCGCGCGCACCGACGGCATCCGCGGCGACCAGATCGTCACGCAGATCTTCCGGCTGAACTACGAGTCGGCCTCGAACATGGTCAACATGCTGCGGCCGCTGGTCACCGCCAACAATCCGATCACGGTCAATCCCGGCAACAACTCGATCGTCATCACCGATTACGCCGACAACCTGCAACGGATCGGCCGCATCATCGCCGGCGTCGACACGCCGCCGTCGGCCGATGGCGACGTCGTCCCGCTGCAGTACGCGCTCGCGGTCGACGTGGCGCCGCTGGTGCAGCGCGTGCTCGAGCCGCCGCAGGGCGGTACGACCGACCCGGGACAGCGCGTCACCGTGCTGGCCGATTCGCGGACCAACACGATCATCCTGCGCGCGACCAGTCCGGCGCGGATCTCTTCGGCCAAAGGCCTGATCGCGCGGCTCGACGTGCCGACGACGACCGCCGGCAACATCCACATCGTCTACTTGAAGAACGCCGAGGCGACGAAGCTCGCGCAGACGCTGCGTTCGATCATGTCCGGCGACACGTCGTCGTTGACTCCTGCTTCCGGATCGTCGTCGGGCACATTCGCACAGGGCGCGCAGGGCGCGTTGTCGAGCGGAGGCGGCGGCGGCGGTGGTGGACCGCTGGGCGGACTGCCGGCCGGTTCTCCCCCGGGTACCGTTCAGAGTGCCCTCGGCGGCTCGAACGCGTCGACGCTGTCGAATCCGTTCGGCTCGCCGGGCGCTTCGGCGAGCAGCAACGCGAGCAGCGGGTTCATCCAGGCCGACGTGGGAACCAATGCGCTGATCATCACCGCGCCGGACCCGATCTATCGCAATCTGCGCACGATCATCGAGAACCTCGACGTGCGCCGCCCGCAAGTCTTCATCGAGGCGCTGATCGTCGAGGTCACCGCGGACAAGGCGGCCGAGTTCGGGGTGCAGTGGCAGGACCTGAGCGGCGTCAACAACAGCGGCACCAACGTCATCGGCGGCACCAATTTCGGCGCGACCGGCACCAACATCATCGGGGCTTCGTTGCTGCCGAGTGGCCTCGCTTCGCTGGGGCAGGGCCTCAACGTCGGCATCGTCCGGGGCTCGATCACCATCGGTGGCGTCCAGTTGCTGAACCTCGGTGTGCTCGCCCGTGCGTTCGAGAGCGACAACAACGCGAACGTCCTGTCGACGCCGAACCTGCTGACGCTCGACAACGAGGAAGCACAGATCGTGGTGGCGCAGCAGATCCCGTTCGTGACGGGGTCTTACGCACAGACCGGCACGACGGCGAGCGTCACGCCGTTCAACACGATCGAGCGCAAGGACGTGGGCCTCACGTTGAAAATCAAGCCGACGATCTCGGACAATGGCACCGTGAAGCTGCTGATCTACCAAGAGGTCTCGAACGTTCTCAATTCGACGATCAACAGCCCGAACGGCCCGACCACGACCAAGCGCGCGATCCAGACCGTGATCCAGCCGAACGAAGATGAACTCGTCGTGCTCGGCGGCCTCATCCAGGACCAGGTCGAGAACGGCACGAGCCAGGTTCCGGTACTCGGGAGCATCCCGTACATCGGCGGACTGTTCCGTTACCAGACGCGCAGCCGCTCGCGCACCAACCTGATGATCTTCCTGCGACCGCACGTGATCCGCGACCAGGCGAGCAAGGGGGTCTACGCGGAGAAGTACGACACGATGCGCAGGGTGCAGATCGAGGCGCAGGCACCCGGTTCGCCGATCCTGCCGTCCATGCCCGGATCGGTCCTGCCGCCGCGAACCGAGACGCCTGAAGGGGTCGCGACGCCTTACCAGTCGCCCGAACAGCCACCGATGCCGGCGCTCAAGCCGGGCAGCGTGAACACACGATGAGCGCCGCGCCGCGCTTCGGAGGGCCGGCTGCCGCGCAGGCCGGTCTGCAGCACGCGCCGGGCGCGGCCATCCCCGCGGACATCCGGATCGCGCGCGAAGTGCCGTACGCGTTCGCGCGCGATCACCATGTGCTGGTCGCGCGACGCGACGACGCCGACGTGGCACAGACCGCACCGCGCATCGTCTACATCGGACCGGCGACGTCGCCGCTCGCGATCGCCGAACTGCAGCGCGCGCTGGGTCCGGTCCGCATCGTCGAGGTCACCCGCGAGTCGCTCGACAAGGCGATCGCGAAGGGCTACGCGACAGACGATGGCGCATCGGCGCGCGTCGTCGACGAGGTCGACGCGTCGCTCGACCTGTCGCGGCTGATGCAGGACGTCCCCGAGATCGAAGACCTGCTCGAAGCCGAGGACAACGCGCCGGTGATCCGGCTGATCAACGCGCTTTTCACCGAAGCCGCACGCGAAGGGGCGTCCGACATCCATCTCGAGCCTTTCGAGACGCATTCGGTGGTGCGCTTCCGCGTCGATGGCACGCTGCGCGACATCGTGCGGCCGCGTCGCCAGCTGCACTCGGCACTGATCTCGCGGATCAAGATCATGGCCAACCTCGACATCGCCGAGAAGCGGCTGCCGCAGGACGGCCGCATCGCGTTGCGTGTCGCCGGTCGTCCGCTCGACGTCCGCGTATCGACGCTCCCGGTCGGCAACAGTCCGTCGCAGCCCGAGCGCGCGGTGCTGCGCCTTCTCGACAAGGAAGCGGGGCGCCTCGACCTGACCGCGCTCGGCATGGGACGCGACACGCTCGCGACCTTCGACTCGCTGATCAAGCAGCCGCACGGGATCGTGCTGGTCACCGGGCCGACCGGCTCCGGCAAGACCACCACGCTGTACGCCGCGCTCGCGCGGATCGACGCGGCCACGACCAACATTCTCACGGTCGAGGATCCGATCGAATACGAGCTCCCCGCGATCGGCCAGACCCAGGTCAACGCCCGCATCGGGATGACCTTCGCCGCGGCGTTGCGC
Source organism: Burkholderiaceae bacterium (assembly GCA_039936235.1). Taxonomy (GTDB): domain Bacteria; phylum Pseudomonadota; class Gammaproteobacteria; order Burkholderiales; family Burkholderiaceae_D; genus CAHJXF01. The sequence continues at coordinate 45,850 of JBDTIS010000099.1, read as the reverse complement.
GCGATCCTCCGCCAGGATCCCGACGTCATCATGATCGGCGAGATCCGCGACCTGGAGACCGCGCAGATCGCGGTGCAGGCATCGCTGACCGGTCACCTCGTGCTGGCGACGCTGCACACGAACGACGCGGTATCGGCCGCGACGCGGCTCGCCGACATGGGCGTCGAGCCCTTCCTGCTGTCGTCGAGCCTGCTCGGCGTGGTGGCTCAGCGACTGGTCCGCAAGCTGTGCGACGTCTGCAAGGTCGAGAAGAACGCGACCGACGGCAGCGGCGAATGGCATCCGGTCGGCTGCCCGACTTGCGGTCACACGGGCTATCAGGGACGCACCGGCATCTACGAGCTGATGCGGATCGACGACCAACTGCGCAACATGGTGCACGATCAATCGGGCGAGCCGGCGCTGCGCGTAGCGGCAAAGCTTCAGGGAATGACGAATCTGCGCGAAGATGGCGACCGGTGGATCCGTTCGGGCGTCACGTCGCGCGAAGAGGTTTTTCGCGTGACCCGCGACTGATCCGGCTCTCTTCGACGCTGCCATCACCTGGGGAACGCGATCGTGAAGCTTCTGCTGCTCTCCCTCGTCGTGCTGTCGATGACGCTGTTCGCGTCGCTGGCGATCCGCGCGTTCAAGCGGCAGCGGCACGAGGAAGGCGAATGGCCGTTCGCGACGCAGAAACCGCTGTCGCAGGTCGAACAGTCCCTGTATTTCAGGCTGGTGCATACGCTGCCCGATCAGGTCGTGCTGGCGCAGGTACCACTCGCGTCCTTCCTGCGGGTCCGCAAAGGCGAGAAGTGGTACGAGTGGTACGCGCGCATCAGCGAGAAGAGCGTGCACTTCCTCATTTGCGACCGGGACTTCGGCATCGTCGCGGCGATCGAACTGGACGATAGCGACGGGCCGGGCCGCGTGAAGCGTGACGTCGCGAAGAACCGGGCGCTGGCCGCCGCGCGCGTCCCGCTGGTCCGCTGGCATGCGACGGCACTGCCCGATGCGAAGACGATCCGCGCGGTCGTCGACGAGATCCGCCGCGATCGCTTCGGCGATGTCGGGCTGGTCACGCCGGCGCAGGTGGAGCGCAACCTTACCGCAAGCCGCGTCGACGCCAGCAACGATCCCACGATGTTCAACGAGGAGACTCTGCAATGATCGGTTACGTCACGCTCGGCACCAACGATCTCGAACGAGCCACCGCGTTCTACGACACGCTGTTCGGCGAGTTCGGCGGCAAGAGGACCATGGAGAGCGATCGCTTCGTCGCGTGGTCGATGGCGCCGCGGCAACCCGCGCTGATGGTCGCGCGGCCGTACGATGGCCAGCCGATGACCGTCGGCAACGGCGCGATGACGGCGCTCGCCGTCGACTCGAAAGACAAGGTCGGACAGATGTACGAGAAGGCCCTGTCGCTCGGCGCGACCTCCGAAGGCGCGGTCGGGCCGCGTGGCACGGGCGGGTTCTACGGCGGCTACTTCCGCGACCTCGACGGCAACAAGCTCGCCGTGTTCACGATCGACCGTGGCTGATCGTTTCGCCGCGGACTGTCGCAGCATCGTGACGCGATCCTTTCGTTGACCGCGTTTCGATACGAGGCCGCCGAGGAATCGGGGCGCATCCGCACCGGCGTCGTCGACGCCGACAGCCCGAGACTCGCGCGTGCCGGACTCAGGCAGCAGGGGCTCACGCCGCTGTCGGTGGAGGCGCTGAGCGCGTCGAACGACGCGCGCATCGACGAAGCCGGGAGCGATCGCAAGCCGGGCGACGCGTCGGAGGGCCGATCGCAGGCGTTCCGGCGGCGGATGCCGACGACCGAGCGGGCGCTGCTGGTCCGCCAGCTCGCCAGCCTCGTCACGGCGGGATTGCCGCTCGCGCAGGCGCTGGCCGTCGTGCAGGACCAGGCCGAGAAGCCGCGCGTTCGCGACCTGCTGGCCGCGATCCGTGGCGACGTCGTCTCCGGGATGACGCTCGCGTCCGCGTTCGCGCGCCATCCGCGCGACATCCCCGAACTCGACCGCGCGTTGATCGCGGCCGGCGAGCAGTCAGGTGACCTCGGCACGGTGCTGATGCGCCTCGCCGATCATATCGAACGCCGCAACGCGCTCAAGGCGAAGGTCACGGCGGCCTTCGTCTATCCGGCGATCGTGACCGGCGTCGCGATCCTCGTCGTCACCGCGCTGCTGGTCTACGTGGTGCCGCAGATCGTCGGCGTCTTTGCACAGACCAAGCAGAAGCTGCCGTTCCTGACGCTCGCGCTGATCGGGCTGTCGAATTTCATCCGTGCTTACGGCTGGCTGGTCGCGATCGGAGTGGCCGTCGCCGCCTTCATCACGCGTCGGACACTCAAGCGTCCCGGTCCGAAACGAGCGTGGCATGCCCGCCTGCTGACGCTGCCGCTCGCGGGGCCACTGGTCCGGCGCGCCGATCTCGCCCGCTTCTCCGACACCCTCGCGATCCTGGTCGGCGCCGGCGTGCCGATCCTGCGCGCGCTGCTGGCTGCGCGCGATACGATGAGCAACGTGGTCCTGCGCGACACGGTCGACGAGGCGATCGTCCGCGTCCGGGAAGGGGCGTCGCTGTCGCGCGCGCTGCGTCCGCCGCGCGGCGAACGCGGCGAGTTCCCGCCGGTGCTGCTGAACCTGATCGCGAGCGGCGAAGCCACCGGCAAGTTGCCCGACATGCTCGAGCGCGCCGCGACCAGCCAGGCCGACGAACTCGAGCGGAGGACGTTGTGGCTGACCAGCCTGCTCGAGCCGCTGCTGGTCCTCGCGATGGGGGCGATGGTGCTTCTGATCGTGCTGGCGATCCTGATGCCGATCATCGACATGAATCAGCTGATTCACTGAGCCGGCAGGGTCTACGCGACCTGCAACATCACGCAAGCAGGTGTCGAGTGCCTTTACAAGCGACGGATGGACGCCGGATCGAAAGCGCGTCAAACCAGGCACTTATCAAATAGGCCTGGATATTGCTTCAGGCTGCCCGCGCTTTCGCGCGGAACGTTCGGTGACAGGAATTCGTTCCATCGTCCGATCGAGCTTCGCCAGGAAAGAGTCGGGACGACATCGAACCCCTCGATGTTCTGCAAACGACCTGCGCATCCGAAAAACTCTGGAGACCTACATGCAATTGCCATTCGTAACCACGTCGCGTCTGCGCGGCCTGGCTGCCGCGCTACTGCTTTCGAGCCTTCCGCTCGCGTCGGCGACGGCGGCGCCCATCACCGTGCTTTTCGTCGGCAACAGCTTCACCTACGGCGACGCCGCCGGTGGCCCTAACCTGGTCATGCCGTACAACCGCGCCAACGTGACGGATCTGAACGGCCTGAACATCGGCGGTGTACCCGGGTTGTTCAAGGCGTTCACGACCGAGAGGGGTCTGAGCTACAACGTCAGCCTGGAGACCCAGCCGGGCGTCGGCATCGACTGGCACTACAACAACCGCCTCACGCTGATCAACCAGTCGTGGGATCACGTCGTCCTGCAGAGCTACAGCACGCTCGACGGCGCGCGTCCAGGCAACCCGGCGAGCCTGATCCAGTACTCGGGGATGCTCGCCAACCTGCTGTACGCGAAGAACCCCAACGTCGACATCCATCTCGACGCGACGTGGTCGCGCGCGGACCAGACCTACAAGCCGACCGGCAACTGGTATGGCCAGTCGATCTATGCGATGGGGAACGTCGTCAAGGCCGGCTACAACGCGGCTGCCGCGGCGAACCCGCATATCGACGACGTCATCCAGACGGGGCAGGCCTGGGCGCGCACCTGGGAGACCGGTCTCGCCGACTCCAATCCGTACGACGGCATCACGCCGGGCCAGATCGACATGTGGGCCCCCGAGGGCTACCACGCCAGCGTCTACGGCTACTACATGGAAGCGTTGATGTTCTTCGGCGACATCACCGGCATGGATCCGCTGTCGATCGGCTACGACCAGGTCGCCATGGACCTCGGCATCTCGTCGTCCGTGGCGCTGGCACTACAGGTGCTCGCGAGTCAGACGCTGCAGGGCGTGCCGGAGCCTGAGACCTTCGCGCTGCTGTTCGTCGGCATCGCCGGACTGGCGTTCGCGCGTCGTCGCGACAAGCGGGTCGCTTAGGCGGTTCGCGGTGCGGTCATCAAAGACGGTCCTTCGGGGCCGTCTTTCATTTCGGGTCCGTCCGGCGCTCCGCTTCGCGTTCGCGCAGCACCTTGCGCTGGACCTTGCCGGTGGTCGTCATCGGCAACGCATCGATGAACTCGATCGCGCGCGGCGTCTCGTAAGGTGCCAGGCGTTCGCGGACGTGCTGCCGCAGCGCGGCCGCGAGGGTGTCGTCGGCCACGAAGCCGGCGCTCAGCACGACATACGCCTTGATCACGTTGCCGCGTTCGGCGTCCGGGCTCGGCACCACCGCAGCGTTCGCGACGGCCTCGTGGCGTACCAGGCAGTTCTCGATCTCCGACGGCCCGATCCGGTAGCCCGCCGACTTGAACATGTCGTCGGCGCGACCTTGATACCAGAGGTTGCCGTCGTCGTCGGCAAAAGCGAGGTCGCCGGTGCGGCACCAGCCGTCGGCATCGAATTTCGCCGCGGTGGCCTCGGGGTTGTTCCAGTATCCGAGAAAGAACACCGGGTCGGGCACGCCGTGCACATCGAGGCGGTTGGCCGCGATGTCGCCGGTCTGCCCGGCCGCGCATAGCCGGCCGTCGTTGTCGAGCACCGCGACGCGATGGCCGGGGTAGGGCCGTCCGATCGAGCCGGGTGTCGCCGGCCATTCCTTCGACGAATTGCCGACGATGTAGTTGATCTCGGTCTGCCCGAACATCTCGTTGACGACGACGCCGAGTTCGTCGCGGCACCAGTCGAACACTGCGGTGCCTACGGCCTCGCCGGCGCTCATGATGCCGCGCAGTCGCAAGTCGTATTGCGCACGCGGATGCGGCACCGCCTTCATCATCATCTTCAGCGCGGTCGGGAAGATGAACGTGTTGGTCACGCGATGGCGTGCCATCAGTTCGAACGCCGCCAGCGGATCGAAGCGACCGTTGCGGCGCGCGTCGTCGGCCACGATCGGCATGCCGAAATACAGCGTCGGCAAAAGCGCATCCATCAATCCGCCGGTCCATGCCCAGTCGGCCGGCGACCAGAACACGTCGCCTGGCTTCGGAAAGCCGTTCTGCGACAGCGTGAAGCCCGACAGGTTGCCGAGCAGCGCGCACTGCGGCATCAGCGCGCCCTTCGGTGCGCCGGTCGTGCCACTGGTGTAGATCAGGACCGCGGGATCGGTCGCGCGCGTCGCGACCGGGTCGAACGGACGTACCGGACCTTCGATCACGGCGCGCCAGTCCGATGTCCCGGCGATCGCCGCATCGGCGCCGACCACGATCAGATGCCGCAGTGCCGGGCAGGTCGTCGTCATCCCGAGATCGGCATCGACGAAAGCCGCGATGCCCGACGCTGCGACGATCGCGACGACGGCGGCGCTGTCCTGCAGTCGATACGCGAGCGCCTCGGGGCCGAACAGCAACGACAGCGGCATCGCAATCGCACCGAGCCGATGGATCGCCAGATGCGCGACGGCGGTCTCCGGACACTGCGGCAGCACGATGGCCACACGGTCGCCACGCGCGACGCCGTGCTCGGTCAGCGCGAGCGCGAGCCGATCGGCCGCATCGCGCAGCCTTCGGTAGGTCCACGGCGCGCCGCTGTCGCCCGATTGCAGGATCGCGACGCGGTCCCCGTCGTCTGCCCAGCGCAGGCAGGCGGCGGCGATGTTGAAGTCGGATGGCACCTGCCACCGGAAGTCACGCATCAGCGCAGCATGACGGTCGATCATCGTTGTCTCCGCAATCGTGGTCGTGGTCCTGCAAAGTGCAGCATCGCGCTCTTATAATCGGCCGGCGCCGCGCGAGACAAGCCGTCGCACTCGACGACCCCGTCCCAAGCACCTACCGCGCATGCAAGCCTACGCTCCTCGCAAGACCAGCCGCTCGACCTTCGTCCGCATTCGCGACCTCGACTATCACCTCAGGGCATGGGGAGACCCCGCAGCGCCGCTGCTGGTGATGGTGCACGGCTGGATGGACGTCTCGGCCTCGTTCCAGTTCCTCGTGGACGAACTCGCCAGGGAGTGGCACGTCGTGTCGCCCGACTGGCGCGGCTACGGGCTGACCGGCTGGTCGACGTCGGGCTGCTACTGGATGCCCGACTACGTCGCCGACCTCGATGCGATCCTCGGGATGCTGTCGCCCGATGCCCCGGTCAGGCTGGTCGCGCACAGCCTCGGCGGCAACGTGGCGTTGATGTATGCCGGCGCGCGGCCCGACCGTATCGGGAAACTCGTCAACCTCGAAGGCCTCGGGATGACTGGCGACGCGCCCCAAAAGGCGCCGGCGCGTCTGGCGAAGTGGATGAGCGAACTGCGCGAACCGCCGACGCTGTCCGACTACCCGTCGTTGCAGGCCGTCGTCGCACGGCTGCGCAAGACCAATCCGCGCCTGCGTGAAGACCGCGCGGCCTTCCTCGCGCAACACTGGTCCGCGCAGACCGGCGACGGCCGCTACCGGATCCTGGGCGACCCGGCGCACAAGGTGATCAATCCGTACGTCCATCGCGTCGACGAGGTCACGGCGTGCTGGGCTGCGATCACGGCGCCGGTGCTGTGGATCATGGCGCGCGACTCCGACTACGCGAAGCGGATGGATGCGTCGCCCGGCTATGGCGACCGCATCGCCTCGATCGCGGCGGTCGAGCGACTGTGGATCGCCGATGCCGGCCACATGCTGCATCACGACCAACCCGAGCGGCTTGCAGTCGAGATCGAACGCTTCCTCGCATGAGGGCAGCGACGCGCGACAAGCAGGTGGTCGGCGCGCGGCGCATCGAACCGAGGGTCGTACCGGGCGGCCATTTACGGCCTGCGCGCTGTCGCGATACTTCTCGTCGTAGCCTTCCACTTCGCCCGTGATCGGGCGATCTACGATGGGTCCGGCGCGGTCGAAGCGTAAAATGCGCCGATGTTCTCCCTCCGCAAACGCGCCGATCCGGCGCCCCTCAATGCCGACCTGCACTGTCACTCGACCGTCTCGGACGGAACGCTCGCGCCGATCGAGCTCGCGCAGCGCGCGCACGCGAAGGGCGTGCAGCTGTGGGCGTTGACCGACCACGACGAGCTCGGTGGTCTGAAGGCTGCCGCTGCCACGGCCGAGGCGCTCGGCCTGCCATTCGTCGCAGGCGTCGAGATCTCGGTGAGCTGGTCGCACGAGACCCTGCACATCGTCGGGCTGCGGATCGATCCCGATAACGAGGTCCTGCGCAACGGCCTCGAACAGACGCGGTCCGGCCGCACGCGCCGCGCGCACGCGATGGCCGCGCAGCTCGCGCAGGCCGGCATTCCCGGTGCGTTCGAAGGCGCGCTGAACTACGTCGGCAACCCGGACCTGATCGGCCGCACCCACTTCGCGCGCTACATCGTCGAGATCAATCGGTGCGACGACGTCCACGAGGTGTTCACGAAGTACCTGGTCGCCGGCAAGCCAGGCTACGTACCGATGCAGTGGGCCACGCTCGCGGAGGCGGTCGGCTGGATCCACGCCGCCGGCGGCGTCGCGGTGATCGCGCACCCGGGGCGCTACAAGCTCAGGGAGGCCGAGCTGCGTGAACTGTTCGCAGAGTTCAAGGCGCTCGGCGGCGAAGCCATCGAGGTAGTGACCGGCAGCCACAGCAACGACCAGTTCAGACGCTTCGCGGGTTTTGCGAAGGAATACGGCTTCCTCGCGTCGCGGGGTTCCGACTTCCACGGTCCCGAAGAGAGTCGCTTCGATCTCGGGACGCTGCCGCCTCTTCCCGACTCGGTCGTGCCGGTCTGGCACGACTGGTAATCCATCGGTGCGGCTCCAGTCGCACGCGCTGTCAGCGCGACGTGGCACCATCGCGTTAGAACTGCATGTCCCAATACTTCGCTCCCCACCCCGACAATCCGCAGCCGCGGTTGATCAAGCAGGCCGCGCAGATCATCCGCGAAGGCGGCGTCGTCGCGCTGCCTACCGACTCCTGCTACGCGCTCGCCTGTCATCTCGACGACAAGGAAGCCGTCACGCGCCTGCGTCGCATCCGCGGCATCGACGACAAGCACCACCTGGCGCTGTTGTGTCGCGACCTGTCCGAGATCGGGCAGTACGCGCAAGTCGACAACGTCCAGTACCGGCTGCTGAAGGCCACGACGCCGGGGCCCTACGCGTTCATCCTCCCGGCGACGCGCGAAGTGCCCAAGCGCGTGTCGCATCCGTCGCGCAAGACGATCGGACTGCGGGTCCCGCAGAACGCCATCCTTCAGGCGCTGCTCGCGGAGCTCGACGGTCCGCTGCTGTCGACGACCCTGATCATGCCCGGCGAGACGCTGCCGCTGAACGACGGTGAAGAGATCAGGCAGCGCCTCGAGCATCTGCTCGACCTCGTGCTCGACGGCGGCGCGTGCGGCATCGAGCCGTCGACGGTGATCGACCTGACCGGGGCGGCACCGGTATTGATCCGCGCCGGGGTCGGTGCGCTCGCACCTTTCGGCCTCGAGTTGTCGGCCGTCGATTGAAGCCGCGCGCGACCGGGATCGCACGGGCCCACAGTTAGAATGACGCATGAATGACATTATCCAGACGATCACTGTCTATGCCATTCCCGTCATTTTCGCGATCACCCTTCATGAAGCCGCACATGGCTACGTGGCGAAATATTTCGGCGATGCCACGGCCTACCTGCAGGGACGCGTCACCCTCAATCCGTTGAAGCACATCGACCCGGTCGGGACGATCCTGATCCCGCTGGTACTCGCGTTGCTGCCGCTCGGCTTCATCTTCGGGTACGCGAAGCCGGTGCCGGTCACGTTCGCGAACCTCCGTAATCCGAAGCGCGACATGATCTGGGTCGCGCTCGCGGGGCCGTTGTGCAACTTCGTCCAGGCGCTGGCGTGGCTGCTCGGCGGCATCGCCGCATCGGCGCTCGGCGTCACCGAGCCCTTCGCGTTCGATGTCGTGCGCGCCGGGGTACTGGTCAACTGTATCGTCGCCGCATTCAATCTCATCCCGGTGCCGCCGCTCGACGGCGGCCGGATCGCGATGGGACTGCTGCCGCTGAAGGCATCGCTCACGTATTCGCGGATCGAGCCGTATGGCTTCTTCGTCGTGCTGGCGCTGGTGGCCACCGGTGTACTCAACGTCTGGATGCGGCCGATCATGGGCGGCATGCAGGCCCTGCTGAGTCTGTTGATCACGCCGTTCGTGTAACGCCTCTTTTTTCGTCGTCTCCTCTCGAAATCCGCGTCATGGCTCCTGAACGTGTCCTCTCCGGAATGCGCCCCACCGGCGCGATGCATATCGGCCACTATCACGGTGCACTGAAGAACTGGGTGCGTCTGCAGGACGTGTACCGGTGCTTCTTTTTCGTGGCCGACTGGCACGCGCTGACGACGGCGTACGACGAGGTCGACATCATCGAGAAGAGCGTGTGGGACATGCTGATCGACTGGCTCGCCGCCGGACTCGATCCGGAGCGTTCGACGATCTTCATCCAGTCGCGCGTCATCGAGCATGCCGAACTCACGCTGCTACTCGGCATGACGACGCCGCTCGGCTGGCTCGAACGGATGCCGACATACAAGGACCAGATCGCGAAGCTGTCGCACAAGGATCTGACGACTTACGGGTTCCTCGGCTACCCGTTGATGCAATCGGCGGACATCCTGATCTATCGCGCCCAGTTCGTGCCGATCGGCGAGGATCAGGTGCCGCATATCGAGATCACGCGCGAGGTGGCGCGCCGCTTCAATCACATCTTCGGTCGTGAGCCCGGCTTCGAGGCGAAGGTGAAGTCGGCCGTGGCGAAGCTCGGCAAGGGCGACGGCAAGACCTTCGAATTGCTGAAGAAGCGTTATGGCGAGCAGGGCGATGCCGACTCGCTGGACGAAGGGAAGATGCTGCTCGCGAACGCGAAGAGCCTCGGGTCGGCCGATCGCGAACGCCTGCTCGGTTATCTAAGCGGATCGCGGCGGCAGATCCTCGTCGAGCCGGCCGCGTTGCTGACCGAGTCGCCGAAGGTGCCCGGCCTCGACGGGACCAAGATGAGCAAGAGCTACGGCAACGGAATCGGGATGCGCGAGGATCCGGCGGTGGTGACGAAGAAGATCCGCACCATGCCGACCGATCCCGCACGCGTGCGTCGCGACGATCCGGGCGACCCGGAGAAGTGTCCGGTCTGGGCGCTGCACAAGATCTACTCGGACGTCGACACGCGCGAATGGGTCGTTAAGGGCTGCACGACGGCCGGCATCGGCTGCCTCGACTGCAAGCAGCCGCTGATCGACGCGATCCTCAAGGAGCAGGAGCCGATCCGCGAACGCGCGCAGCGCTACCTCGACCAACCGGGCCTGCTGCGCGACATCGTCGACGCGGGCTGCGACAAGGCGCGCGGCGTCGCGCAGGAGACCATGCGTGAGGTGCGGCAGGCGATGGGCCTGGCGTACCGGTGACGGTCCGCGGTCGACGATGAGCGAGGTCCCCGCGGCGGTCCGCTCGTCCAGGCGCGAACTGCCGTCGCCGTGGGTGGTGCGCTTCGCGCCGCTGATCGCAGCCGGGGGCTCGGTCCTCGATGTCGCGTCGGGCACCGGCCGTCATGCGCGCTGGCTCGCGGCGCGTGGTCATCGCGTGACGGCGGTCGATCGCGATGCCGATGCACTCGATGCATGCGGCGCGAGCGAGACGATCCGCTGCGACCTCGAAATGGACGGGCAGAGCTGGTCGCTCGGGCAAAGGGCCTTCGCCGCCGTGGTCGTGACGAACTACCTGCATCGACCGCTGTTCCCCGCGCTGATCGCGGCGCTCGCGCCGGGCGGCGTGCTGCTGTACGAGACCTTCGCCGTCGGCAACGAACGCTTCGGCAGGCCGAGGAATCCGGCGTTCCTGCTGCGACCCGGCGAGTTGCTGCAGCACTGCGCATCGTTGGACATCGTGGCGTACGAAGACGGTCTGATCACGGATCCCGGACCGGCTTCGATCCAGCGGATCTGTGCGGTCAGCACGCCGCTGGACGGGCCACGTCACGCCTTGTAACCCGTTGGCGCGCCAGTGCGATTCAAATCCGCTAAAATCGCACACCCTTTCGGACAGGGCCGGGATCCTTCCGGCGTCCGATACGCCGGTTTCTCGTGAGTTTCCTTCCATTTCGCGCGTCCATCTGCGCGGTCGAACCCTGAAGTTACTGAGCCATGATCCAAGGCAGCATCGTTGCGATGGTCACCCCCATGCTCTCCGACGGACGTCTGGATCTGGACGCCTATCGCCGGTTGATCGACTGGCATGTCGCCGAAGGTACCGACGCGATCGTCGCTGTCGGCACCACCGGTGAATCGCCGACGGTGACGGTCGACGAGCATTGCGAACTGATCCGCGTCGCCGTTGAGCATTCGGCGGGCCGCATCCCGGTCGTCGCCGGCGCCGGCGGCAACGCCACGGCCGAGGCGATCGAACTGACGCGCTATGCGAAGTCGGTCGGCGCAAACGCGGTGCTGTCGGTCGTCCCTTACTACAACAGGCCGACCCAGGAAGGGCTGTATCGCCACTTCAAGGCGATCGCCGAAGGGTCCGACCTGCCGCTGATCCTCTACAACGTGCCGGGACGTACCGTCGCCGATCTCGCCAACGACACCGTCGTTAGGCTGGCATCCGTGCCCGGCATCGTCGGTATCAAGGATGCGACCGGCGACGTCGGACGCGGCATCGCGCTGGTCGAGGCGCTGCGCGCGGCGTCGCGCGACGACTTCGCCGTCTACAGCGGCGACGACGCGAGTGCGGTCGCGCTGATGCTGATGGGCGGCAAGGGCAACATCTCCGTGACAGCCAATCTCGTTCCGCGCGCGATGCATGCGCTATGCGAGGCGGCCATCGCCGGCGATTCGGTCGCCGCGCGCGAATGGCATCGCAAAATTTTGGCGCTGCATCGCGTCCAGGGAATCGAATCGAATCCCACGGCCACCAAGTGGGCCCTGCATCGCATGGGCCTGATCGACGCGGGCATCCGTCTTCCGCTCGTGCCGCTGTCGCCGGCCGCGCAAGTCACGGTGCTCGATGCACTCCGGCAAAGCGGGGCCCTGCAACAAACCGGCGTGACCGATCGCTTAGCGGCCTGAATGCGGCCGGGCGGCCAGCTCGGCGCTTCGTCAACCTGCGTTGTCGATTCGCTTCGGCAGCATGATCATCGAATGGAATCCATGAATGCACGACTGACTATCCCGACGCTCAAGACATCGGCCCTGCTCGCGATGGTGCTGGGTCTGAACGCCTGCACCTGGACCAGCAACATGCTGGAAGGCGACAAGCTCGACTACAAGTCGCAGGCGACCGTGAAGGTCAAGTCGCTCGAAGTCCCGCCCGACCTGTCGGCGACGCCGCGCGACGATCGTTACGACATCCCCGGCGACAAGGGACCCGCGACGCTGTCGACTTACAACAAGGAGAAGGCCAATGCACCGGTCGTCACCGGCAACGAAGTCATTCCGCAGGTCAAGGATGCGCGGATGGAACGCGCAGGCGGCCAGCGCTGGTTGGTCGTGAATCTCAAGCCCGAGCAGGCCTGGCCGATCATCAAGGAGTTCTGGCAGGAGCAGGGTTTCCTGATCAAGACCGAGTCGCAGGACACCGGGATCATGGAGACCGACTGGGCCGAGAATCGCGCGAAGATCCCGCAGGACTTCATCCGCAACACGGTCGGTAAGTTCATCGACGGCCTCTACTCGACCGGTGAGCGCGACAAGTTCCGCACGCGGATCGAACGCAGCCCCGACGGTGGCAGCGAGATCTACATCAGCCATCGCGGCGCCAAGGAAACGCTGACCGGCGTGCAGAAAGACGGCACGGTATGGGAAACCCGTCCGTCCGATCCGGAACTCGAAGCCGAATTCCTGCGCCGCCTGCTGGTCCGCTTCGGCGCCGACAAGGAAACCGCGAAGACCGTCGTCGCCGCGGGCTATGTCACGACGGGCAACACCGCACCCGTCCGCTCGAAACTGATCGCCGCCGGCAACGGCACGCAGGGTTACGTCGAACTCGAGGATCCTTTCGATCGCGCATGGCGCCGTGTCGGCCTCGCGCTCGATCGCGTCGGCTTCACTGTCGAGGATCGCGACCGCAACCAGGGTCTCTACTTCGTCCGCTACGTCGATCCGAATGCCGACGTGAAGGACAAGCCGGGCCTCCTGTCGCGCATCTTCACGTCGTCCGAAGATCGCCTCAAGCAGGCAGCGCAGTACCGGATCGCGGTGCGCACGACGTCCGGCATCACGCGCATCTCGGTGCTGGACAAGAACGGCGCCGCCGTGACCACCGATGTCGGCGGACGCATCCTGACGCTGGTCAACGAACAGTTGAAGTAGTCGGCCGATCGCATGCGCTTTGCTTCGCTCGGCAGCGGCAGCGAAGGTAACGGGCTGATCGTCGAAGCGCCAGCCGCTTCCGGCCGCGATCGACCGTGGCGTGTGATGGTCGACTGCGGCTTCGGCGTCAAGGCTGCCGAGGCGCGTTTGATACGGCTCGGCATCGAGCCTTCGACGCTGGACGCGATCCTCGTCACGCACGAGCACGGTGACCACATTGGCGGCGTGTTCGCGCTCGCACGACGCCACGGGATCGCGGTATGGGCTTCGCACGGGACGCTGCAGTCGGTGATGACTGCCCGCTACGAACAGGTGCGCGTCAACGTCTGTTCGAGTCATGCGCGGTTCGCGATCGGCCCCATCGAGGTCGCGCCGTTTCCGGTACCTCACGACGCGCGCGAGCCGACCCAGTTCGTCTTCGACGATGGTCGTCACCGGCTCGGGCTGCTGACCGACACGGGGCGCGGCACGTCGCACATCATCGATAGCCTGTCGGGGTGCGACGGTCTCGTGATGGAGTGCAATCACGACACCGCGATGCTCGAGTCGTCCGACTATCCGTATCCGTTGAAGCGCCGCATCAGCGGCGACTACGGTCATCTGTCGAACGATGTCGCGGCCGAAATCGTGTCGCGACTCGATCGCTCGCGGCTCCGGCACATCGTCGCTGCGCACCTCAGCCGAAGCAACAACACGCCGGACCTGGCCCGTGCCGCGCTCGCGGCGGCTACCGGCTGGTCCGTCGATCGGATCGGCCTGGCCGACCAGGATACCGGCCTCGCGTGGATCGATCTCGACGAAGGTTGATCGAGCGGCAGGTCTGTCCCGGGACGAAAAAAAGCCGGCGCGAGCCGGCTTTTTTCCAGATCGAAAGAACCTGATTACTTCTTGGTTTCTTCGGTCTTGGTCGTCGTCGTCGACGTGCTGTCTGCAGGAGCAGGAGCCGGCGTCGTCGTGGCATCGGCAGGAGCCGGCGCCGGGGTTGCGGTCGTGTCGGCAGGCGCCGGAGCCGGAGCCGGGGGCGTCACTTCGACGGGTGCCGGAGCCGGCGTCGTCGTGGTGGTGGTGCTGGAACTCGCTTCTTCCTTCTTACCGCAGGCGACGAGCGAAATGGCCAACAACGAGGCAACGAGCAGGGTCTTTTTCATATTTCCTTCCTTGGGAGAATGAGCGCGCTCGGGGCGCGATATGCCATCTACATAACCGAAAGCGTGGAACCGACAGCGATCGTTCCTACCTGCACGGCCGTCGTGACGGCAGCACCGCACCAGGCTTTGATGCGTGAAGTCTTCGACTCACACAATCCGCGATTATAGAGCAGCGGCAGACGAATCACGCCCTCTGATAATCGGGCGGCGGCCGAGTTCCCCGGAATAGTGACAATTTGCTGGATTGCGAAATTGATCAGCCGAGCCCGAGCGTGGTCGACGCCAGCGCCGGTGACGACTCTTCCCACAGCATCTCGAACTGGTCCAGCCACGGCCGAGCGGCAGCCGGATCGAACTCTGCCGCACCGCGCAGGTGATCGCGATGGAAGCGGCGGACCAGCAATGAACGGTCGGCGATCAGCATCGAACACGACTCGCCGAAGCGCGCCGCTGCGTGCGGCGGCACGACACGGCACTGCGCGTTGACCGCATGCGGCTTGATGACCTGCATGAAGCGTGGCGCGAAGTTGGGGATGCGCTCGGGCTCGAGCGTCAGCAACCGCAATCGATTCGCCGCGCTCTGTCGCAGGAACAGTTGCAGTGACGACGTGAACGCGGGTTCGGCCAGTGGCCAGTCGGCGAAGTCGCGATCGGCCATCCAGATTTCGCGCTGCGCCCTCTGCAACGCGTCCTGCAAGTGACCGATGAACGCGACACGTGTATCGAACGGCGTCCGGACCAGTGCAGCGCCGAGCGGGTGCAGGTCTTCGCCGGATTCAGGATGCGCCATCGTCGTCTCGCTCGTTGAAGTGGATCCATCCGTGCCCCCACCACGCGTGCAGCAGCGCAACAGCCGCGGGGTCCTTCATCAACACGGCGGTCGCTCCGGCGCCGATGCTTCTGCGGTCGGCGAGGCGCCTGATCGATGCACGTGCCGCCGCAGGCAGGTCGAAGGCTTCGCCGGCGACGTATCCGCGGCCGCCGCGGTGGAGCAGGGTGGTCCGCAGATCGAGCGCCAGACCCCGCCTCGCTGCGCGCCGCGCGAACGCGGTGCGGGTCATGGACTCCGGCGGATCGAACCAGACGTGCGGCTTCGGTTCGCTGAAGTGCCTGCCGACGAAGGCTTCGACGTCGCGCGCGGTCCAGCGGATGCGGCCGATCCGGTCCGCGATCGCCGCCAGCATCGCATCGTCGATCGCGCCGGGCGTACCTGTCGCCTTGCGTCCCGCATCGCCGTGTCGTCCATCCGGCCAGTCCCGCTCGGCCATCGCGAACAGGAACTCCTGGCTCAGTTCGTTCCACGACGGCGCGCGAAAGCCGATCGACGCGGTCGTGCAGGGTCCGACGGCCACGCCTTCGTGGGCGCACGAAGGGGGCAGGTACAACATGTCGCCGGGCTCCAGCACCGCCTCGTCGGTCGGCACGAAATGCTTCAGCAGCTTCAGCGGCGCGCCGTCGACCAGCGCGCGCTCGCGCGGCGTGGCCGATGCCCGATCGCGCCAGCGCCAGCGCCTGCGTCCTTCGACCTGCAACAGGAACACGTCGTACGAGTCGAGATGCGGTCCGACACTGCCGCCGTCGACCGCGTAGCTGATCATCAGGTCGTCTAGCCGCATCGCCGAAACGAAGTCGAAGCGGCGCATCAACGCGTCCGCGACCCGGTCGTGCAGGTTCACACCCTGAACCAGCAGGGTCCAGTGCTTCCTGGCCTTCGGCAGACGGTCGAACGGACCGGGTTCCATCGACCAGTGCCCGTCGTGGACGGACACGAGTCGCGACTCGACGTCGTCGCGCGCAGCCAGCGCGGCGAGGCCGCTGCGATCCGGCAGCTGCGGCAGCACCGGAACGGCACCGCGGACCAGCAGCGGCCTGCGTTGCCAGTGGCTCGCGAGGAACGCGTCGGGCGTGAGGCCGCCGAGCAGACGGGTATCGAAAGGGGGACGTCGGGACATGAGCGCAGATGGTAGTCGCGACCGGCTTCCGGTTGCGTTTCACCATATCGACGCGCACGCGCCTTGCGTATAATCCCGCGGCTCCTTCCTAGAAACGCCGCTGGCAGCCATCCCATGAAAATCGTCAAGAACAGCGTCGTCACGCTCAAATATCGGCTCACCGATGCACAGGGCGAGTTCATCGAAGAAACCGAAGAGCCGGTCGAGTACCTTCACGGCGGCTACGACGGCATCTTCCCGAAGGTCGAGGAGACCCTCGAAGGTCAGGAAGTCGGCTTCACGACCGCGATGCAGCTCGAGCCGCAGGACGCGTTCGGCGAATACGACGCCGACCAGGTGCGCGTGGAGGCACGTGCCAAGTTCCCCGAGCCGCTGGAAGTCGGGATGCGCTTCGAAGGCGTGCCCGAGGACGAGGAAGAAGATCCCGAGATCCTCACGATCACCGACCTCACCGCCGACACCGTGGTGCTCGATGCCAACCATCCTCTGGCCGGCATCGCGTTACGTTTCTCGTGCGAGGTTCTCGACGTGCGCGCCGCCAGCGAAGAAGAGATCGTTCATGGCCATGCCCATGGCGAGCATTCGCACGAAGGTCACGACCACGACGACCACGATCACGACGGCAAGCATCTGCATTGATCGAAGCCTGCGGCGACGAGCCGCTCGCCGCCGTCCGATGTAACCGCACGTAAGCCGTGTGAGTGGGACACACCGCCTCGTCGACCCGGTCCGGTCCAGTGGAATCTCCGGTGACAATCGAGACATCCAGGCCGTCGTCCGGCCGCGCGACCGCGCGTTGATCAGTGATCAATCCGGAGGTCCGCCATGAAGTCGATCGCACTCGCAGTCATCATCGCAACCCTCACAGGCTGCGCCATCGTGCCGATCGGGCCGCCGCCGATCTATGTCGGCATCCATGCGCACGGCGGCTACGGCTACGGCGGTGGCGGCTACTACGGTGGCGGTCGCGGCTATTGGGGCCGATGACGCCGGTGCAATGAAACAGGACGGCCACGAGGGCCGCCCTGTTCTGTCGCGCGCGAGAGGTCAGGCCCCGGACGGCGCCGGATAGACCAGCGAACGTACCCCGCTGCGATCGAACGGCATCCACGAACCTTCCGGCTGCGCGAGCCGGTCTGCGACCGCATACAGCACGGCCGGATTGACGCCGAGGCCAAGATGGCTCGCACGAACCTCGATGTTCTCGGAGATCGCCGAGGTCTCGTCGATGCTGGACGGCCACGCGACGACGCCGTCGGTGCGGCTGTAGATCGACGTGGCAGGCACGGCCAGCCTGCCGCGCAGCCGCGAATGCGCCTGCGGATCGTCCGACTTCTGGCCGCTGGCCCACTCGTAGACGCGCCATGCGTTGGTCGAGCGCGGCGAACCGGCGAACGGACTGCCGAGCGTGATCACGCCGCGGACGGCGTCCGGGTTGTGCTTCGCGAGGACGCGTGCATACAGGCCGCCGAGACTCCAGCCGATCAGGCTTACCTTGCGGCCATGCTTCTGGTTGAGCGTGTCGAGCCGCTGGAACATCGCCTTTTCGACGCCGTCCCGCAGTCCGAGGTTGCGACCCTGCTTCCACCCGTGCACGTAGTAGCCGCGCTCACGCAGGTAGCGGCGCAGTACGCGCGTCGACAGGTCGCTCGCAACGAGCCCCGGCAGTACCAGCACCGGATGGCCATCGCCCTTCGGCGCTGCCAGCGACAGCAAGGGCCACATCGACACGGTGGCGCCGAGCTCGAACACGGCGCGTCCTTCGAGAAGTTGCAGCAGGCGCGACGGCGGCCTCACGGCCTGAAGACGGGTCGCTACGTTGGTCATCGTGTTCATCGGCTCTTCCCTTCGTTGTTCGTTTTGCAATGGCGACATCGTAGTCGCCCGATCACCCGAGATACTTGCCGCGCAGGTAATTCAGATAATCGCGCGCCTCGCCTAAGACGTAAGGAGACAGCAACGTCAGCGTGTAATACGCCGCGAAGCCCGGCCCCGCGTGATCGCTGCGCGGATTGTGCGGCACCAGCCGCGTGAACGAGAACCAGCAGGTCGTCGTGAAGACCATCTGCAACGCGAGCATCTCGACGTCCTCGGCCGACGCACGCAACACGCCGCCTGCGGCCAGTCGCGCGCACAGTTCGCGCGACGCGATCAGGTTCGCGGTGACCAGGCCCTGTGCGGCCTCTTCGAGCGCCGGGTAATCGTGCAGCAGGAACGCGATGTCTCGATAGACGAAGCGATAGGCGTCGATTGCCTCGAACGTCATGTGCAGCGTGAGCCACGCGTCGTCGATCGCGGTGACGGTCGTCGCCGCCTCCAGGCAGGGCGCGATCCGCGCCTCGAAGCGCCGGAACAGCCATGTGACGATCTGCTGCTTCGTCTTGAAGTGGTAATGCAGGTTGCCGGGACTGATGTCGGTCTCGGTCGCGATGCGATGGGTCGAGACCGCGGCCACGCCCTCGCTGTTGAATAGCGCGAGGCTGATGCCGAGGATGCGGTCGCGTGTGTTCGATCCGGCCACCGGTCAGTCCGCGCGTGTCGAGCGTTGCATCACTGTCGGATCGTTCACGCGTCGATCGCCGCGTTGCCGTCAGCGCTTCCTGCCTTGCGCCTCTAGCCGCACGACGGTCTCGCGCAGTCGCTCCACTTCGGCGGTCAGTTCCGCGAACGCCTGGACCGACGGGATGCCGAGGTTCTCGATCGCCTTCGCCACGCGCTGGTCGAACACATCCTCGAATTTCCTGAAGCCGAACGGATCGAGCGCGGTGGCGGAGGTGGGCTGCTTGTCGGCCGCTTCGCGCTTCGGGCCGAGCCCGAGCAGCGACTCGAACACGCGACTCTGCCGCGCGACCGCTTCCTCGTGGGCGCTGGTCAGCGCCTTGATGCCTGCCGTCAGGATGTTCTTGCGGGGCGACACCGCGTCCGGCTTCGGTGCGACCTTGCGCGCGACCTGTTTGCGCGCCGGCGTCGGCGCCGACTTCGACGCGATGGTCTTGCTCGGGGGCTTGCTCATCACGCTCTCCTGCCAGCGTTTTCGTGGACGCATTCGCGAACGAACAAGGCCGGCGATCGAGAGTTCCGATCGACCGGCCTTGCAACGTCGTGAAGCGTATCACCACGCACCGCCGCGAAAGACTTCGCGGCGAATCACGGTGGCTGCGGTCAGACGGCTGCGGCGCGCTTGGTGCGTGCCTTGCCATCGGTCGCGGTAGCAACGGTGGCAGCAACCGCTTCTTCGACGACAGCTACACGCTCGACCAGACGCTTCGTGCCTTCGACGACCTGGCCGGCGATCTGCAGCGACAGCTGGGCAGCGGGCATGTTGATCTTCGTCATCGTTTCGACGACCGGCGCACCGACCATCGCTTCCAGACGCTCGCCGACACCGCCGAGGCGCTTGATGCCTTGCGCCGTGCCGTCGGTGATCTTGTCGATCGCGACATCGGCCTGCTCGGTGGCTCGTACGACGCCGCCGACGAAGAAGCCGGTCAGTTGCTGCTGAGCCGACAGGATGCTCGAACGGATCGAGTCGTCGACCATCGGCAGCGAAGGCGATCCGATCATCGACGTGTAGCGATCGTTGATCTGTGCGACGACGCGTTGAGCGCCGAGGCGGTAGGCGTTGACAAGGTGCTTGCCGGCCAGGCCGTATTGACCGACGACATCGATGGCGACTGCATTCAGGGTGGAAGTGGACATGTCTGTTTCTCCGTCAGGGTTGATCGCATGCAGCGCGGCGGGATGCCTGTTGCTGCCGGAGCCTGTGCGCTTCAACCGCTGCACGACTCCATGGACCACATATTCGCGGCGAACCGGTAGGCGAAGAAAACTAGAAAAGCGGGATAGTTAGGGCGTTCGCCCTAGAAGCCGTCGGCCGCCTCAGCAGGCCTCGGCGGCAACCGCGAGACTGTCGAATGCCTCGGCCAGGCGCAGCACGCGGCCCGCGTTGCGCGCGTCGTATCCGGGCAGTGCGTCCACGGCGTCGCGAAACGCCGCGCCGCCGACGATCGCTACGACCTCCTTCATCACCGGCTGGTCGAGCGACGTGGCATCGCACATCAGGAAATAGCGCTCGCTGGCGAGCGGGATGAAGTCGAGCTTGAAACGACGCGCCGCCGTTTCCAGCCCGAAGCCCGCATCGGCCAGGCCGCTCGCGATGAAAGCGGCCACGGCCGCGTGCGTGACCTCTCCCTGCTCGAAACCGTTGACGCGATCGATGTCCACGCCTTCGTCGTGCATCAGGCCTTCGAGCAGGAAGCGCGTGCCGGAGTTGCGCTGGCGGTTGATGAAGCGCACTTCGGGACGCAGCAGGTCCCTCAGCTCGTAGACCTTCAGCGGATTGCCGGCGTGGACCATGAGCCCCTGCCGCCGTGTCGCCATGTCGATGATCACGTGCCGCGCCGGGTCCATCCATTGCCGGTAGTGGCGAAGCGCCGGCAGTTCGAGCGCCCCAACCGGAATGTGGAAGCCGGCGACGTCGCAGCTGCCGTCGCGCAGGGCCGCGGGTGCCTCCAGGCTCCCGACGTATTTCCGCTCGAACACGATGCCGTGCGCCGACAGCAGATCGAACAGGGTGTCGATCGCGAAGCCGTGACTCGCGCGCACACGCAGGAGAACCGGCTCGGTCTGCAGCACGGCTTCCATCTCGGTCTCCAGTTCCGATGCCAACGAAGCCAGTCCAGGTGCGAGCCGTGCCTGGATCCGCTGATCGGCGCGCACCAACTTCTCGCCGAGCGCAGTGAGATTCGAACCGCGCCCGCGTTCCTTTTGCAGCAGGCTCGCGCCGAACAGTTCCTCGCCCTGTCGGATCAGGTCCCACGCGTGCCGATACGAGGTGCCTGACTGCATGCAGGCGGCCGACAGGCTGCCGGCCGCCTGCACCTGTGCGAGCACGTCGAGCAGGCGCGGCGGCAGCGTCCTGCCGTCGGGAAAGCGGATGGTCCAGTGCGGTTTGATCGAGACGCGCTTCATCGGATGAGGTCGGTGTTGCCCCGTAGAGGGTGTTCCTTAGGTGGTGACGGGCATAACGGCTGCGCTCCATCGCACTTATTGCGGGGCCGCCGGCGACACCCTACAGTGGTCGGTGCACGAATACCTCGAAGGATCGGAGGTGCATGTCGTGCATACAAAAATACAGAGTCCAGGAGACCTATTTTGTCATCAGTGGTAGCAGATCGTAATCCGTTGCCCTCGTCGGCCAGCGGCTTCCTGTCGAAGGGACGCACGATAGCCGGACCCGGCTTCAATCGCTGGCTCGTTCCGACGGCGGCCCTCGCCATCCATCTCTGCATCGGAATGGCCTATGGGTTCTCGGTGTTCTGGCTGCCGATGACGCGCATCGTCGCGTCCGCGGATCCGGCGGTTTGCGCGAACCTCGGCTTCTGGGCCGCGATGACCACGACCACCTGCAATTGGACGGTGCCGCAGGTCACGCATATCTTCGAGACGTTCATCGCGATGCTCGGCATCTCGGCCGCGATCTGGGGTGCATGGCTCGAGCACGCGGGGCCGCGTAAGGCAGGATTCATCGCCGCCGCGTGCTGGGGCGGGGGCCTGGTGATCGGCGGCATCGGCGTCGCGATCCATCAGCTCTGGCTGGTATACCTCGGATGCGGGGTGCTGGGCGGCATCGGGCAGGGTCTCGGGTACATCACGCCGGTATCGACGTTGATCAAGTGGTTTCCGGATCGACGCGGCATGGCCACCGGGCTCGCGATCATGGGCTATGGCGGGGGCGCGATGATCGGGGCGCCGCTCGCGGTCTTCCTGATGAAGGACTTCGCGGATGCAGGGAGCCAGGGCGTCGCACCGACACTGATCGCGATGGGGATCCTCTACTTCGTCGTCATGTCGGCCGGCGCATTCGGCTTCCGCGTCGCACCGAGCGGCTGGCGTCCGGCCGGCTGGACACCCTCCACGCGGGCGGGCGGCAACGCGATGATCACGGAGCACCAGGTTCATCTGTCGCGGGCTTGGAAGACACCGCAGTTCTGGCTGATCTGGGCGGCGCTGTGCCTCAACGTGACGGCTGGCATCGGCGTCATCTCGATGGCGAGTCCGATGTTCCAGGAGGTCTTCGGCGCCAAGCTGCTCGGGGTCGACAGCGCGACAGCGCTCGACCTGGCCCAGAAGGCTCGCATCGTCGCGGCGGCGGCCGGTCTCGTCGGCCTGATCAGCCTGTTCAACAGCGTCGGCCGGCTGTTCTGGGCGTCGCTGTCCGACAAGATCGGACGCAAGACGACCTATTGCGTCTTCTTCATCCTCGGCACGGCCTTGTACTGCGCGCTGCCGACGCTCGGGCATCTCGGACTCGCGGGGCTGTTCGTGATCGCGGTGTGCGTGATCCTGTCGATGTACGGCGGGGGCTTCTCGACCGCGCCGGCCTATCTCGCGGACATCTTCGGCACGCAGATGGTGGGCGCGATCCACGGTCGTCTGCTGACCGCGTGGTCGGTCGCCGGAATCGTCGGACCGCTGGTCATCGCAGCCGTGCGCGAGAGCCAGCTCGCGGCGGGCGTGACGAAGAGCCTGGTCTACGACCGGACGCTGTACATCATGGCGGCACTGCTGCTGACGGGTTTGCTGTGCAACCTGTTCGTCAGGCCGGTCAGGCAATCGGTGTGCATGTCACCCTCGGAGCTGGCGCGGGAGCGCGCGCTCCAGCATGAAGACCGCATCGGCAGCGATGCCCGGACGGCGGCGCGCGGTTCGTTCGGCATCGGTGGGGTCGCTGCCTGGCTCGCCGTCGGCGTACCCTTCGCGATCGGGCTCGTGATCGCCTTGCAGAAGGCCGCAGCGCTTTTCTGAGGAGCGACGATGTCGCATGAATCGAACCGGGAATCATCCGCCGTGCAGATCGAACAGCTGATCGCGGCCCACTGCATGCGACCGGGCGGCCTGCTGCCGCTGCTGCACGCGATCCAGGAGGCGATTGGTCACGTGCCCGAAGACGCGGTGCCGGCCATCTCGCGCGGATTCAACCTGTCACGGGCCGAAGTGCACGGGGTCATCACCTATTACCACTTCTTCCGCAGCAAGCCGGTGGGTCGTCATCTCGTCGAGGTATGCCGCGCCGAGTCGTGCAAGGCGCTCGGCGCGGATGCCCTGCTCGCGCATGCCGAGGGACTGCTCGGCTGCAAGTCGCATCACACGCGCTCCGACGGCGCGGTGACGCTGACACCGGTGTACTGCCTCGGCCTCTGCGCGATGTCGCCGGCGATCATGGTCGACGACCGGCCCTATGCGCGGATGACGGCCACCAAGCTCGATGCGCTTGCACGGACGCTGGAGATCACGCCATGAACGCACGGATCTTCGTGCCGCGCGATGCCGCCGCCATCGCGGTCGGCGCCGACGACGTCGCCACCGCGATAGTCGACGAATGCGCCCGCCGTGGCCTTTCGATCGATCTCGTGCGCAACGGCTCTCGCGGGTTGTTCTGGCTCGAGCCGCTGCTCGAGGTCGCCACGTCGCGTGGCCGGGTCGCCTACGGGCCGGTCACGGCCGACGACGTCCCTGCGCTGCTCGACGCGGGGCTCCTCGACGGCGGCGATCACGCACTCTGTCACGGCCCCACCGACGCCATCCCCTATCTCGCGCGGCAGGAGCGCCTGACCTTCGCGCGGATGGGGGTCACCGATCCGCTGTCGCTGGCCGACTACGAGGCGCACGATGGCTGGCTGGGTCTGCGCCGCGCGCTGACGATGGACGGCGCGGCGCTGGTCGACGAGGTCACGCAGTCGGGGCTGCGCGGTCGCGGCGGCGCGGCTTTCCCCACCGGCATCAAGTGGAAGACGGTGCTCGCGACCACGGCGGCGCAGAAGTACGTCGCCTGCAACGCCGACGAAGGCGACTCGGGCACGTTCTCGGATCGCATGACGATGGAGGGCGATCCCTACATGCTGATCGAAGGCATGACGATCGCCGCGATCGCGGTGGGCGCCACGAAGGGATACGTCTACATCCGATCCGAATATCCGCACGCGATCGCGGCGATGAACGAGGCCGTGCGACGCGCGATCGGGGCGGGCTTCCTCGGGGACGACATCCTCGGCTCCGGCAAGGCCTTTCATCTCGAGGTGCGCAAGGGCGCCGGCTCCTACGTCTGCGGCGAGGAGACCGCGATGCTGGAGAGTCTCGAAGGCAAGCGCGGCATCGTGCGGGCCAAGCCGCCGCTGCCGGCCATCGAAGGGCTGTTCGGCATGCCGACGGTCATCAACAACGTCATCAGTTTCGCGTCCGTGCCGATCATCGTCGCGAACGGCGCGGCGTTCTATCGCGACTACGGGATGGGACGCTCGAAAGGCACGCTGCCGTTCCAGCTCGCCGGCAACATCAGGTACGGCGGCCTCGTCGAGAAGGCCTTCGGCATCACCCTGCGCGAACTGCTGTACGACTTCGGCGGCGGCAGCCGCAGCGGCCGGCCGATCAAGGCGGTGCAGGTCGGTGGTCCGCTCGGCGCGTACGTGCCCGAGTCGCAGTGGGACGTGCCGCTCGACTACGAGGCCTACGCTGCGAAGGGCGCGGTGATCGGACACGGTGGCATCGTGGTCCACGACGATACCGCCGACATGGCGCAGCTCGCACGCTACGCGATGGAGTTCTGCGCGATCGAGTCGTGCGGCAAATGCACGCCGTGTCGCATCGGCGCCACGCGCGGCGTCGAGGTGATCGATCGCATCGTGACGCCGACGGCGATTCATCCGCGCGTCCAGCAGGTCCGACTGTTGCGCGACCTGTGCGACACGATGCTGTATGGGAGCCTGTGCGCGATGGGCGGGATGACGCCGTATCCGGTCATGTCCGCGCTCAATCACTACCCCGACGACTTCGGGATCGAACCCGAGGCCGTTCCCGATGTCGCACGAGGCGATGCCAGCACTCAACACAAGCAGCCCGCCTGACGCGGACCACCGGAGACGATCCATGATCACCGAACTGAAACGCGAACGCGACTACGGCACCCCGGCCCGCACGGCCATCGACGAGGTGACGCTGACCATCGACGGATTCGAGGTCACCGTCGCGAAAGGCACGTCGCTGATGCGCGCGGCCGCCGAGGCCGGCATCAACGTCCCGAAGCTGTGTGCGACCGACAGCCTCGAGCCGTTCGGCTCGTGCCGGCTGTGCCTGATCGAGATCGACGGGCGCAAGGGCTATCCGGCGTCGTGCACGACGCCGGCCGAACAGGGGATGTCGGTCCGCACGCAGAGCCCGCGGCTGCAGGAACTGAGG
Source organism: Burkholderiaceae bacterium (assembly GCA_039936235.1). GTDB lineage: Bacteria > Pseudomonadota > Gammaproteobacteria > Burkholderiales > Burkholderiaceae_D > CAHJXF01. The sequence continues at coordinate 20,123 of JBDTIS010000099.1, read as the reverse complement.
AAGGGCGTGATGGAGCTGTACATCAGCGACCATCCGCTCGACTGCCTGACCTGCAGCGCGAACGGCGACTGCGAGCTGCAGGACATGGCCGGCGTGACCGGCCTGCGCAACGTCCGCTACGGCGTCGGCGCCGCGGCGGGGGCTCATCACCTCGACGACGTCAAGGACGAATCCAATCCCTACTTCACCTACGACCCGAGCAAGTGCATCGTCTGCAACCGCTGCGTGCGCGCTTGCGAGGAGACGCAGGGTACGTTCGCGCTGACGATCAGCGGCCGCGGCTTCGACAGCCGCGTATCGCCGGGCCAGAGCGAGTCGTTCATGGAGAGCGAATGCGTCAGCTGCGGCGCCTGCGTGTCGGCCTGTCCGACCGCGACGCTGCGGGAGAAGAGCGTGATCTGGCTCGGCCAGCCCGAACACAGCATCCTCACGACCTGCGCGTATTGCGGCGTCGGCTGCGGCTTCAAGGCCGAGATGAAGGGCAACGAGGTGGTCCGCATGACGCCGTGGAAGGACGGCAAGGCGAATGAAGGCCACAGCTGCATCAAGGGCCGCTTCGCATGGGGCTACGCGACGCACGCGGACCGCATCACGAAGCCGATGATTCGCGCGAAGATCTCCGATCCGTGGCGCGAGGTGAGCTGGGACGAGGCCATCGATCATGCCGCGAGCGAGTTTCGGCGCATTCAGTCCACGCATGGCCGCGACTCGGTCGGCGGCATCACGTCGTCGCGTTGCACGAACGAGGAGGCCTACCTGGTCCAGAAGCTGGTCCGCACGGCCTTCGGCAACAACAACGTCGACACCTGCGCCCGCGTCTGCCACTCGCCGACCGGCTACGGCCTCGGCCAGACCTTCGGCACGTCCGCCGGTACGCAGACCTTCAAGTCGGTCGAGCAGACCGACGTGATCATGGTCATCGGCGCGAACCCGACCGACGCCCATCCGGTGTTCGCGTCGCGGATGAAGCGTCGCATCCGCGAGGGCGCGAAGCTGATCGTCGTGGATCCGCGCCGGATCGATCTCATCGACGGTCCGCATGTGAAGGCAGATCATCACCTTGCGTTGCTGCCCGGCACCAACGTCGCCGTGATCACGGCGCTGGCCCACGTGGTCGTCACCGAGGGGTTGCTCGCCGAGGCATACATCGCCGAACGCTGCGACACGAAGAGCTTCGACGACTGGAAGGCCTTCGTCGCGCTGCCGGAGAACTCGCCCGAGGCGACCGAGGCATACAGCGGCGTTCCCGCCGCCGACCTGCGGGCGGCCGCACGACTGTACGCGGCCGGGCCGAACGGAGCGATCTACTACGGTCTCGGCGTGACCGAGCACGCGCAGGGCTCGACGATGGTGATGGGCATCGCGAACCTCGCGATGGCCACCGGCAACGTTGGCCGAGAAGGCGTCGGCGTGAATCCGCTGCGCGGCCAGAACAACGTGCAGGGCAGTTGCGACATGGGCTCGTTCCCGCACGAGCTGCCGGGCTATCGCCACATATCGGATTCCATCGTCCGTGCGCAGTTCGACGACGCCTGGGGCGTGACGCTCAGCCCCGAGCCGGGCCTGCGCATTCCCAACATGTTCGACGCGGCCCACGACGGCAGTTTCCTGGGGTTGTACTGCCAGGGCGAGGACATCGTGCAGTCCGATCCGAACACGCAGCACGTCGCCGACGCGCTGATGGCGATGGAGTGCGTCGTCGTGCAGGACATCTTCCTGAACGAGACCGCGAAGTACGCCCATGTATTCCTGCCGGGCTCGTCCTTCCTCGAGAAGGATGGCACGTTCACGAACGCCGAGCGACGCATCTCGCGCGTGCGCAAGGTGATGCCGCCGCTCGCCGGCCTCGGCGACTGGGAGGTCACGGTCAGGCTATCGAACGCGCTCGGCTACCCGATGGACTACACCCATCCGGAGCAGATCATGGCGGAGATCGCTTCGCTGACACCGACCTTCGCCGGCGTCAGCTACGCGAAGATCGATCGGCTCGGCAGCGTGCAATGGCCGTGCAACGAAGACACCGAGGACGGCGGTACGACGACGATGCACGTCGATCGCTTCGTCCGCGGCAAGGGTAAATTCATCATCACGCAATACGTCCCGACCGACGAGAAGGTGACGCGCAAGTTCCCGTTGCTGCTGACGACCGGGCGCATCCTGTCGCAGTACAACGTCGGGGCGCAGACGCGTCGCACGGCGAACAACCAGTTCCACGAAGAAGATCTTCTGGAGATCCATCCGCACGACGCGGAGGAGCGTGGCATCCGCGACAACGACTGGGTTGGCATCCAGAGCCGTGCCGGATCGACCGTGATGCGCGCGCTGATCGCGTCGCGGATGCAGCCGGGCGTGGTCTTCACGACGTTCCACTTTCCCGAGTCCGGCGCCAACGTGATCACTACCGACAATTCCGACTGGGCCACCAACTGCCCCGAATACAAGGTCACCGCCGTGCAGGTGATGCCGGTCGCGCAACCGTCCGAGTGGCAGCAGGGGTACGCGAACTTCAGCCGCACGCAGCTCGGCTTGCTCGCGCAAGGCCAGGCCGAGGCGGAAGAGGCGTTGGCGAAGTGACGGACGCCGGCGCCGCGAACGACGTCGCGAACCACGCCGTGGAAGACACGGCGGGCGTCGAGCGCGCCCGTGTCTCGCGCTATCGCAACGGACGCGTGGTGGTGGGTGACGACTGGCTGGTCGACGAGGTGCCGATCGCTCTGGTCTTCAACGGCATTTCGCACGCGGTGATGCTCGCCAGCCCGCTGCAGCTCGAGGATTTCGCACTGGGCTTCGCGCTCACCGAGGGGCTGCTCGCCGATCGCTCCGAGCTTTACGGTGTCGACGTGCAGGCGGTGGCGAACGGCATCGAGGTCCATCTCGAGGTCGCGAGCGCCTGCGAGTTCCGCATGAAGCAGCGACGCCGCAACATGAGTGGCCGCACCGGCTGCGGCTTGTGCGGTACCGAGAGCCTCGACCAGGTGCTGCGGATCATGCCGGCGACGCGCAGTACGCTGTCCATCGAGACCACCGCGGTCTCGGCTGCGCTGAAGGCGATGGCCTCCGCGCAGCCGCTGCAGCGGGTGTCCGGCGCGGTGCATGCGGCCGCCTGGTGCGATCGCCATGGCCGCGTCGAGCTGATTCGCGAAGACGTCGGACGCCACAACGCGCTCGACAAGCTGGTCGGCGCGATGGTCGTCGCCGAGGCGAAGCCGGACCAGGGCTTCATCGCGGTGACGAGCCGCGCGAGTGTCGAGATGGTCCAGAAGACGTTGATGGCCGGGGTCGGTCTGCTCATCGCGGTATCGGCACCCACGGCGCTCGCGGTCCGCGTCGCGATCGACCACGGTCTCGCGCTGGCCGGCTTCGCCCGTGGCGACGATCTCGTCTGCTATACCGCGCCGGAGCGCTTCGGACTGACGCCGGACATCCTGGTAGCCGTGCGATGAACACGACGATCCTCGTCACGATGGCGAACCAGATCGGGACGTTCTTCGACTCGATGACGGATCGTGACGAAGGACTGCGCGGCCTCTCGGACCACATCCGCCGCTTTTGGGCGCCGCCGATGCGCGTGCAGATCACCGCGCACCTGCAGGCCGGCGGCGAAGGCCTCTCGTCGATCGTCAGGGCGGCGATCGAAGCCCATCCGGTTCTGGCGACGCCGACACCGTTCGATCCGGACGAGCTGCCGAAGCCGGCGCAGCGGCACGAGTTCGACGGCGCTTCCGAATCCTGACGGGCGGGAACGGACCTCGCGGCTGCGCTCCGCGCAGCCGACATGGGCAAACCCCGAGTTTTCGGGTCGCGCGTCGCTGCTATATTCGTCATCGAGGAGGCGATGCGCCGCGACCGGCCAGCCCCAGAGAACGGGCGTCAGCACCTCACCACGCGTAAGGCACGGATCCCTCGTCGCGAAAGCGATCGCGACGAAGGATCCGGTGACCGTTCGAAGAATGCGCAGCGAAGGCGCACACGAGGAGCGATGCGATGAACCATCTGAGCGGAATGGACGCCAGCTTCCTGCATCTCGAGACGCCCGAGACGCCGATGCACGTCGGCGGGATGCACACGCTGGAACTGCCGGCGGGCTACAGCGGCGACTTCTACGAGGACTTCCGCCAGCACATCATCGACCGACTGCACGTCTCCGACGTATTCACCCGCAAGCTCGCGTTGATGCCGTTCGAGATGTCGAATCCGGTATGGGTCCAGGACGACGACGTCGACATCGACTATCACATCCGCCGCGTCACGCTGCCGAAACCGGGCACCCACAAGCAGCTCGAACAATACGTCGCACGGCTGCATTCGTCGCTGCTCGATCGCAGCCGTCCGCTGTGGGAGTTCTTCGTCATCGATGGCCTGGAGAACGGCCGCGTGGCGCTGTACACGAAGGTCCATCACGCGGGCATCGACGGGCAGTCGGGCGTGGCGCTCGCGACGGCGATCATGGACACGACGCCGGAGCCGCGCAAGATGCGTCCGCCGCGCGAACCGCGTCGCGCCCATCAGTACCAGCTCGGCATGGCCGAACTCGCATCGGCCGCGGTCAGCAACATGCTGCAGCAGTACATCAAGGTCGTGAAGACGCTGCCGGACATGGCGCGCGCGCTGCAGAGCGTGGTCCTGCCGGCGCCCGACGCCGACGGCAAGCGTGACTTCAAGGTCGCGAAGGACTTCAAGCTGTTCGGACCTAAGACAATGTTCAACGTGTCGATCACGAACCAGCGCGCATACGCGGGCCGCTCGATCTCGCTGGCCGAGACCAAGCAGATCGGCAAGCGTCTCGGCTATTCGCTGAACGATGTCGTGCTCGCGACCTGCGGTGGCGCGCTGCGTCGCTACCTCGGTGAATACAACGCGCTGCCGAAGAAGTCGCTGACGGCGGCGGTGCCGGTGTCGTTGCGCGAACAGGGCAACACCGACGCCAACAACCAGGTTTCGATGACGATGATGACGCTCGCGACCGACATCAAGGATCCGATCGAGCGTCTGAAGGTCATCAACGAGTCGTCGGCTGCGGCGAAGACGATGATGGGCAACTTCAAGACTGCGATACCGACCGACTTCCCGGCGTTCGGTGCGCCGTGGCTGATGTCGGGCCTCGCGTCGATGTACGGTCGTTCGGGACTCGCGAACTCGCTGCCGCCGGTCGCGAACGTCGCCGTGTCCAACGTGCCCGGCGCACAGATGCCGCTGTACGTCTGCGGCGCGCGGATGCTGAGCTACTTCCCGGTGTCGATCCCGACGCACGGCGTCGCGCTGAACATCACGGTGCAGAGCTACAACGGATCCCTCGACTACGGGTTGATCGCGTGCCGGCGCGCGGTACCCGACGTCGCCGACCTGGCCGACTTCGTCGTCGAAGAGCATCGACGGCTGTTCGATGCGGCGATGAACGAGCCGTCGGTCGCCGTGGCCGCGGTCCCCGCCGTCTCGCACGCGCCGCCGCCGCGGGTCGTGGAGCCGACCGTTCCTCGCAAGAGGACGGTCGTCAAGAAAGCGATCACCAGGGCGCCGGCGAAGAAGTCCGCGGCCCCGATTAAAACTGCCGCGAAGCGAGCTTCCGAGAAGAAATCCGTCGCGAAAAAGGCGGTCGCGAAGAAGCCCGCGGCCCGCAAGCCGCGCACGACGATGAACGCCCTGCATTGAGCGGATCGCGCTCCCGCTCCCGCTTACAGTCCGAGCCATCGACATGAACGCCATGCCCGACAAACACATCGTTCCGCAACCTCCGAGGAAGCTGATCATCGGCAACGCCGGCGACCTCGATTCCGCGGCGCCGATCCAGAGCATGATGAAGCTCGCGAAGACCTACGGGCCGATCTACAGGCTCACGATCTACGGCGCGACGATGTATGTCGTGAGCTCGCAGGAACTGGTCGACGAGCTGTCCGACGAGACGCGCTTCCAGAAGCGCATCCACGGCCCGCTGAAGGAGATCCGCGCGTTCGCCGGCGACGGTCTCTTCACCGCGTACAACAGCGAGCCCAACTGGGCCAAGGCGCACCGGCTGCTGATGCCGGCCTTCGGGCCGCTGGGCGTGCGTTCGATGTTCGACCGGATGGTCGACATCGCGAACCAGATGTTCGTGAAGTGGGAGCGCTACGGGTCCGGTGCGGTGATCGACGTGGCCGACAACATGACGCGGCTGACGCTCGACACGATCGCGCTGTGCGCGTTCGACTACCGCTTCAACAGCTTCTACCAGAACGAGATGCATCCGTTCGTCGCTGCAATGGTCGACGCGCTCGACGAGGCCGGCCAGCGCAGCCGCCGGCCGAACATGCTGTCGAACGTGATGGTCACGAAGAAGCGCAAGTACGAAGCCGACCAGGTCGTGCTGGCGCAGGTCGCCGAGCGCCTGATCGCCGAGCGTCGCCAGGATCCCAAGGGTCTCGATAAGAAGGACTTGCTCAACGTCATGCTGAACGGTGTCGATACGGTCACCGACGAGAAGCTGTCCGACGAGAACATCCGCTTCCAGATGGTCACGTTCCTGATCGCCGGCCACGAGACCACCAGCGGATTGCTGTCGTTCGCGAGCTACCTGCTGCTGAAGAATCCCGCGGTGCTGATGAAGGCGCAGAAGATCGTCGACGACGTGCTCGGCGATGAGCTGCCGCGAATCGAGCATCTCGCGCAACTCAGATACATCGAGCAGTTGCTGATGGAGACGCTGCGGCTGTGGCCGACGGCGCCGGCGTTCGCGGTCAAGCCGTCCGCAGACACGTTGCTCGCCGGCCGCTATCCGCTGACAGCCCGCGACACCCTGCTGATACTGCAGCCGATGCTGCATCGCGACCCCGCGGTGTGGGGCGACGACGCCGAGGCCTTCGACCCGGACCGCTTCTCGCAGGAGAACGCAGAGAAGCTGCCGCCGAACGCGTGGAAGCCGTTCGGCAACGGCGCACGTGCGTGCATCGGCCGGCCGTTCGCGATGCAGGAGGCGCAGCTCGTGATGGCGATGCTGCTGCAGCGCTTCGACATCGTGCTCGACGATCCGGGCTACCAGCTCGAGGTCGCCGAAACGCTGACGATCAAGCCGCACGGCCTGAACATCCGCGCGAAGGCGCGCGGTCACGGCGACTTCTCGCTGAAGAGCACGATCGCTTCTGCGACGCTGCGACCGATGGTCAAGGGTGATGCGGACGACGTGATCCCACCCGGCGACGCGGCGCCGTTGCTGATCCTTTTCGGCAGCAACACCGGCGCGTCCGAGATGTTCGCGCGGCGGATAGCGGCCGATGCGCCGCGACAGGGTTATGCCGCGAAGGTCGCGTCGCTCGACGAGCACGCCGACGCGCTCGCGCCGGAGACGCCGGTGATCGTCGTGACCGCGTCTTACGAAGGACAGGCGCCGGACAACGCGAAGAAATTTCTCGCGTGGATCGAGAACCGCAGCGCCACCGAACTCGCGGGCGTGCGCTTCGCGGTGTTCGGCTGCGGCAACCGCCAGTGGGCGCGCACGTATCAGTTCGTCCCGAAGCGGGTCGACGCCGCGTTCGAGGCGGCCGGTGCGACGCGGCTGCGGCCGCGCGGCGAGGCCGATGTCGGCGGCGACTTCTTCGGCGCGTTCGACGAATGGTACGAAGGCCTGTGGTCCGACCTCGGCAAGGCGCTCGGTCATGCGGTCGCCGAGAAGCCGTCGGCTCCGGCCTTCGACGTCGAGGTGTTGAAGGCCGGTCGTGAGAGCGCGCTGCAGATGAGCGAGCTCGAACAGGGGACCATCGTGGATAACCGCGAGCTGGTCAACGTCGTAGCGCTCGATCCGTCCAGACTGCGCTCGAAGCGCCATCTTCAGATCGCGTTGCCGGCCGGGATGACCTACCGCAGCGGCGACTACCTCGCGGTGCTGCCGCGCAATGCGCCGGCCAACGTGCAGCGCGCGCTGCGGCGATTCGGCTTGGCGAACGACACGCAGATCGTCATTCACAAACAGTCCGGTGCGTCGGCGTCGTTGCCGGCCGACTATCCGATCAGCGCTTTCGAGGTGCTGTCCAACTACGTCGAGCTGGCGCAGCCGGCCACGCGCGCGCAGATCCATCAGCTCGCGGCCGCGACCGGCTGTCCGCCCGAGAAGAAGGAGCTCGAGCGCCTGACGACCGACGACGCGTACACGATCGAGATCCTCGACCGGCGCGTCACTGTCCTCGAATTGCTGGAGCGCGCGCAGTCGTCCGCGGTGACGTTCGCGCAGTTCCTGGCGATGATGCCTTTGCTGCGCGCGCGCCAGTATTCGATCTCGTCGTCGCCTCTGGCCAACGACGCCGAGGCGAGCCTGACGATCGCGGTCGTCGATGCGCCGTCCATGTCGGGGCAGGGCCGCTTCCTCGGCGTCGCTTCGACCTATCTCGCGAACCTGCAGGCCGGTGACCGGCTCGCGGTCGCGGTACGGCCGTCGCAGTCCGGCTTCCATCCGCCGTCGGATCCGCAGGTCGCGATGGTGATGGTGTGCGCCGGCACCGGCGTCGCGCCGTTCCGCGGCTTCCTGCAGGAGCGCGCCGCGCAGAAGGCGGCGGGGCGTGCGGTCGGACGGGCGCTGCTGTTCTTCGGCGTCGACCATCCCGACATCGATTATCTCTATCGTGACGAGTTCGCCGCCTGGGAGGCGCAGGGCGTGGTCGAGATGCGACCGGCATTCTCGGCGCAGCCCGACGGCGACGTGATGTTCGTCCAGCACCGCGTATGGAAGGACCGCGCCGAGGTCGCCGCGCTGTTCCGCGAAGGCGCGCAGTTCTTCGTCTGCGGCGACGGCCGGCACATGGCGCCGGCCGTGCGCGACACCTTCATCCGGATCTACCAGAAGGCGACGCAGATCGACGACGAAGGCGCGAACGCGTGGGCGGACCGGATGGAGCACGAGCACGGGCGGTATGTGTCGGACGTGTTTGCCTAGACCGAACGGCGCTAGCCCTTCACTTGACTCCTTCCCCTCCCCGACCCTCCCCGTGAAGGGGAGGGAGAGGTCAGTGCAACGACTTCGTCGTTGCAGTTGAATGATCGGAGACCACATGTCCGCACGTCCCTGGACCGCCCATTACCCCGAAGGCGTCCCTGCCGAACTCGACATCACGTGCTACGGCTCGCTGGTGGACCTGTTCGAAGAGAGTTTCCGCAAGTACGCGGACCGGCCGGCGTATGTCTGCATGGGCAAGACGCTGACCTACGGCGAATGGGATCGGCTGTCGGCCGCGCTGGCGGCATGGCTGCAGAGCAAGGGCCTGAAGCAGGGCGATCGCGTGGCGATCATGATGCCGAACCTGCTGCAGTACCCGGTCGCGGGCGCGGCCGTGCTGCGCGCCGGCATGATCGCGGTCAACGTCAATCCGCTGTACACGCCGCGTGAACTCGCCCACCAGCTGCAGGACTCCGGCGCCACCGCGATCATCGTCCTCGAGAACTTCGCGACGACGCTCGAACACGTGATCGCGCAGACTCAGGTCAAGCACGTCGTCGTCGCCGCGGTCGGCGATCTGCTCGGCCTCGCGAAAGGCATGCTGACGAACTACGTCGTGCGCCGCGTGAAGAAGGTCGTGCCGCCGTATTCGCTGCCGGGCGCGGTGCGCTTCCCGATCGCACTGGCGCTCGGCAAGAAGATGAAGATGACGCCGGTGACGGTCGGTCGCGACGATGTCGCCGTACTGCAGTACACCGGCGGCACCACCGGCGTCGCGAAGGGCGCGACGCTGCTGCACGAGACCATCATCGCGACGCTGCTCGCCTCCGAGGCGTGGACCATGCCGGGGCTCGCGCGTAAGCAGATCGACGGGCAGATCACGATCGTCTGCGCGTTGCCGCTGTATCACGTGTTCGCGTTCATCACCTGCGCGCTGCTCGGGATGCGTCTCGGTGGCGTGAACATCCTGATCCCGAATCCGCGCGACATGGAAGGCTTCATCGGCGCGCTCGCGAAGCATCGCTTCCATGTGTTCCCGGCGGTCAACACGCTGTTCGCGGGGATGGCGGCGCAGCCCGCGTTCGCGCGGCTCGATTTTTCGCAACTCGCGATCTCCACCGGCGGCGGCACCGCGGTCCAGGAGGCGGTCGCGAAGAAGTGGTTGGCGATCACCGGCTGTCCGATCGCAGAAGGCTACGGTCTGTCGGAAACGTGTTCCGGCGTGACCAGCAACCGGACCGACACCGATGCGTTCACGGGAACCATCGGGCTGCCGCTGCCGAACGTGGAATTGAAGATCCTCGACGACGACGAGAACGAGGTGCCGATCGGCGAGCGCGGCGAAATCGCGATCCGCGGGCCGCAGGTGATGCGCGGCTACTGGCAGAGGGACGACGAGACCGCGCAGGTCATGACCCGGGACGGTTACTTCAAGACCGGTGACATCGGCATCATGGACGCCCGCGGCTACACGAAGATCGTCGATCGGAAGAAGGACATGATCCTCGTATCGGGTTTCAACGTGTATCCGAACGAGGTCGAAGGCGTCGTCGCGAGTCTCGCAGGCGTCCGCGAGTGCGCGGTCATCGGCGTGCCGGACAAGAACTCCGGCGAGGCGGTGATGCTGTTTGTCGTGAAGGGCGACGCGGGGCTCGACGAGGCGCGGATCGCGGCGTATTGCGCCGAGCACCTGACCGGTTACAAGAAGCCACGTCACATCCGCTTTCGCGAAGAACTGCCGAAGACCAATGTCGGCAAGATCCTGCGCCGCGAACTGCGCGACGAGGTGATGAAGCAGATGCGCGCCTGATGGCGTGGGATGCGATCACTGGTATGTTCGCCACACCTGAAAACCTTTGAGAGACCCGCTACTCATGCGTGATCCGGATTCCCCAGCGTTCCCCGAAGCCTCGTCGATCGCGCGCGCGAACGGCATCGACCTGTGTTATCAGACCTTCGGCGACGCCAACAATCCCGCGATGCTGCTGATCATGGGCCTCGGCACGCAGATGCTCGGCTGGGACGAGGTCTTCTGCCAGCAACTCGCCGCGCGTGGCTACTACGTGGTCCGCTTCGACAATCGCGACATCGGCAGGTCGACGTGGTTCGATCACGAAGAGGTGCCCAACGTGATGGCGTTGTTCGCCAAGGTCGCGATGGGCTTCAAGCCGACGGTGCCGTACACGCTAGCTGACATGGCGCGCGACAGCGTCTGCCTGCTCGACGCCCTCGGCATCGCGAAGGCGCACGTGGCGGGCGCGTCGATGGGCGGCATGATCGGCCAGCAGATGGCGATCGATCATCCGCAGCGAATGCTGAGCTTCACGTCGATCATGAGCACGACCGGCGACGCCAAGCTGCCGTCGCCGAAGGGCGACGCGACCGCGATGCTGGTCGCGAAACCGGCCGAGAGCCAAGCGGAGTTCGTCGTCTATTACCGCAAGCTGATGACGATGCTGCGCGCGGGCGACTTCCCGGAGGACGAGGCGCTCGACACGGCGCGCGCCCATGTCGCGTGGTCGCGCGGCTACCATCCGGCAGGCAGCGCCCGGCAGCTCGCCGCGATCATCGCGTCCGGCAATCGCACGAAGGCCCTCGCCGGCGTGACGGTTCCGACGCTGGTGATCCACGGGCGCCCCGATCCGCTGGTGCTGGTCGAAGGTGGCATCGCGACGGCCGCGGCGATCCCCGGGGCGAAGCTGTTGATCGTCGAGCGGATGGGGCACTTCCTGCCGCTGTCGGCGTGGGGCGAGGTGATCGATGCGATCGCCGGGCACGCGGATCGCATCGCGGCCTGATCGACACCCATGTGGACCCCGCGCCGCCCTGCGCGGGGTCACACAGCCTCCGGCGAATCCCATCGTCGCTGCACGAAGGCGTCGCAGGCCGCCGCGAAACCGGCGATGTCCTCGAAGTACGGCAGTGCACCGGTCTGCATGACCACCACGTCCCACCGCGCGATTCGCGCGAGGCGGTCCGCGTCGGGGTAGCGGACGAAGTCGCCGCGCGTGCCGTGCACCAGCAGCACCGGCAAGGTGATCTGTTCGTAGATCCGCGAGATGTCGGCGCTGAACAGGAATGCCGACAGGAAATGGAACGGGGCGTATGCCGCGCCTGGCTGCCGTGTGGTGATCATGTCGTATTCGAGCAGTCCTTCGTCGATGTCCTTCGAGCCCCAGGTCTTCGCGAGGAAGAACCGGATGACGCCGCGCCGTGTCAGCCCCGCGAACAGCAGCGGACTCCACGGCGCGCGACCGAGCAGCGCCAGCAGCCACGCCTTGCCGCGCATGCTGCCCGGCGGACCGTAGAAGGGCCGGCTGCGATTCAGTCCTGTGGCGCTGACCAGAACGACCGCGCGATACAAGGAGGGGTGCTCGTGGGCCGCGCGAGCCAGATATTCGGACGACAGCGAAACGGCGATCGCATCGATGGCCGAGCCGCCGTGCAGCGCCGCGATTCGCTCGGTCATCGCGAGGACCGCGTCGGTCATGAGCCGCGGCGAATAGAAGCGATCGCTCCGTTCGGAGCCTCCGTAGCCGGGCAGATCGATCGCGTAGACGGGCCGGGTCATCCGGTAGTGGTCGAACAGCGGCCTGACCTCGCAGGCGGAGGCGGCGGCGTTGATGCTGTGGATCAGCAGGATCGGCCGGTTCCCTGAATCGGGCGGACCGGCGCAGTAGCAGCACAGCGTACCGGCGTCGCTCGCGAAGGTCTCGCATCGACCGGACAGGGCGGGCGGGAGAGTAGGGACGGGCGCAGGCATCGGTTGCTCCGGGATCAGGGGCTCGGACTTACGGTGACGCACCGGGCCGCAGGCACGTCGCGACGATCGTACGATGGCGCTCGCGACGCGCCGGTAAGCCGCGCACCCGTGTTCATCGCCGAACCGGACCATTCATCACGCCCGCGCGCCACTTCATCGTCCTCGTTCGCTGCTCGATACTCTTCGTGCACGCCGCGTACGCGGTCGAGACGCCCGAGACCACTGAGGTACGAGACGTTCTCGCCGTACAGTTCAGCAGCCGGTTCAGGTGGACGTAGATCATGTTCGGCCAGGGCATCTTGACCTCGCGCATGCATGTGCGATGGCGTACGGTACGCCAAGGACGGACCGCGTAACGCCGAACCAGATCAGCTCTCTGTGGGAAGCCTGCACGATCGACGCGAGGAGCGGCACCGTGACGACGATGATCACGAGCGTTTCAATCATGCATTCGAGGAAGACAAGCCGCAGGTTGATGCAGCCGAACAGGAACATCGGCCTGTCTCACCGCGCCCCGCTACGACGCCGCGACGCTCGAAGAGGTCAGCGTCGGTTCACGCTGGAGCAGATGCGCTGGTTACCCGCTATCGCACGCGGGAGCTTGCGTTTGCAACCTGCGGACTTCGCCGCAAGATGACTTACGCGACGCAATGCAAATCATCGTTGCCGGTCGCCATGAACTGCAACGCGTTCGGGTCGCAGTCGCGTTGGCAGGGCATGCCGCTAGTGTCTGCGCGCCGGTGTGTTAGGCGCGTGCGCCCGGTTTGCCGGCTCGGTCCGAGCCGGCAAACGGATAAGTAGCGGCCGCGACCGGCCGCCACTAGCTGGAGTGCCGTCACCGGGGTATGGGTTTCAGGATCAGGATCGACTCCGTGACGCTTTTGACCTTCTCGGGGCTGAACGCCATCGGGATGAACGTGCCGTTGGCCCAGAGCGGAAGCAGGTCGCGGTAATGCGGGCTTCTCGGATCACCCGACTGGCCCGGCGCGTTCAGCGTCACCGAGTTGTCCCATGCGCCGACGTCGATCACCTGCCGATACGACGCGCCGCCAACTTGCCGGAAGTCGCTCGTTCGGTAGCTGGTCGCATGGACCGTGTTGCCATCTCCGCCGATCGGCACGCGCGCCGTGTTGAAGAGCTGCGCCGTCTCCGGCGGAAGAGCCGGAGACAGCGCGTGGACGAATTGCATGTGATGCAACGTACCCCACTGCCACGCGTTCATGTCGGCGCCGAGCAGCGTCGTGGCCTGGACGACGGCGTCGCCGAGTGCGGCGAGCAGCAGCGCGTTCCGGCCGGCTACCGGATCGGTTCCGAACGTGCCGTCGGGAGCGTTGAGAAACCGCAGAACCAGCCGCCGGTTGATGTTGCCGAATACGCTGCGCGCGGCCGGGGGTACGTACAGGTCCGATACGCGCGAGATAACGAGTGGCTGCCATAGCTCGTAGATCGTCGTCGCTACGGAATCCGCCGAGGTGACGAAGTCCCATGTCGTCAGCATACGAAGTGCCGACGCGATCCGCGGATCCGACGAGCTCAAATTCGTGAGCAGCGGAACCAGTTCGCGCGCCGGGCGCGACAGCTCATCGTATTGCAGCCGCATCGAGTCCTGGAGCGTTACCCGGACGTTCGCATCGAGCACCTCGTTGATCCTGAGGACCCGTGAAGGGTCTGCCCAGTCGCCGGGGTCGGAGATCGACAGATACTGATAAGTAGCTGGGATATTGAATTCGTTGGCGGTCGCGTAATAACCCTTGGCCGGATTGAGAATACGGGGCAGCTGCGACGTCGCGAGGAATCCGTTCCACTCGTAACTACCGTCTCCCGGAACCGGCAACTGCCCGTTCCAGTTCGCGCGTAACGGCTGGATGCTGCCACCGAACCAACCGATGTTTCCGTCCACGTCGGCATAGACCATGTTCTCGCTCGGCGTGTAGTGCCGTTCCATCGCCGCGGTGAATTCCGACCAGTTGGTCGCCTGGTCGATCCGAAGGCTTGCGAGATAGGCCGCAGTGCCGGGAAACTCGAGGTAGGCGGCGCGTACCGCATAGGCCTTGTGGTTGGCCGTGTCCTCCCAGATCACGGGGCCGTGGCGCGTAAAGCGCAGTTCCGCAGCGACCGGCGCTGCATCGCGGACCGGTATCGACTCATTGACGACGCGCATGTTTTCCCATGCCCCGTTGTAGCGGTATTGGGTCGGGTCGGCAGGATTCGTGTCGTAGACGTAGAGGTCCTCCTCATCGGCGAATTCGAAGATCGTGAGACCGAATGCAATGCGGTCGTTGTGGCCGATCGATACACCGGGCAAGGTCGGCTCGCCTGCGCCGATCACGTTCCAGCCCGGCGCGTGGAGGTGGACCATATAGCGCAACGACGGGACGCTTACCGCGCGATGCGGATCGTTGGAAAGAAGTGGACGCCCGGTCGCCGTGCGCGACGGTGCCACGGTCCAGTTGTTGCTCTCGAACTTGAGATCATCGCTCGTCGGCCGTTCTGTGTTGAGTGCCAGTGCGATCCGTCCCCGGTCTACCGCCAAGCTCAGCGCTCCGCGGATATCGCTGGGCTGGAAGGTCACGCCGGAATGCGCGAGGTTGTAGTTCGTCAGCACCTGCGTGCCGATCTGCGACAGATCGATTCCCGGCGGGACCGTCAAGGTCGCTGGCGGCTCAAACAGCGTCAGGCGTTCGACCGCGGCCGCCCCCATGGCGGCGACCTTCCGCGAGTTATTGACTTCGCTCGACAGGTTGCGGGTCAGTCCGAAGAGGCGGATCAGCGGCGTGGTCGGCTTCCAGTAGCCAGGCACGGTCCCGGTGAGTTTGAACTCAGGGGGCAACAGGTCGGCGTTCGAGCGCGTCTGGTCGATGTACGCATTGATGCCGTTGGTATACGCAGTGAGGATCTGCCGGCCCTGCGGGTGATAGCTCGCGAACTCGGCATCGAGATCGCCCCGATACAGGAAGAGGCGGGAGGCGCGGTCCTGCGCTGCGAAGCGCGCTCCGAACTGTTCGGACAGCAGACCTTCACCTTGACGCCGCCACTGGTCGAGCTCCCACAAGCGGTCGCGAGCAGCGTTGAAACCCTGAGCGAAAAACAGGTCGTCCTGCGACTTGGCGTAGATGTGGGAGATGCCCCACTGGTCGCGCAGGATCTCGACCGTGCCGGACAGACCAGGGATGGAATACGAACTGCGATCGTAGGCGACGGCAAGTTGTGGAATGCTCGCGAGCGCCACCGACATCACGACAACTAGGGAGCGCGACCGGCGGGTCACTGCTCGTTGGAAATCACTAAAGATGAGCGTGAGCATGTGGATCTCCTGTCGTCGGCCTAATGTCAGTGCGCGCAGGTCATGCGTCGTCGGACGCGTGCTGCCGGCGCGTGTTCTCGATGGGTGTGTGGTCCGGCAGGCGGCTGAAGACCGCCGTGGCGCGGGCAGGCGAGCCTCAGGCCGCGGGTGTTCTGCCGCTGATCCGTCGGCTCACCGGCGCTATTCGCTTTCGTGAGCGCGCAAGCGCCGCCAGGCCGATCGCGCCGAGCATGAAGATTGCCGGCTCGGGAATAGCCGAAGGCGTAACGATCAGGCTGTACCGGTACGGGCCTTCGCCGTTGCTGAGGAAACCGCCGATCGCGATCGTGTAGTCGCCGGCTGCTATGAAGCCGCTAGAGTAGAACGGGTCCCCGCCGGGTCCGGCGTTGGGAATCTCGTCGTCCGCGAAGCCGAGATACGTAAGGCCACCCCAGTCGCTCTCGCTGCGGTACGCCGACTCGTCGGCTGCGGTGGTACCGCGATAGAAGCTGAGCACGAGATCGAGGTCGGCATCGAGACGCGTGCCCGTGATTCCGATGACACTGCCGCCGGTTGGTATCACGACCCGCCAGAAGTCTACTTCCGACGCGGTCTCGTCAAGCCAACCCGTGCTGCCGACCGTTCCGGTCACCGGCACGCCGAAGAGCAGCGTGCCTTCGTAGGCTACCGGGGCAGCCGTGGCCCTCGCTGTCATGGCACAGGTAGCGACCAGGAAACAACTCATAGCCCACCACAACCGCTTGCGAATATTCATTTCGTCTCCTCGGTTTTGTCGGCGACCCGTCTTTGCGAGGTGACGACGCTAAGCAAATTGTGTGCCAGAAATGAATATACGGCTAGAAAAAGCAATTTATAGACAGATGGGTGGCGCCTCGTCAACGAGTGTCCAATTCTCCGACTGCCGACGTCGGATCGCATCGTCCAGTGCGCCGCATTGCCGATCGCATCGCCTGTAGCCGGTCCACTACGTCCTTCGGCACCTGCGATGCGAGCCACATCACGTCGACGAAGGTATTACCGTTGCTTCGACGTCGAAGCGCCTCTGATCATCACTGCCTTCCATAAGACGTGCTCCATTGGCCGCGAAAACCCTTTAAGGTACAGCGCCGGAGCGGTCGAGGCGAAAATGCGTGGCGGCACTTCTCTAGAGTCCTTTTTGAATTAGTACACAAACAATGGCAAGCGGAGGAAGACAGATGTTCGACGTACCGGCCCTGAACTTCGACCTCGGCGACGACATCGCGTCGCTCCGTGACGCGGTCCGCGACTTTGCGGAAGCCGAGATCGCCCCACGCGCGGCAGCGATCGATTCGGAGAATCTGTTCCCCGCCGACCTGTGGAAGAAGCTCGGCGATCTAGGGCTGCACGGGATGACGGTATCCGAGGAATACGGCGGCACCGACATGGGCTACCTCGCGCACATTGTCGCGATGGAGGAGGTCTCGCGGGCTTCGGCGTCGGTAGGCCTGTCGTACGGCGCGCATTCGAACCTGTGCGTCAACCAGATGCGGCGCAACGGCAGTGACGCGCAGAAGGCGAAGTACCTGCCGAAGCTGGTATCCGGCGAGCACGTCGGCGCACTCGCGATGAGCGAACCGAACGCGGGTTCCGACGTCGTCAGCATGAAGATGCGCGCCGACCTGAAGGGCGATCGCTACGTGCTCAACGGCTCGAAGATGTGGATCACGAACGGCGGCGACGCGGACACGATGATCGTCTACGCGAAGACCGACGCCGACGGCGGGGCGCGCGGCGTGACCGCGTTCATCGTCGAGAAAGGCAGCGCGGGTCTGTCGTACGGAAACAAGCTAGACAAGCTCGGGATGCGCGGCTCCAACACGTGGCCGATCTTCTTCGACAACTGCGAGGTGCCTGTCGAGAACGTGCTCGGACAGGTCGGCGGCGGCGTGAAGGTGCTGATGTCCGGGCTCGATTACGAGCGCGCCGTGCTCTCCGGCGGGCCGCTCGGCATCATGGCCGCCTGCATGGACGTCGTGATGCCGTTCGTCCACGAGCGCAAGCAATTCGGCCAGAGCATCGGCGAGTTCCAGCTGATGCAGGGCAAGCTGGCCGACATGTACACGACCTGGCAGGCGTCGCGCGCCTACGTTTACGCGGTGGGCGCCGCCTGCGACAAGGCCGATCATGCGCGGACACTGCGCAAGGACGCGGCCGGCGCGATCCTGTATTCGGCGGAGAAGGCGACGTGGCTGGCCGGCGAGGCGATCCAGGTGCTCGGCGGCGTCGGCTACACGAACGATTATCCGGTGGGGCGCCTGTGGCGCGATGCGAAGCTGTACGAGATCGGGGCCGGGACGAGCGAGATCCGAAGGATGCTGATCGGGCGTGAACTCTATTCGGAGAGCAGGTAGGTTTTCCCTGACTCGGTCCCGGCGAAGGCCGGGACCTCGTTGCCTTGAAGACAATCGGGCCCCGGCCTGCGCCGGGATGACATGACTAGATGAGTGATTCGCTCGACGATCTTTTCGCCAACAACGCCGCCTGGTCCGCCGCGCAGACGGAGCGAGACCCCGCCTTCTTCATGAAGCTCGCGAAGCTGCAGGCGCCGAAGTACCTGTGGATCGGCTGCAGCGACAGCCGCGTACCGGCCAACGAGATCCTCGGGCTCGCGCCCGGCGAGGTCTTCGTCCATCGCAACGTCGCGAACCTCGTCGTCCACTCCGACCTCAACTGCCTGTCGGTAATGCAGTTCGCGGTCGACGTACTCAAGGTCGAGCACGTGATGGTCGTCGGGCACTACGGTTGCGGCGGTGTCCACGCGGTCTCCGAACACCAGGCCACCGGCCTCGCCGACAACTGGCTGCGCCACGTCGAGGACATCGCGCTGAAACATGCTCCGTTGATCGACGCGCAGCCTTCCGGCGACGCACGTGGCGCGCGGCTGTGCGAGCTGAACGTGGTCGAACAGGTCAGCAACGTATGTCGCACGACGATCGTCCGTCAGGCCTGGGATCGCGGCCAGCCGATCGAGATCCACGGCCTCGTATTCGGACTGCGCGACGGACTGCTGCGCCGCCTCGGACCTGGCGTGCGCAACGACACGACCTGGCCGGCGTTCTACGAGGCTGCGCTCACCGACATCCGCGGTGCCGTGACGACCTCTGGTCCTACGTACGCGAACAACGGAGGCACCGCATGAAACTCGAGTCCAGGCTCAACCCTCGCTCGGAGGAGTTCAAGGTCAACGCGGCGGCGATGCGCGCGGTCGTCGACGATCTGCGGGTGCGGGTCGCGAAGGTCGAGGAGGGCGGCGGCGCCGTCGCACGCGCCCGTCACGAGGCGCGCGGCAAGCTGTTGCCGCGCGAGCGTGTGAACCGTCTGCTCGACCCCGGCACGCCGTTCCTCGAAGTCGGCCAGCTGGCGGCCTTCGGGATGTACGACGACGACGCGCCGTCGGCCGGCGTGATCACCGGCATCGGCCGCATCGCCGGCATCGAATGCATGATCGTCGCGAACGACGCGACGGTGAAGGGCGGCACCTACTATCCGATGACGGTGAAGAAGCACCTTCGCGCGCAGGAGATCGCCGAGCAGAACCACCTGCCGTGCGTCTATCTGGTCGACTCGGGTGGTGCGTTCCTGCCGCGCCAGGACGAGGTCTTCCCGGACCGCGATCACTTCGGCCGCATCTTCTACAACCAGGCCAACATGAGCGCGAAGGCGATCCCGCAGATCGCCGTCGTGATGGGCTCGTGCACGGCCGGCGGCGCCTACGTGCCGGCGATGAGCGACGAGACCGTCATCGTCCGCAACCAGGGCACCATCTTCCTCGGCGGTCCGCCGCTGGTGAAGGCGGCGACCGGCGAGGTCGTGACGGCCGAAGACCTCGGCGGCGGCGACGTCCACACGCGGATCTCCGGCGTCGCCGACCATCTCGCGGAGAACGACAGCCACGCGTTGTATATCGCGCGACACATCGTCGGCAACCTCAACCGCAGCAAGCCGAACGGCGTGACGTTCGAGTCCATCGAGGAGCCGGCTTACGACGCATCCGAGATCTACGGCGTCATCCCCACCGACACGAAGAAGCCTTACGACGTCCGCGAGATCATCGCGCGCGTGGTCGACGGATCGCGGCTCGACGAGTTCAAGGCGCGCTACGGCACGACGCTGGTGACCGGCTTCGCGCATCTGTACGG
>JBDTIS010000098.1:0-21558 GCA_039936235.1 Burkholderiaceae bacterium | reverse complement strand
GTGAACAGCGCCATCAGCGCGAGCATGTCGAGGTTGACGCGATAGGCGCGAGACAGGTCGCCGGTCCGCGCGCGATCGTCGTCGGCGCTGACTAGCTGCGCGTCGGCGGGCAGTGCTGCCGCGATCGAAGCGCGCGCCTTCGCGACGTCGACGCCTTCGCGAAGTCGCAGGTCGATCCGCGACAGACGGCCGAGGCGAGCGAGCCGCCACTGCGCACCGGCGATGTCCATGGACGCGCGAAACAGGCGGCGCGTCCCCGTGAGGCTCGTCGATGGACTGCTCGCCGGCGGTTCGTCGTCGGGCAGGCTCCCGGCGATCCGCAGCGTCACCGTGTGTCCGTCGACACGTAGCGCGAGTGGTTCGCCGATCCGTTTGCCGAGCGCGACGAGCAGGGCTGGCGCGACCTCGATCGCGTCGGCATCGAACCAGTCGTTCGCGCGCGGGCCCTCGCCGTCCGATGCCGGGAGACCGACCAGTGCAGGCGTGACGCGCGCCGCGCGCAGGATGTCGATCCCGCTGATCCGCAGCGTGATCGCCGGATCGTCCGCTGCCGTGGTATCGCGCTCGACGACAGGGCTCGCGATCGCGATCGCGGACCAGGCATCGGCGTCGGCACGGAGCCGCGCGAGCAGGTCTTCGTCGAAGCCGTTGCCGTCGGTCGCGACGATCTGCAGGTCGGCCGATCCGCGGAGCTGGTTGAGGCCGCCGGTGAAGTTGTCGAGCGCGACCGCATTGACCAGATGGACCGCGAAGCCGAGCGCCACACCGATCGCGATCGCTGCGACCGACAGCGCGTTGCGGACCGGCTGCGCACGCCACTCGCCCCATGCCAGCCACGACAGCAGCATCATCCGTGAACTGCCGTCGCGCGTGGCGCGAGCCCCGATGCATGCAGAGACAGCACTCGGTCGGCGCGTGCGGCGGCGACTTCGGAATGCGTGACGAGCAGAGTCGCGGCGCCGCTGTCGTGGCGCTGCGCATCGATCACCTCGAGCACGCGCGCCGCGGTGTCGGGGTCGAGGTTGCCGGTCGGCTCGTCGAGCAGCAGCAGCGCGGGGCGATGAATCATCGCGCGGGCGATCGCGACGCGCTGCAGCTCGCCGCCGGACAACACCGCCGGAAAGTCGTCGCCACGGCCGCCGAGACCGACCGCGTCCAGCATCGCGGCGGCACGGGTGGCGATCGCATCGCGCCCCACGCGCTGGAGAACCAGAGGCAGTGCGACGTTCTGCGTGATCGTCAGGTGTGGCAGCACATGGAAGGCCTGGAACACGAAGCCCATCCGGTCGCGTCGCAGGACGGTGAGCGCATCGTCGTCCATCGTCGCGAGGTCGTGCCCGTCGAAACGGATGCTGCCGTGGTCGATGCGATCGAGCCCGGCGACGATGTTGAGCAGCGTCGACTTGCCGATGCCGGACTCGCCCATCACGGCGACGAACTCGCCTTCGGCGATCGTGAGATCGAGCGATGCGTAGAGCACGCGTTCGTTCGGGAGACGCTTTTCGATGGCGGTGAGCTGGAGGAGGGGCATTCGCTTTTTTCGTCATCCCGGCGAAGGCCGGGACCCAATTCGCATGCTGCGCACGTCAGCACGAAATCAGGCCCCGGCCTTCGCCGGGGTGACATTCAAGGATCTAAGCCGCCATCCCGAACAGCATCGACGTCGCGTCCGGTGCCACCGCCGCAATCTGCGAGCCATCTGCCGTCGCCATCGCCACGATTTCCGCCGCCAGCGACTCGAGCTGGTCGACGTTCGTCAGGATTCGTCGACGAAACGCCTCGTCGTCGAGCACATCGCGCAAGCCGCGGTTCAGCTCCGCGAACCACGGCAGGCTCGCCTGGTCGAGCATCGCGCCCCCACCGTTCGCAGGCGCCGCCGCCATGCCCCAGTCGTGCAGGACCTTCTGCACCGACGCGTTGAGCCGGGTCGCTCGCCGCAGCGGTTCGGCGAGCGCGACGATCGCGGCGCGATCGGTCAATCGCTTCTGAAAGAACAACTGGCACAACACGCCCCAGTAATAGGTGTAGTCCCACAACACCTTCACCGGCATCACGCGCGCGTTGCCGAACAGGTGGTACTGATCCTGGTACAGCGTCAGCGTGCTCTCGTAGAACGAGCGGAACAGCTCGCCGTAGAACAGCGACTGCGTGCGGATGGACGCGCCGCTGCGCTCGCTTCGGATCAGCTCGGTGATGAAGGTGTTGCCGATCGCGATGAAGTCGGAGCCCGGCGAATAGAACGGGTCGAGGAACCAGCCGGCTTCGCCGGTCAGCGCCCAGCGCTCATCCGAAAAGGTCTGCCGACAGCCGTAGGAAAAGTCCTTGAAGTACGCGAAGTCCATCAGCACGTCCGGCTTCGCGTCGAACACCTTCGTCAGCGCGATGTGGACCGCCGGCTGGTGGCATGAGATCCATGCCATCGCCTTGTCGAACGTGTCCATCGTGTTCAGCGGATGCATCGCGGCGTCGGCCACGATCCCGACAGAATGTGCGCCGGACCCGAGCGGAATCAGCCACAGCCAGTAGCCCGGCCCGCACAGATGATTGGTCGACATCCAGCGGGCCGATGGCGAGCAGCGCGCGCGCCAGGCCGGGTCGTCGACCCAGGTGTCGATCTCAAGTCGCTCCGAAAGACGGAACCACACCGCGTTCGCGTCGTGCGCGTTGCGCTCGGCCAGGTCGAGCTTGCGCTTGAGCAGGCCCGCACGACCCGATGCATCGATCAGCCAGTCGGCGACGATGGTCTCGCGACGGCCTTCGTGCTCGACCTCGACGCGATGACCTGCGGGCAGCAACTCGATCCGCTTGACCACCGCGCCGGTGTCGTAGCGCGCACCGCGCCGCACGGCCTCTTCACCGAGAAAGTTCTCGAAGATGCCGCGATCGATCTGCCACGACGGCGTCGACATGAAGCGGCTCGCGCCGAGTTCGGTCACGCCGTCGAGGTCGCTCTCGCCTTCGGAGAAGAAGAAGCGGAAGCCGAACTTGCGCAGATGCTTCGCGTCGAGGTGGTCGCGCAGCCCGAGCGTGTCGGCGAAGTAATGCGCGCCGATCTCGACGCTCGACTCGCCGATCTTGTGGGTCGCGGCCGGCGCGGCCCCGGCCCGCCGCTCGATCACGCGGACGTCGAGACCCGGCATGGCGTCCTTCAGCTGCAACGCGAGCGTGAGACCGGCGAGACCGCCGCCCGCGATCAGGACGTCGTGCTTCGAGGGCGGCAGTTGGGGATCGGACATGGGGGGGTAGGCGAGGGTGAAGCGGGCGGCGTGTCGAGCTTACTCGATCGGGCGCGTCGAGACGGTACCGAACTCCGCGTCGGCTTCGCATAGGACGTTCACGGAGACGGTCGACGCAACGCCGACCGGATAGTCGACGCGTGCGGATGCGCCTCGGGCCAGCAGGTCGAGCAGCGCGACCGCATGCGCCGCCGGGCTCGACTGCGCGAGGTCGTGCCAGCGCGGATCGGCCGGCATCGGCCGCGATGCGGTCCGGGCCTCTAGCGTCAGCGACAGCGCCGGCCCCGCCTGTTGCTCGTCCAGCGGCTTCAGCAACAGCGCCGCGCCGAACAGCGCCGCGTTGGGCGCCGCTCGCGCGAGCAGCCCGACGGTCGGCGTGTCGAAGACGACCAGCAGGACCGGCCGCGTCTCGGCGACGACCTGCGTCACCGCTTCGAGGAGCCCCAGCGCGAAGCTCGCATCGCCCGCCGCGATCGATGTCGACGGCCCGCGGCTGGTCGTCGCGATGGTCCAGTAGCCCGCCGCGGCGTTGTGGACCGAGTGATGGAAGCGTGTCGGCGACAGCGCCAGCGGATCGTGAGCCAGCGTGTCGCACAGGTAGTCGACGATCGCGAGCTCGCCGTGAGCGGACGCGAAGACCGATGCCAGCGATGCGGGATCTCCATCGAAGTTGACCAGCGCCTCGCGCGCTGCTTCGAGAGCGACCGCGACACCGTCCGGCGCGCGGCGACGCTCGGCTGCGGGAAGCAGTAGCGCGGCGGGCCGCCCGACTTGGTCGTCAGGTGCCGCGAAGGGGATGCCGCGCAACGCGTCGCGCATCGCCTGCCAGCCTCGCAGGTCCTTCGACCACGCGCCGATGCCTCCCACCGAGACGACAAGCGTGCTCACGCCGCGCGCGCCGCACGCGCCGCATCGGCGTCACGCGCGAAGGCCAGCACGCAGTTGTTGCCGCCGAACGCAAACGCATTGCTGAGGGCGATTCCGATGGTCCGCGGTTCGGACGCGAACACGATCTGCGAACCGCACGCGGGATCCGGGTCGCGGGTATCGAGCATCCCGGGTGCCCGGCCGTCGCGCATCGCGATCAGAGCGATCACCGCCTCGACGATGCCGGCCGCGCCGAGCGTATGACCGGTCCAGCCCTTGGTCGCATCCGCGTGGACCGTGGTCGGGAACATCGCGGTGACCAGCGCGGCCTCGACGGCGTCGTTCTTCGGCGTCGCGGTGCCGTGCAGGTTGATGTAGTCGACCGCGTGCGCTTGCAGGCCGGCGCGCGCGAGCGCCGCCTCGGTCGCGAGACGCGCGCCCAGCCCTTCGGGATGCGGTGTCGACATGTGATGCGCGTCGGACGACTCGCCGTAACCGATCAGCAGCGCGCCGTCTCGACCGCGTTCGAGCAGCGCGAAGCCACCGGCCTCGCCGATGCTGATTCCGTCGCGCGCGGCCGCGAACGGGCGGCATGCCCTGGCCGACACGAGCCCGAGCGCGTGGAATCCGAACAGCGTGCTGGCCGCGAGGCTGTCGACGCCGCCGACGACGGCCGCGTCGACGAGGCCGGTCGCGATCATCCGCGCGGCCTGCGCGAACACTTTCGCGCTCGACGAGCAGGCCGTCGAGATCGTGCTGCACGGCCCGGTCGCGCCCACGACGTCGCGGACGAAGGCGGTCGTGGCGTGCAGGTGATGCAGCGCGCCGTCGGCCAGCGTCGCGGGTGGCACGCCGGTGCGCGCGAAGTCGCGGTAGGCGCGCTCGCTTTCGGCGATGGTCGAGGTGCTGGTGCCGATCAACACAGCGACGCGTGACGCGCCGTAGCGGGTAACAGCCCTGGCTGCCGCGCCCAGGAAGCCGTCCTGTTGCAGCGCCAGCCACGCGAGTCGGTGATTGCGGCAGTCGACCGCCGCCCAGCGCGCCGGTAACGGGGCGTCGTCTGCGCTGGCCACGCGGCCGGTCCAGGTCTGCAGTGCGGTTCCGGTGGCGGTCGCGGCGAAGCGATCGGGCGCGAGACCGGAGCGATGGTCGCGCAGCGCACCGGCCAGCACTTCGATGCCAGGCCCTACCGCGGTCGTCGCCGTGAAGGCGGTGATGGCGATCGGCGTCATCGCCTCGCTGGGGTGGGGGTGCAGCACCGTAAAAAAGTATCACAGCGCGGGGCCGGATCGCGCGGGCCTGTCCCTTTACAATCGCCACCCTCGCATCTGCATGTCGGTTGCCGCTCCTGCGGGTACCCACATCCATCTTCCCGTGATCGATCTCGCCCGCATTCGTGCCGCTCGTGACAACATCGCCGGCGAGGTGCTCAACACGCCGTTCGTGCACTCGCGGACGCTGTCGGAGATCATCGGCGCCGAGATCTGGCTGAAGTTCGAGAACCTGCAATTCACCGCGTCGTTCAAGGAACGCGGCGCGCTGAATCGTCTGAAGGCGCTGACGGCCGAAGAGCGCGCGCGCGGCGTGATCGCGGTCTCCGCCGGCAATCATGCGCAGGGCGTGGCGTATCACGCGTCGCGGATGGGCATCCCGACCGTGATCGTGATGCCGCGCTTCGCGCCGGCCGTCAAGGTCGCCAATACGCGCCGCTTCGGCGCCGAGGTCGTTCTAGAAGGCGAGACCTTCGACGACGCGAAGGCCCACATGGTCACGCTCGCCGCCGAGCGCAATCTGTTCATCGTCCATCCGTACGACGACGAATACATCGTCGCCGGGCAGGGCACCTGCGGCCTCGAGATGATCGAGGCCGAGCCGTCGCTCGACATGCTGGTCATCGCGATCGGCGGCGGCGGGCTGATCGCCGGTATCGCGGTCGCCGCGAAGGCGCTCAAGCCGGACATCACCATCATCGGCGTGCAGGCCGAACGCTTCCCGGCGATGTACGCGTCGGTGAAGGGCATCGATCTTGCGAGCGGTACGAATACCATCGCCGAAGGCATCGCCGTGAAGTCGCCCGGCGCGATCACGCTGCCGCTGGTCGAGGCGCTGGTCGACGACATCGTTCTGGTGTCCGAAGCCGACATCGAGCACGCGATCGTGATGCTGCTGGAGATCGAGAAGACCGTCGTCGAGGGGGCCGGTGCCGCGGGCCTCGCCGCGCTGCTGCGCGCGAAGGACCTGGGCGACGAGCGCTTCGTCGGGCGTCGCATCGGCCTCGTGCTGTGCGGCGGTAACATCGACCCGCTGATGCTCGCCGGCATCGTCGAGCGGGGCATGGTCCGCGCAGGGCGTCTCGCGCGGATCCGTGTCGACCTGCGCGACCTGCCGGGCGCGCTGGCGCGGGCCACCGCGCTGATCGCCGACGCCGGCGCGAACATCGAGGAAGTCCATCATCAGCGCGCGTTTACGACGCTGCCGGTGCAGAGCGTCGAAGTCGACTTCGTGATGCAGACGCGCGGACACGACCATGTCGCCGATGTGATCGCCGTGCTCAACGCCGCGGGTTTCGCGGCGTCCAATCACGATCATTGAAACGCCGCCGGCGTCGCTGGACGATGCGATCGACCCGCGCGCATTGTTCACGGACAGTGTCGCCGCCATCGATGAGGCGTACGCGCGTCTCGGGCACACCCTGGGCTGGCGCTTCCTTTACGGCCCGAGCGCGGTGCTGGACGGTCCGGTCGACATCGCGCTGGTGACGCTCAATCCCGGCGGCGATACCGAGACCGACGCGCATCCGCGCGCGAGCTGTGAACACGGCCTCGCCTTCGTGGTGGAGCGCTGGGGCCGTGCGCTGTCCGGCGAGGCGAAGCTGCAGCGTCAGTTCCAGGGACTGTTCGCTGCGCTGGCGGCCCAGCCGACGTTCGACGGCGACGCCGCAGCGCTGATGGCGCGGTCCGCGCTCGCCAGCCTCATCCCGTTCAGGTCGTCGACCTTCGTGCGCCTCGCGTCGCGCGCCGAGAGCATCGCCTTCGGTCGCGCCCTGTGGGCCACGCTGCTGCCGCGTCTGGACCCTCGCCTGATCGTCGTGCTCGGACGCGAGGCCCAGGCCGCGCTGCGCTGTCTGCTGCCGCGCGTACTGGGACTGGTCGCGACGGAGCGGACGTCCTATCCGACCGGCTGGGGCACGATCGAGGCCGAGATCGACGAGTACGCGGCTGGTGGACGGATCGTCCGGCTGCTCTACCTCCCTCATCTGTCGCGCTACACGTTGTTCACCAGTGTCCGCTGCGCGCCGGCGATGGCCACCGTCGTCGCCGCGGCCGTGCGCGACCTGTGATTGCCGGAGAGTCGCTTGGTGAGATTCTTGAACTGCAGAGTCTGCACAGTCGTTGTCGTGCTGTCTGTGGGGGTCGGCGCTGCCTCGGCGCAGAGCCTGTTGCCCGATGCGCTGCGGGAGTCCGGCGACGCCGCACTCGACGCGTTCCGTCAGGACGACCTGCCTGCGATCGAAGCGCGCTTCAACGACCGCATGCGCGCGGCCCTTCCTCACGAGAAGTTCGTGGAGACGGCCGCGAAGATCCGCCAGCAGGTCTGGTAGGAACGATCGGCATGCTGAACCTGCCCGGCGGGCGCGCACCGCGCGCATGAACGCTTCAGCGATCCGCGAGATCCTGAAGCTGACCGAGCGCTCGGGGATCATCTCGCTCGCCGGTGGCCTGCCGTCGGCCGACACTTTCCCGATCGAGGCGGTGCGCGAAGCGACGGCCCGCGTGTTGCGCGATGTCCCGCGCGAGGCGCTGCAGTACGCCGCCAGCGAAGGCTACGGCCCGCTGCGCGAATGAGTCGCTGCCGAGATGGCCGGCCAGGGCGTCGCCGTCGACGCCTCGCAGGTGCTCATCACGACGGGATCGCAGCAGGCCTCGATCTCGTCGGCAAGGTGCTGATCGATGCCGGTCGCGGGGCGGCCGTCGAATCGCCGACCTGCGTCGGCGCCTTGCAGACTTTCGTGCCGTACGAGCCGCAGTTCGCCGAAGTGGCGGCCGATGAAGGCGGGCCGCTCGCCGCGTCGCTTGTCGAGGCCGGCGCGGGCGCGCGCTTCTTCTACGTGCTGCCGCACTTCCAGAACCCGAGCGGGCGCTCGACCGGCGAAGCGCGCCGCGACGAGCTCGCACAAGCGGCGGCGGCGGCCGGCGTGCCGATCGTCGAAGACAACGAGCATGTGCCGACGATCCGCGACCGCTACCGGCGCCACCCCGACGCCATGCAGGCCGCACTGCTCGCTCACCTGCCCACGTCGGGGTCATCGGCGTGCCGCTGGCAAACGCCGGGCGGCGGCATGTTCTTCTGGGTGGAATTGCCCGACGGCGTGGAAGCCATCCCTTACGCGCCAAGGCCGTCGCCGCGGGTGTCGCCTTCGTGCCGGGAGCGCCGTTCTATGCGTCGGCGCCGAAACGGAATGTATTGCGGCTGTCGTTCGTCACCGTGGCGCCTTAGGCGATCGAACGCGGCGTAGCGCTGCTGGCGGTCGCCTTGCGCAGGATGCAAGGCGATGACCGCTAGCAAGTAACGCCGACCCTTGGGCCGTGCAACGAACGACCCTCGATGAAGTAGTGGCGTCCCGCGTCGTGATCGATCTGGACCATCGTTTGCCGGGCCCGCGGCATTGGCTGCATTCCGCCTCGACGATCTTCCGCGTGGAATCGGCATGCCGACGTGCTGCCTGTCAATGCGATATCGCTCCCCGAAATGCAGAAGCGCGTCGGATCCGCACTAGTTTGCGCGGATACGATGGCGAGCGACGAATCAGAGCGTCAGTCGAAAATCGTCGACGAACGCGCCCGGCAGCCGGCTGCTTCCGGTCAGCCGCGAATGGTAGGTCCGCGAGTCGGGGATGAACTCGCGCAGCGCGGTCAGCCCGGTCAGGTTGTCGCCGAGGATGCGGTAGATGCTGTCGTCGAAGCGCATGACATTGGTCGGGGCGACGGCCTCGCCGTTCTCCACCCAGAACGTCGCGAAACGCGTCATGCCGGTCATCCGGCAGTTCATCCGGTCGGAGAAGTTCAGGTACCACAGGTTGTTGATGCACAACCCGGTGCCGAGTTCGCGCAGCGTGTGGTCGGCCTCGACGGTCCCGGCCGCCATGTCGAGCGACAGCGGTTCCTCGGCGCCGGTCTCGGCGCCGTTCTGGACGATGCCGTATTCGCGCGCGGTCCGCGGCGATGCGAGCAGGCCCACGCCCTGGCCGCGTTCGATCAGGTCGACCCGGTCGGGCCTGCGGAAGCCGTCCGACTGCACCGCGGGCATCAGACCCCCTGCGGTGTGCTCGGCGATCGATACCAGCGAGCTCAGGCTCGCATGGCGGTCATACAGCCTCTGCAGCGGATTGGTTCGTGTCGCGCGAGCCTTAGCGGAGAAGCCGCCCCAGCTCATCATCGACACGAGTTCTGCCATCGCCGCCGGTGACAGGAAGACGCGATAGGCGCCGGGGTCGAGACGCTTCGGCGGCAGCCGCAGCACGGCGACGTCGTTCGCCGCGCGGATGATCTTCGCGCGCAGCACTTCGGTATCCCATTCGAAGCCGGCGTAGCTGCTCTTGGCGGCCTTGTCGGTCTCGTAATAGAGGCTCCACTCGAAGTTGAAGTTGGACACCTCGTGCCAGTTGTGATGACCGTAGGAGCTCGCGAAGCCGCGCTGCATCGGGCCGGTCGCGAGGAAGCCGACGAGGTCGTGGCCGACGGCGAGCTCGGTCACGGTCGCAGCCATCTCGATACCCGAAGGCAGCATCCCGACGCGGACGTTGCGCGATGTGAAGCCCGCGGTCTCGATCGTCAGCAGCGGATCGGCGGGCAGGTCGGGCAGCGTGTTGCGCAACGACGCGAGCGCCCGTTGGCAGTGGGCCAGGTCACCTGGCCGATCGCCCGACAGCGTCAGCGACAACGCGGCCTGGCGCTGGCCGTCGGGATGGTCGTGGATCAGCCGCAGCGACAGATAGGCCTGGTCGACGTGGCCGGCCTGACGGATGCGCGCGTGATTGAAGCGCACGAAGTCCGATTGCTCGGCCGCGTAAGAGCACATGAAATGCTCGTCAGCCTTCAGGAAGGCGGCCAGCCCCTTCGCGAGATCGCCGAAGTAGCTCTCCGCGTCGAGACGCGGCATACGCCCGGAGGCCATGCCGGATGACTCCATCTGCACGGCGCTCACGCCGCACCTCCGGCGCCGAAGACGTCGACGTCGGTGAACAGGCAGGCCGGCGACGCATGGCCGACGCGGATCACCTGCGACGGCTCGCCCTTGCCGCAGAACGGCGTGCCCATCACTTCGAGCGTGCTGTCGTCGCCGACCGCGTTGAGGCTGCGCCAGAACGTGGCCGAGACGCCGCGGTAGTTGGGATTCTTGACGATCGTGGTCAGCTTGCCGTTCTCGATCAGCTGGCCCCACTCGCAGCCGAACTGGAACTTGTTGCGCGAATCGTCGATGGACCACGAGACGTTGGTCTTCATCATGATGCCGCGGTCGATAGCCGCGATCATCTCGTCGAGCCGGGATGTGCCGGCCTCGATGTTGAGGTTCGCCATGCGGTCGATCGGCGCGCGATTCCAGCTCGACGACCGCGTGGTCGCGACGCCGCCGATGTCGACGTGTTCGCCGAGCAGATGGTTCGCACGCGCCTGCGACAGCGCGCCGCCGAGCGGCTTGAGCAGCAGGCCTTCGCGGATCAGCAGCTCGCGCTGCGCCGTGCTGCCTTCGTCGTCGAACGCGTAGCTAGCGAATTGCTGGGACCGGGTCGGGTCGAAGCTCACGTTCAGCAGCGGCGAGCCGTACTGGTAGTGGCCGAACATGTCGAGCGTGACGAAGCTGGTCCCGGCAAAATTGCGCTCGTCGCCGAGGATGCGGTCGAGTTCGAGCGGATGACCGATCGACTCGTGGATCTGCAACATCATCTGGTCCGGCATCAGCAGCAGGTCCATCCGGCCGCTCGGGCAATTCGGCGCCTCGAGCAGCGCGAGCGCCTCGCGCGCGAGGCGTGCGCCGCTGGTGACGAAGCCGGACCGTTCGAGGACTTCCGAGCCGCCCTGCTGGCAGAAGCCGTTGTACTGGCCGCCGAGGCTGCGGGTCTGCGTATCCGTGCCGTCGCTCGCCGTGACCCGCATGTTCGGCAGCACGAAGTGATGGATCTGCGTCACGTCGCCGCCGTGGCTGGTGAGATAGCGATGCGATGCGATGCAACGCTCGACCGACGCGTAGCTGTCGACGACGCGGGGATCGACCTGCGCGTCGGCATCGACCTGCGCGACGATCGCGAACAATTCGCGGCGCGAAGGCAGTGGACGGCCGATCTGCGATGCGTAAAGCCCGCGCGGCGCGGCTCCTGCGGGCATCGGATACTGCATGACCGACGTGTTGCGTGTCGCATCGGCCCAGGCGATCGCGTGGTCGAGCGCGGCCTGCAGACCTTCGACCGAGATGTCGGAGGTCGCTGCATAACCGTAGGCGCCGCGATCGATCACCGTGACCATCGCGCCGCGGTCGATGCTGCGCGTGAACGGTTGCGGCACGCCCTTGCGAACCGACACCGTCTCGCTGTCTTCCTCCACCAGACGGACCGCGAAGAACGCGACGTCGGCACGCAGTCGGGCGAACAGGGTTGCGGTCGGATCGGCTGCGGCGGCCGGATGTGCGGTCGATAGGGGCAATGCACTCATGGAACGTGGCGCTTTCGTGGATCGCCGAACGCGTCGCGCCGCTGCGACACCACTGCAGCGGCACGAAGGGTTCGACCTGCGTGGGGCCGATCGGAACGACGCATCGATCGGCAGGAGAGGACCCAAGGCTACCGGAATCGAGAATCCGGTGCGACCCTGGCGACGCGCCAGGCTGGCTCGGTACGGTCCACTATCCGACGATCGTTACCCGGTGCCGCGGTTCCTGCACGACCTGCGACGACAGCGATCCGATCACCGCCGCGTCGATACCGTTCTCGGCACGACAGAGCTTCAGCACGCGGTCGACCGAGTCGCGCTTGCACGCGATCAGCAACGCGCCGCTGGTCTCGGGATCGGTCAGCAGCGCCCGCATCTCGGGCATCACGTTCTCGGCGAGGTCGACGCGCGCGCCGTCACGGTTCCAGTTGCGCGACGAGTCCGAAGCGACGCAGCCGGACTTGGCGAGCGTCAACGCGCGCGGTAGCGCCGGGATGGCTGCCGCATTCAGCGTGGCCGTCAGCCCCGCGGCCTGTGCGACGGCCATCGTGGCGGCGATCAGGCCCGACGGCCCGACCCCCGCGACCGCGTGAACGTTCTTGACGGTGCCGAGCGTGATGCCGACCCGGTTCGACCGGGTCGCATGCGCGATCAGCACCCGGCGGTCGTCGTCCGACAGCCTGCGCTTCGCGTGGGCAGCCGCGTAGATGCCCGCGCCGAGCGGGCTCGCGAGGATCAGCAGGTCGTCGGGCTGCGCGCCTTCGACACCGCGCACCCGGTCGGGCCGCACGATGCCTGCGACCAGCACGTCGAAACGGAGGACCGGCGCCTCGATCAGCTGGGCGTCGGCGAGCACCGCACCGGCGTCGCTGATCGCGACGGCCACGCCTTCGACCAGCGCCTTCCGTGCGGCATCGGTGGCCGCGGCGGGGCACGCGCAGATCAGCCGCGCGAACAGCGGCGTCGCCGCCGTTGCATGGACCGCGGTCAGCGCCGCGGTGGCCGCGATGCGTCCGCATTCGAAGGCATCGTCGATGCTCGCCTCGCGGCTGGTGTTCGAGACGACCAGCGTCTGTGCCGCGTTGATCTTCCACAGCGTGCTCGCGCCGCCGCCGACGCGCGACACGAGATCGGTGGGCAGCAACAGTCCGCGTCCTTCGATCGCGGCGCGCAGCATGTCGGCCGCCGACAGCGCGGACACGGCGCCGGCCGACCCGAGCAGGCGGTCGGACACGAGCGGCCCGCGGATGGTCCCGGAGACCGTCATGCTTCCGCGATCCCTCCGACGACCGCGTTGAAGCCGCCGTCGACATAGGTGATCTCCGCCGTCACCCCGGCCGCGAGGTCCGACAGCAGGAAGGCCGCGACGTTGCCGACGTCGTCGATCGTGACGTTGCGACGCAGCGGCGACGTGTTCGCAACGACCTCGAGGATCTTCCCGAAGCCCTTGATGCCCGACGCTGCGAGCGTCTTGATCGGGCCGGCAGAGATGCCGTTGACGCGCACGCCCTTCTTGCCGAGCGATTCGGCCAGGTAGCGGACGCTGGCCTCGAGCGACGCCTTGGCGAGACCCATCGTGTTGTAGTTCGGGACCACCCGCTCGCTGCCGAGGTAGGTCAGCGTCAGAAGCGACGCACTGTCGGAGAGCATGGGTTGCGCGGCCTTGGCCAGAGCGGGGAAGCTGTACGACGAGATGTCGTGCGCGATCCGGAAGCCTTCGCGCGACAGGCCGTCGAGGAAGTCGCCGGCGATCGCTTCACGCGGTGCGAAGCCGATCGCGTGGACCAGCCCGTCGAGTTGCGGCCAGCTCTTCGCGAGTCCGGTGAATACGGCAGCGATCTCGTCGTCGCTGCCGACGTCGCAAGGGGAGATCAAAGTCGAGCCGAACTCTGCCGCGAAGCCGAGGGTGCGTTCCTTGAAGCGCTCGCCGACATAGGTGAACGCGAGCTCGGCGTCTTCGCGATGACAGGCGCGGGCGATACCGTACGCGATCGAGCGATTCGACAGAACGCCGGTGACGAGGATGCGTTTGCCTGCGAGAAAACCCATGAAATCTCCTGAAGTGTTCGGGTGCGATGCCTGTGGCCACCGCGGGGCCGCTTGGGGCCGGTGGCGAAATCGATGGACGGCGGAGGCGGGCGGCTCGCCGGCCACCGCGTACGCCCACGAAGGGGTGATCAGTATATGCAAAGCGCCAGTGGCGTCCGGTACCCCGGCCTCGGGCGGCGCCGATGGATGTGCGTGTTCACCACGCTGCCGACCGGCTTTGGCGGTCCGCTTTCGTCGTGGGCGCAATTCCATGCAAAATACCGCCTGCGAAATCGCGTGCGGCCGAGGGCCGGCACGTGGACCCCGGCTCAGGAAGCACTGTTCAGTACTTCCCCGACCAGCGGCTGGACCATCGACCAGGCCGCAGGAAGCACGGGCAGGCGCGGCCTGAACGGCAGCGCCTTTTTTTTGGACGCGTGACGGATGCGCCCGGGATTGGACGATCGGGCGCGTGCGGTTTGAGGAGCTTCAGCGATGAACGACGAACGATCGACCGGCAGGCGACGCGCCTGGTGCACGCCCCACGCGTCGCGCATCGCCGCGTCGCTGCTCGTCGTGCTGGCCGGTTGCGGCGTCCCGAACAACCCCAATGCGCCGGGGTCGGAGGCGACCAATACCTACTTCACGGCGTTCCAGGAGTCGTCGCCGAAGTACCTCGATCCCACCAGTTCCTATGCGAGCAACGAGACGCCGATCACTTACCAGGTCTACGAGCCGCTTCTGCGATACCACTATCTGAAGAGGCCTTATGTGCTCGAAGGCCGGGCCGCAGAGGCGGTTCCGGTACCGCGATATCTCGATAGAAACGGTCACGAGATGCCCGCCGATGCGCCCGGCGCGGAGGTCGCGGAGAGCGTCTACGACATCAAGATCAGGAAGGGCATCCTGTTTGCGCCACATCCCGCGTTCGCGAAGAACCCGGACGGCTCGGCGGTCTACGACCACCTGACCGCGTCGGACGTCGCCGATAAATTCGCCATCGGTGATTTTCCGAAGACCGGCACGCGGGAGCTCGTCGCCGATGACTACGTCTACGCGATCAAGCGCATGGCGACGCCGCGGATCAAGTCGTCGTCGTACTCGATCATGAGCGAGTTCATCGTCGGCATGAAGGATTTTGCGAAACGCGTTCGGGAAGAGGACAGCGCGTTGCGGAAGGGGATCGCGCCCACGGAGCGCGATCTTCCTTTTCTCGATTTCCGCAAGATCCCCTTCGACGGCGCCACGGCGATCGACGATCACACGCTTCGCATCCGGGTCGTCGGCAAGTATCCGCAGTTCAAGTACTGGCTCGCGATGACGTTCTTCGCGCCGATTCCGTGGGAGGCCGAGGCCTTCTACGCGCAGCCAGGAATGGTCGAGCACAACCTGTCGCTCAATTACTGGCCGGCGGGTACGGGACCGTTCATGGCCACTGAGTACATCGAGAACCGGCGGCACACGCTCGTGCGCAATCCGAACTTCCGCGGCGAACCGTATCCGTGCGAAGGCGCCCCGGGCGACAAGGAGCAGGGGCTGCTCGACGACTGCGGAAAGACGATGCCGTTTC
This sequence comes from Burkholderiaceae bacterium, assembly GCA_039936235.1. Lineage (GTDB taxonomy): Bacteria > Pseudomonadota > Gammaproteobacteria > Burkholderiales > Burkholderiaceae_D > CAHJXF01. Next base: position 6,154 of record JBDTIS010000098.1, on the reverse strand, counting down.
TCGACAAGATCGTCTTCAAGATCGAAAAGGAAAGCCTGCCGATGAAGAGCAAGTGGCGCGCCGGCTATCTCGACGAGCCCGACATGGATCATCTCACCTGGGGACTCCAGTTCGGCACCGAAGCACGCGATTCGGAGGCGACCGCACGGGAGTTCGCCGAGAAGGGATTTCGCTTCCCGCGCAGCGTCGACCCGACCAACTGGTATATCGGCTTCAACTGGTGGGACCCGACCGTCGGCAAGGGCAAAACCGAAGCTGAAGCGGAGCGCCACCGCAAATTGCGCCAGGCGTTGCAGATCGCGGTCGATTGGGAAGAGTACTCGGACCTGTTCGAGTCGCAGGGCAAGGCAGGACCGGCGGCAACGGGTCCGTTACCGCCGCCGGTATTCGGTTTCCGGACGGGCAGGGAAGGCATGAACGCCTATGCATACGACTGGAAGGTCGAGAACGGTCAGGGTCGCGCGGTCCGCAAGCCGCTGGCCGTCGCCCAGAAGCTGATGGAGGAGGCCGGTTATCCGGGCGGGCGCGACGTCAGAACGGGTCAGCCGCTAATCATGAACTACGACTACCAGCGCGTACCGACGCCGGAGCTGCGCGCCGAAATCGACTGGACCATCAAGCAGTTCGACAAGCTCGGCATCCAGCTCGAGTTGCGCGCGACGGACTACAACCGCTTTCAGGACAAGATGGACTCAGGGTCGGCGCAAATCTTCTGGTGGGGCTGGAACGGCGACTATCCGGATGCGGAGAACTTCCTGTTCCTGCTCTACGGGCCCAACTCGAAGGCGGCGACCAAGGGTCAGGGGGAGAACGCGACCAACTATCAGAACGACGAGTACGACCATCTGTACGCAATGATGCGCTACATGGATGACGGCCCGGAAAAGCAGGCCACGATCGACAAGATGGTCGAGATCGTACGCCGTGATTCGCCATGGCTGTGGGGGTACAACCCCTACGCGGTCGGGTCCTATCAACCGTGGATGCATAACGGCAAACCGACCCAGATGATCCGCGAGGTGCTCGAATACCGGCGCATCGATCCGGCAATGCGTGCCGAACTGGTGAAGCAGTGGAACCCGCCGCATTTCTGGCCGCTGTGGGTCATCGTGCTGGTGTTCATCGTCGGTCTGTGGCCCGCATGGCGCGCTTTCAAGGCGCGTGAGCGGACCAATGCGCTCGGCGCGCAGGTCCACGCCTCGGCGACCGTTTGATGGCGGCGTTCATCCTGCGCCGCGTGCTGTACGGCTTCCTGATCCTGGTCGGGGTCAACCTCCTGACGTTCGTCCTGTTCTTCACGATCAGCACGCCGGACGACATGGCGCGGCTCAACATCGGTGGCAAGTACATCTCGCAGCAGCAGATCGACGACTGGAAGGTCCAGAAGGGATACGACAAGCCGCTGCTGTGGAACGCCGCTGTCGACGGCGCGCGGAAACTGACCGACACCGTCTTCTGGGAGCGGTCGGTGCGACTGTTCGCGCTCGACTTCGGCGCGTCCGATAACGGGCGCGACATCGGCCACGAGATCGCGACGCGGATCGGGCCGTCGGTCGCGCTGCAGATTCCCGTGTTCGCGCTGACGATCTTCGTGTCGATCGTGTTCTCGCTCGCGATGGTTTTCTTCCGCGGCAGCGCGCTCGACTTCTGGGGGGTGGTCCTGACCGTGGTCCTCCTTTCGATCTCGAGCCTGTTCTACATCATCGCTGGCCAGTACGTGTTCTCGAAGGTGATGCGGGTGGTGCCGATCTCGGGCTTCGCGGATGGCTGGGCGCTGATCAAGTTCCTTGCGTTGCCGGTCGCCATCTCCCTGGTGGCGCGGCTCGGTTACGACGCGCGGCTGTACCGCGCGATGTTCCTCGAGGAGCTGTCGCGCGACTACGTCCGCACCGCGCGCGCGAAGGGGCTCACCGAGCAGGTCGTGCTGTTCAAGCACGTGCTGCGCAACGCGATGATCCCGGTCATCACGAACGTGTTCACGATCTTCCCGGTGCTGTTTCTCGGCAGCGTGGTATTCGAGTCGTTCTTCGGCATCCCGGGTCTGGGCAGCTACACGATCGAGGCGATCGGCCAGCAGGACTTCGCGGTGGTCCGCGCGATGGTGTTCCTCGGCGCGATCCTCTACGTGATCGGCTTCGTGCTCGCGGACGTCGCATACACGATCGCCGATCCGCGCGTGCGGCTGGCGTAGTGCGCACTGTCATCCCGGCGAAGGCCGGGACCTCATTTTCTCCCACGAAGGCCGGGACCTGATCACCCCACTATGCCCAAGCTCGTATTCCTCTGGACCGACCTCTTCGTGTGGCTGGTCTTCGCGATGGCCGTCGTGTATGCGTCGCGCGTCTTGCGCAACCCGAACGCACGTCGCACGTGGCGGCGCGTGTTCGTCGCGCCGACGCCGATGGCATCGGCCATCGTGCTGGCGATCTTCGTCGTGCTGGCGATGTTCGACTCGATCCATTTCCGTCCGCGTATCGACGCGTCGCCCGGCAAGGGCGCGCAGGCCGCCGTGTATTCGGGGGAGACCCTGTCGGTACTCGACCTCGCGTTCGCGTCGCTGCGCGAGGCGCGCGAGAAGACCTACTCGATGCCGCTCGCGTATCGCGGCTTCTCGAAGGAAACAGTCGACGAAGGCGGCACTATGGTCCGGGAGTTCCCGCGGCTGCGCTACGGCGGACGCCAGATGATCGATCCGCAGCGCGAATGGGCCCGCGACATCGCGAGCCGCATCGTGACCGGCATCGTGCTCGGGCTGGTCGCGGGGATGGGCGTGATGCTGATCGCCGCCGGTTCGGTGGCGAGCGCCCGGCAGGAAGGCATCGCCGCCGCCTGGAAGTACATGCGATCCGCCGAGGCGACGACGCCGTGGCGCACGGTGTCGCGCACGGTCCTGATCCTGGGGGTCGTGATCGGTACGGTGCTGTCGCTCGCGGCCGGCTATCACGTGTTCGGCACCGACCTGACCGGCAACGACGTGTTCTATCGCGTCGTCAAGAGCATCCGCACCGCGATCGTGATGGGTGCGCTGACGACGGCCGCGACGCTGCCGTTCGCCCTGGTGCTCGGCATCGTGTCCGGCTACCTGCGCGGCTGGGCCGACGACCTGATCCAGTACTTCTACACGGTGCTGTCGTCCATCCCCGCGGTGCTGCTGATCGCGGCCTGCGTGCTTCTGATCCAGGTCTTCATCGACAAGAACGCGCAGTTGTTCGAGACCGGCATCGAACGGTCCGACCTGAAGCTGCTGTTCCTGTGCCTGATCATCGGCCTGACCGAGTTCGCGACGATGTGCCGGCTGGTCCGGGGCGAGACGCTGAAGCTGCGCGAACTCGACTATGTGCAGGCGTCGCAGGCCTTCGGCGCCGGCGCCGGCAAGATCATGGCGCGCCATATCATGCCGAACGTGATGCACATCGTGATCATCACGCTGGTCCTCGAGTTCTCGCAGATCGTGCTGTACGAGGCGGTGCTCAGTTATGTGGGTGTCGGGGTCGACCCCTCCATGTCGAGCTTCGGCACGATGCTGAACCTCGCGCGTTCCGAGATGGCGCGCGACCCGATCGTCTGGTGGAACCTCGCGACCGCGTTCGTCTTCATGCTCGGACTCGTGCTCGCGCTCAACCTGTTCGCCGACGGGGTCCGCGATGCGTTCGATCCGCGCGCGCGGACGTGGAAACCGCGCCGCATCGCCAACGCGACCCGCCGCAAGAACATTCCGCTGCTGCCGTTGCGCGGCCGTCCGGGCCTGACCTCATGAGCGATACCTGCAACGATCCGGCGGTACCGATCCCGGTCCGCTTCGATCCGAGTGGCGCGGCTCACCTGCATCGCGACGATCCCGATATCCTGGTTGCAGAAGACCTGCACGTCGCGCTCGAATCCGATGCCGGCATCGTCAAGGCACTCGACGGCGTGCATCTGTCGGTCGCGCGCGGCGAGACCTTCGCACTGGTCGGCGAGTCGGGCTGCGGCAAGTCGATGACCGCGATGGCGCTGATGCGGCTGTTGCCCGACAACGGCCGCATCGACGATGGCTCGGTCCGACTCGATCGCGAGGAGCTGCTGGTACTCCCCGAGTCGCGCATGCGTGAACACCGTGGCGGGAAGATCGGCATCATCTTCCAGGATCCGTCGACCAGCCTGAACCCGGTACTGAAGGTCGGCGACCAGATCGTCGAGACGATCGTCGCGCACACGGGGCTGCGCGGCGCTGCCGCGCGCGCGAAGGCGATCGACTGGCTCAAGCTGGTCGGCATCCCCGAGCCCGAGCGACGCATCGACAACTATCCGTTCCAGATGTCGGGCGGACAGAAGCAGCGCGTGATGATCGCCATCGCGTTGGCTGCCGAGCCCGAGATGCTGATCGCCGACGAACCGACGACCGCGCTCGACGTCACGATCCAGGCCCAGATCCTCGACCTGCTGAAGGACCTGCAGCAACGGCTCGGCATGGCGATGATGCTGATCACCCATGACCTCGCGGTCGTCGCGCAGATGGCCCATCGCGTCGCCCTGATGTACGCGGGTCAGATCGTCGAGGTCGCCGACGCGAGCGACTTCTTCGCGCGTCCGCTGCATCCGTATGCCGTCAAGCTGTTCGACGCGCTGCCCGAGTCCGGCAAGCGCGACGTGCCGCTGGCCGCGATCCCCGGCACGGTGCCGCCACTGACGCTCGACTTCCGCTGCTGCCGCTTCGCGGATCGCTGCGACGCCGCCGTCGACCATTGCCGGTCGCACGTGCCGCCGATGTTCGGCGACGAGTCGCGCGCTGTGGCCGCAGATGCGGGGCCCGTCGCGACGCACCCGGTGCGCTGCTTCATCTATGACCCGACGTTGCCGGCCGCTCAGCGACCCGTGCTGCCGCCCGAGCGCGTGGTGGGCGTTTCGCAGCCGCGCGTCGCGAGCGACGCGAGGCCGCTGCTGGTGGTCAAGGACCTGACGGTCCACTTCCCGATCCGCAAAGGGGTGCTGCGCAGGATCGTCGGGCACGTCAGGGCCGTCGACGGCGTCTCGTTCTCGATCGCGCCGGGACGCACGCTCGCGCTGGTCGGCGAGTCCGGATGCGGCAAGACCACGACCGGCAAGGCGCTGCTGCAGCTGCTACGCAGCCAGGCCGAAGTCGGCGGCGAGACGATCCTCGATGGCGAGCGTCTCGACCTGCTCGAAGGACGTGCGCTGCAGCGCGTGCGGCCCGGCATCCAGATCATCTTCCAGGATCCGTTCGCGTCGCTCGATCCGCGGATGCGCGTCTCGGACATCCTCGAAGAAGGGCTGATCACGCTCAGGCCCGACCTGAACCCCGAACAGCGCCTCGCGCGGCTGGCGACGCTGCTCGAGCAGGTCGGCATCCGCAACGAGGCGATGGACCGCTATCCGCACGAGTTCTCGGGCGGCCAGCGTCAGCGTCTGGCGATCGCCCGTGCGCTCGCCGTCGAGCCGGGACTGGTGGTCTGCGACGAGCCGACCTCGGCGCTCGACGTGTCGGTGCAGGCGCAGATCCTCAACCTGCTGAAGCAGCTGCAGCGCGACCTCGGCATCGCCTATCTGTTCATCACCCACAACATCGGCGTGGTCGAGTACCTGGCCGACGACGTCGCGGTGATGGTCAAGGGGAAGATCGTGGAGCAGGGACCGGCCGAGCAGGTGCTGCGTCATCCGGCGCACGAGTACACGCGCTCGTTGCTGGCAGCCGTGCCGAGACTGCGGCCTGCCTAGACGCCGTAGGCGACGATGACGACGTCGGCCGCTGCGTCGCGGTTGGGGATCAGCGCCTGGTAGGCCGCCGAGCGAAACCAGCCGTCGATCGCGTGGATGTCCGGGAAGCGGATCACGACCATGTCGGTCTCGTCCGAGGTGCCGCTCAGAACGAGCGGGAATGCACCGCGGCTCACGAGCGCCGCGCCCCATGCCGTCAACGTGGCAGGCACCAGGCTGCAATAGGTCGCCCATTTCTCCGCGTCTTTCACGCGGATGCGTCCGATCAGGCAGGCGCCGGTCAGCGGTATGTCCATCGGGGTCCTTCAGGGTGTCAGGAACCCCAGGTCGGGGGTCGTGAAGTTGGCGAGGCTGGGAAAGATGCCGGTGAGCTCGGCCGGGCTCACGCCCATCCACTTCGCGAGCGTCGCGCCGTATTGGTCCACCGACGTCGTCGGCA
>JBDTIS010000097.1:0-4489 GCA_039936235.1 Burkholderiaceae bacterium | reverse complement strand
GGCAGCTTCGTTGCAACGGCACTCGTCGGCAGAGCCAACTCGACGAAGCCATCGGCAACCTGACTGGACTCTGGCAACGCCAGATTGCCCGACCCGTTCTTACGCCACCGATGAACCAGATTCGCGTTCAGTCCGTGCGCCATCGCGATAGCCGCGATCGATGCACCGGGTGCACTGCACGCTGCCAGCACTTCCGCCTTCAAAGCCCGGCTGTGACGACGTCGGGTCACGCTCTTCGTTTCCATGGTGTCCACCAAAGTCTAGGTGGACGCCATCCTCGCTTCCTGATCAGAGCAATTCAACATGTGTTCCCGGGACGCTTACGTCATGTCCGCATCCGGGTCGTCGAACTCGTCCTCGCCGGACTCGATGCCGGGCGAGATCGTCAACTGTTCGTCGATCGGTCCGGCGCCGTCGGGACCCGCCGAGCCGCGCTCTCCGGTTCCTTCCCGATCGCTGTCCGAGTCGAGGTCGTAGTCGCCGAGGTCGCGTCCAGCACCCTGCGTCGTCGATCGCGGCATCTGGCGCGTCTGTTCATCGGACAGCCCTTCGTCCATGCCGGGCCCGCCGACGACATCGCTGCCGGTGTCGGAACTGTCGCTCGGTCCGAGTGCGCGCGTGCCGTGTCCGAGACCCGTCTCCGGCTCTTCTTCACCGGTCAGGTCGAGTGTGCTGGTCATGGTGGCTCCGCGCGTCGTTGATGGAGCGTCGATGATCGGCCGGTCGCAGCCAGCCGGAATCGATCGATGGACGAATGGACTGTCGGACAAGCGCCCCAACCGCTTCGTCAGACGCGCATCACCTCGTCGAGTGTGATCTGCAAGTCACGCACCCGTTTGCCGGTCGCGTGGTTGGTCACCGTCCCACACGGCGATCGTCGCGTGCGGCTCCATCGGGTTGTGATGGACCATCGGCGTCTCGTAGGTCGCGCCGATGCGGGTACCGGCGGCGCGCAGCGCCGCCTCGACATCGTCCTGCATCGTATCGGCCTTGCCCTTGCCGAACTTCGGCGGCGTGGACGCCGATCCGCTTGCCGCGTCGAAGTCGAGCACCGCGTCATCGGCCGCGTACGTGACGCGGACCACGGCTTCAGGCGCGCCCGGCGGCATCCGCCACGGTGCGAACGACGGCGCGTTGCGCCAGCGCGACCTTGAAGCGGTCGTGCCTGTCGGGCCGTGCGTCGCGGCCCAGCAACGCGGCGGCGCTCGCCGTGGTGTCGGCGTTCAGGGGCCTGCCGATCAGCGCCGCCTCGACCTCGCGTGCGCGCCACGGCCTGTGGGCCACGCCGCCGAGTGCGACGCGGGCATCGACGACCGAGCCTCCGGCGACCTCGACGCCGACGGCCACCGACACCAGCGCGAACGCACTCGGCCTGCCCCGATCATTGGAAGACGCGCGCGCCGCGCACGCCTAGCCGCCCCATGACCGTGAGTTCGAACTCAGGGCCGCCGAACATTTCTACGACGAGCCCGGCCGATACACCATCGCGGCGAAAGTGATCGACATCTTCGGTAACGACACCATGACTCTGGTGCCGGTGAGCGTGGGGTAGCGCCTCGATGAGCTGACTCCGGCGGCGCATTCAACCCAATCGTGCAGGCACGTGCAGAAATCCGCGAAAGCGCGCGCGCCCGCCGCGCGTCGGCTCGCCGTCCAGCCGATAACCCGGGAAGCGCTCGATGAAGCGGGCGACCGCGATACGGCCTTCGAGGCGCGCCAGCGCGAGACCCACGCATTGATGCGGACCGGAGCCGAATGCGAGATGACGATTCGGCGCGCGCCCGATATCGAGTCGTTCGGGATCGACGAACTGTTCCGGGTCACGGTTCGCCGCGCCGATGCACAGGTGCACCGGTGTGCGCGGCGCGAGGGCCACGCCGCCGATCTCGACGGCCTCCGTCGTGATGCGATTGCCGAGCTGGTTTGAACTCTCGTAACGCAGGACTTCCTCGACCGCCTTGTTGATCAGTATCGGATCGCCGATCAGCCGCGCCTTCTGCTCGGGCCACGCATGCAGCGCGACGAGGCCATTGCCGATCAGGTTCGTCGTCGTCTCGTGGCCTGCGTTCAGGAGAAAGATGCAGTTGTGCAACAACTCGTCGGCCGTCAGTCGTTCGCCGCCTTCGCCGGCGATCAGTCGCGACAGCACGTCGACCTCGGGATCGCCGGGATGGGCGGTGCGCTCGGCGATCAGCGTGACGAGATACGCGATGAACTCGGTGACGGCCGCATTACCCAGCGCCTGCTGGTGCGGCGTCAGCACCGGTTCGAGCGCACCGAGGATCGCCAGCGACCAGTCGCGCAGCGGCGCGCGATCGGCCTGCGGGATCGCGAGCAGGTTGCCGATGATCTCGATCGGGATCGCCGACGCGTAGTCCTCGATCAGGTCGATCGACTCGCCGCGGCGCGCGCGCTGTTCCATCGCGTCGAGCAGGTATTCGACCCGTGCGATCAGCGCGGGCTCCATCGCCGCGATGTGCTTCGGTGTCAGCGCGCCGGCGATCAGGCGGCGCACGCGTGTGTGCAGCGGTGGATCGTTGAAGACCAGGCTGGTCGTGTGATGGGCGAACAGTGGCGAGGTGCCGTCGATGCCGGCGTACTTCGGTCCGAACTCCTCGCGCTTGTCCGAACTGTAGCGCTGCGTGTCCTTGTAGACCGCGACCAGATCGGCGTAGCGAGTCAGGAAGACCGAACCGTTCGGCAGACGCTTGACTGGATCGTGTTCGCGCAGCGCGCGATAGGTCGGGTAGGGGTCTGCGTAGAACGACGGGTCGAGGCGCTGGATGTCGAAGGCGTCGGCGAGATCGCGAGCGTCGGGCGTTTGCAGTGAAGCGGTTGCGTTCATTTTCTACAGGGTCGGAAGTCAGGAGGTAGAGCGAAGTGGGGCAGATTCCTCACTGCGTTCGGAATGACATCAAGGGGACTGTCATCCCGAACGTCAGTGAGGGATCTCATCCGCGCGCACTGTCACTGCAATACGCTTTCGTACAGCTTTGTTCTTCGCCGGCGCCCCCACCGCAGGGACGCCGCCGAAGAACAGATCGGTCACGATCGGCGCCAGCGCCTCGTGGGTCAGCGCGCCGCCCGGCCGCATCCATGTGAACATCCAGTTGATCATCCCGAACAGCAGCATCGTCAACGGCTTCGTCAGCGCGGCCTTCTGCTGCGCCGGCTGCCACGCGGCGATCGCATCGGCGAACGCCTCGACCACGCACCGCTCCTTGCCGAGGATTCGCTTTCGATCGACCGGCTCGAGAAAGCGCACGTCGCTGGTCAGCACGCGATGCGCGTCCTGCGCGTGCGCGTACTCGGCCATGATGCGCGCGATCAGCGCGCGCATCTTCGCCTCGGGCGTCAGCGCCTGCGCATCGACCGCGGCGACCAGCGCCTCGAGCCGCGACACGTGGCCTTCGGCGATATCGACCAGCAGGCTGTATTTGTCGCGGAAGTAGTGATACAGCGTCGCCTTCGACAGTCCGGTCGCCTGCGCGACCTGGTTCATCGACGTGCCCGGATAACCGCCGTGAGCGAACAGGTGCGCCGCCTTCGCGAGGATCATCTCGCGCTGCTCGTCGTAGTTGGCCGCGCGGCCGCGCGCCATCAGGACATCCGGGCGAACAGATGGAAGTCGCGCGGCGTGCCGCGCACCATCTTCGGATTCGTCAGCGTGCCTTCGTGGACGAAGCCCGACTTCTCGATCAAGCGTCGCGACGCCAGGTCCGTGTCGAGGGTGGTCGCCTGTACGCGGACGAAGCCCGGCAGCCCGATCGCCCAGTCGGTGACCGCACGACAACAGTAGCGGGTGGCGATGCCCCGGCCGAACCAGGCCGGATGGACGTCGTAGGCCACTCCGGCCGTTCGAAACGGCCACGAATTCATCGGGAAGCCGATCGTGCCGACGAGCACATCGTCGGCAAGCGACGGCGGTGGTTCGATGCGCAAGGCGGTCGTCAGCGATCGTCGAACGACAGCACGACGCGCTCGGTCAACGGATGCGACTGGCAGGTCAGCACGAAGCCGGCGGCGACTTCGTCCTTGTCGAGCGCGAAGTTGCGTTCCATCCGGACCTCGCCTTCGATCAGCTTCGCGCGGCATGTGCCGCAGACCCCCGACGTGCACGAGAACGGTACCTCGAGCCCGGCCGCGGACGCCGCGTCGAGGATGCTGGGCTGGTCGCGACGGAAGTCGATCTCGCGGCGCACGCCGTCGCGGATGATGACGATGCGAGCCTTCTCGGCGTCGCCAGGCTGCGCTTCGTGGATGACCGCGTCGACCGGCGTCGATCCGACGGTCGCGGTCTGCGCGACGCCGAAGCGCTCGATGTGGATCTTCTCTTCCGCAACGCCGGCCGCGATCAACGCGGCCTCGGCCTCGTCGTTCATCTGGAACGGACCGCAGACGTAGACATGGTCGATGCGGTCGGCCGGCATCAGCGTGCCGAAGAACTCGCCGATCTTGTCGCGATTCATCACGCCGTGGTTCAGCGGCG
>JBDTIS010000096.1:0-11846 GCA_039936235.1 Burkholderiaceae bacterium | reverse complement strand
GGCGCGCGATAGCCGCGCACCGGCACGCCGCCGAGGTCTTCGAGCAGCGATTTCGCGCGGACGATATCGTCGGTGAATGCGGCGCGCGTCTGGTCGGATGCGCGCTGATGGTTGTAGCCGTGACTCGCGAGCTCGTGGCCGTGCGCGACGATCGCGCGGACGATCGCAGGATGCCGTTCGGCGACCCAGCCGAGCGTGAAGAAGGTGGCCTTCGCGTCGTGTTGCGCCAGCAGAGCGAGGATGCGTTCGACGTTCGCTTCCGCACGGCACGGGATGCCGTCCCAGCTGCCGCGTTCGATGAACGGCGCGAACGCGGAGACCTGGAAGTAGTCCTCGACATCGATCGTCAGCGCGTTGACCGTCTCGTCGGCATGCGAGCGCAGCGCATCGCGTCGCGTCTGTGATCCGTCGAAGCGCTCGACCGCCGGCGTGGCCACGAGCCCGGTGTACATGTCAGGCTGCCTTCTTGATCGGTGATGCGACGGAAGTCGGGGCGCTGGACACGCGCCCGTCGCGCGCGGCGATCCAGCCTGCGAGATGACTTGCGATACGCACGGCCGCGTGTCCGTCCCATAGCTCGGGCGAGCGGCCGCGCTTGCCGCCGGTCGCCACGATGCCGAGCGCTGTGTCGACGATGCGACGCGCGTCGGTGCCGCACAGCGTATTGGTCCCTTCGGAGATCGTGATCGGACGCTCGGTGTTCTCCCGCAGGGTCAGGCAGGGTACGCCGAGCGCAGTGGTCTCCTCCTGCAGTCCACCGGAGTCGGTCAGCACCAGAGTCGCCTTCGACATCAGGCCGAGCATCTCGAGATAACCCTGAGGCGGAAGGAGCGCGATGCGCTGTGCGTCGAAGGCATCACCGAGTCCGAACTCGTCGATTCGCAAACGCGTTCGCGGATGCAGCGCGAGGACCAGCGGCAGCCGAACGGAGATCTCGCGCAGCGCGCCGATCAGGCGCACCAGCGTGTCGCGGTCGTCGACGTTGGACGGACGATGCAGCGTGACGACGCCGTAGCCGTTGCCGCCGCCGAACGCCGACTGCGCGATCGGCAGGCCGGCCAGCGTCGTCGTCGCGGGAACGGCGGCCGATAGATTGGCCAGCAGCGTGTCGATCATCACGTTGCCGACGAAGACGATCCGTTCGTCGCCGATGCCTTCCCTGTGCAGGTTGGCGGCCGCCGCCCGTTCGGTCGTGTACAACAGGTCGGCGATCTGATCGGTCAGTACGCGGTTGATTTCTTCGGGCATGCCACGGTCGTAGCTGCGCAACCCGGCTTCGACGTGAACGACCGGAACGCCCCGCTTCGCGGCGACCAACGCACAGGCAATCGTCGAGTTGACGTCGCCGACCACCAGCACCGCCGCCGGGTCGTGTGCATCGAGGACCGGCTCGAAGCGCTTCATGATCTCGGCGGTCTGGACTGCATGGCTGGCCGAGCCCACTTCGAGATTCACCGCCGGACGCGGCATGCCGAGCGCGGTGAAGAAGCTGTCGTTCATCGCAGCGTCGTAGTGCTGGCCGGTATGGACCAGCACCGGCGGCACCGCGTCGCCGAGCGCAGCCAGTGCGCGAATGATCGGCGCCATCTTCATGTAGTTCGGGCGCGCACCGACGACGCACAGGATCGGCCGCCCCGGGCTCTTGCGAGCTGGGCGATCGGTATCCGGGACGTTGCTGTCGATGCTGCTCAAGGCTTCACTCCATTCCGCCGGCCTGGGCGGACCGTTGATCGGGCGCCGGCGATTCGGCCGCCGCCACTCGCGTCGTCGCACGCAGCTGATCCAACGTTCGCGCGACACTCGCCACCGACTGTTGCAAGAGTTGTACCTGCTCTGCGAGACCGTTCAGCAACACGCCGTCGGCCGTCGCCGGCAGCGTGTGCGCGTCGAAGCTCCCTCTCCCGTTGACGAGCGACAACGTGGGTGCGTAAGCCGGCATCGGCATGTTTCTGCCGGCGGCCGCGTCGGCCTCCTCGTCGCTCAGTCCGCCGCGCAATTCGGTCCGCAACTCACGGGCTACGTCCGAAACGTCGCTTTCCGTCAGGTTGTGCTTTTCGCCGAGAAAGGCAGCCAGCAACACGCGATCGCACAGCACGTTGATCTGTCGCGGAATCCCTTCGGTCGCGTCGTGGATGGCCGCGAAGGCCTCCTTCTCGAAGCTCGGGTCGTTCTGCCATCCGACGAGCTTGAGCCGATGCTCCACGTAGGCTTGCGTCTCCTCGGAGCCTAGCGGCCCGAGGTGATACGACGCGATGACCCGCTGGCGCAGCTGGCGCATCTCCGGCTGCTGCATGATCTGGCGAAACTCGGGCTGACCGAGCAGGAAGCTCTGTAGCAGTGACCGCTCGTTGGTCTGGAAATTGGACAGCATCCGCAGCTCCTCGACGGCGCGCGGTGTGAGGTTCTGCGCTTCGTCGACGATCAGCAGCGCGCGTTTGCCTTCGAGCTGCAGGCGCCTGAAGTAGCGCTCGAGCCCGAGCAGCAGGCTCGACTTGTCCGGCAGCTCGGGCTGCACGCCGAAGAATGCACCGGCCACCATCCGCAGCATGTCGTCGGCGTCCAGCTGGGTGCTGACGATCTGCTTGGCGACCAGATTGCCCGGTGCCAGCGAGCGCAGCAGGTTGCGCACCAGCGTGGTCTTGCCCGCGCCCACGTCGCCAGTGACGACGATGAAGCCTTCGGCCTGGTGCACGCCGTAGTCGAGGTAGGCCATAGCACGGCCGTGGCCGCGGCTGCGATAGAAGAAGGCCGGGTCGGGATTGAGCTGGAACGGCTTGCCGGTCAAGCCGTAGAAAGATTCGTACATGGACTGCCTCGCTCAGAAAGTCAGTCGCAACGAGCCCAGTACCGAGTTCTCGCGATAGTTACCGCTGAAGAAACCGTTGCTGGCGCTGTCGCTGGTCTGGGTGGTGTTGCGATAGAGCACGGTGCCGCTAAGACGACGACTGATCTGCCGGTTGATCGATGCCGTGAGTACGCGCTGGCGCGTGTCGCCCGTCCCTTCGAGCGCATGGTTGCGGATCTTCTGCGCGGTGACGTTGGCAGACGTCTGCGGCCCCAGCTTGTGCGACCAGTTGGCCGAGTACACCGTCGCCTGGAAGCGGTTGGCCGAGTTGAATACGTCGAAGCCGGTGGTGATCGCCGACAGCGATTGCGACTCGGTGCGCGACACGTCGAACGTGACGGTGTTGCGCAACCCGAGCAGCGCAACCGAGATCTGGGCGCGCTTCTGAAGGTACAGCTGGTTCGACAAAAAGCCTGCGGTGCCGTATTGGGACGACGGCAGGCCGAGCTGCGTCAACGCGGTTGTCACCGCCTGGGCCCGCAGAATAGGATCGACGATCGTCGCGCGATAGAACTGATCGAGCAGCGCGTAGTTCGGATCGACGGTCAGCGTCGCACCCGCCCCGGTGGACGTCGTCTGGTCGCGACTGTAGATCGCGTTGACGACGAACTTGTTGGTCGTCTCGTTCAGCGAGATGTTGGCGGTGGGTCCGAAGTAGCGCTTGCCGACCTGAAGATTCAGCGACGTGTGATGGCTCGGCTGCCAGTCGAAGCCGCCGGAATAGGACGGGCCCTTCAGGTCGGGCTGGTTGGTCGTCGGGTAGCTGTTGCGGTCGTAGCCGATGTTGCCGCGCAGATGGAAGGTCGGCGACAGCACGTAGGTCAGCGTCGATCCGACCGTCTCGGTGATGATCGAATTGGTCCCGCCGTACACCTGCTCGGTGCGGTTGAAGTTGCCGCCGAAACCGACGTTGCTAAACGACGTGCTGCTCTGAAAATCACCGAACACCTCGCTGGTGTGGCTGGTCGAGTACGCGTTGTTGTTCGAGCTCGACTGAAAGTAGCGGTAGCCGGCCTCGTACGAGAAGTCCTGGCTGAAACGCGAGCGCAGCGTGGGGCCGAATGAATAGGTGCGCGTTTCCGCGCGGTTGGTCGATCCGTTGACCGTATTGGCGGCCTGCGTGCCGAACGGAGACACGTTCTGCTGCGAGATGTTGATGGCGGCGTCGAACGTCAGTAGGTTCTCGATGACGTTGGCCTTAGCCACTGCCGACAGCGCGTTGCGCAGCGCGTTGCCGTTGGTCCCGCGCGCGTAGATCAGGTACTGCGGGGTGTAGTCGAAGTTCGCGGTGACGAACGGACTCAGTCGCGTGAGGTGCAGGCTCGGGCTGATGCTGGTGACCAGCTCGGACCGCTGGCTACCCGCCGGCGACAGGTTGATGTTGTCCGAGTAGGTCTCGTCGACGCCGATCGACGACGTCAGCCGCCATGGGTCACGCGGCGCACCGCCGTTGCCGGTGCTGACTTGCGCCGCGGACTCGCCGGGCATCGACTGCGCGACGATCGTACAGGCGGCAATGGTCCAGAGCCTCCAGCGCGGCAGGTACTGCTCGGTAGGCCCGCGACGAATCCGTCGAAGGTCAATAACCATAGTAGCCGTAGCTGTCACCCGGGTTGGACCGGCGTCCCTTGTTGAGGACCATGCCGACGACGTCGCAGGATTCGATCGTCGCGAGCGCCTCGCGCAGCGCTTCGTGCGTCGTGTTGTCGGACTCGACCACCATCACGATCTGGCCCATGTTGGCAGCCAGCGTGCGCGCTTCCGTGGTGACCAGCAGCGGCGGCGAGTCGAAGATCACGATACGGTCGGAATAGCGTTCGCTGAGTTCGGCAAGCAGCTCGGCCATCGCCTCGCTCGCGAGCAGCTCGGTCGCCTGGCGATGCGGTCGCCCCGCCGGCAGCAGCGCCAGCTTGTTGACGTTGGTGCGGACGATCGCGTCCGACAGGCTGACATGCGAGTCGAGCAACACGTCCATCAGGCCGACATCGGGTGCGATGCCGAACTTCTGCGGGATCGATGGACGGGCGACGTCGGCATCGACCAGCAGCACGGTGCGATCGCGTTCCATCGCAATGCTCATCGCGAGATTGATCGCACAGAAGCTCTTGCCTTCGCGCGGGAACGCGCTGGTGACCATGATCAGGTTGCCGTTGCGGATCTTGGCGCCGCCACCGAAGGCGTTCTTCAGCAGCGGACGCTTGATGACGCGGAACTCTTCGGCCAGCGGCGTCTTGTCGCCGTCGGGCGCGATCATCCCGCCTTCGCGCAGACGCTGCAGGTCGATCGTGACGGTCTTGCTGTGCGACGCCGTCGGCTTGACGCCGTCGAAATCGTCGGACAGCGGGACGCCTGGCAGCGGAGCTGACCAGTCGTCTTCCGGTGCTGGATTGGGGACCGCGCGCATCTGCGGCTCCCGCGGGCCGTCGATTGTCGGCTGCACGCGCTGCTGACGCCTGCCTTCGACGGCCTCGGATTCGGCAAAGAGCTCCAAGTCTTCGGCAACCGCGGCCGTGACG
This sequence comes from Burkholderiaceae bacterium, assembly GCA_039936235.1. Taxonomy (GTDB): domain Bacteria; phylum Pseudomonadota; class Gammaproteobacteria; order Burkholderiales; family Burkholderiaceae_D; genus CAHJXF01. The sequence continues at coordinate 6,485 of JBDTIS010000096.1, read as the reverse complement.
GGGTCGGCGCGCATTGACGGCACATGCGCCGCGGGGACTTCGTCCATGCGCTGGATGGCGCGTTCGATGAGACTCACGTAACTCTCCTAGGCCGCGTACGAACGCGCGAGAAAGAATGCGAGGCCTGCGCCGTAGAGGCACACGAGCCCCGCTGCACCAGCGACGAACCAGGTCAGCTTGCGACGACGCGCACGCACCTGGCCGTCGGTCCAGATCATCGTCACGGTTCCGAGGATCGGCAGACCGGAGATCTCGCGGAGCGCCTTGCGATCGGAGAACGTCGGACGGATCTGACCCATCAGGAACGCCACGCCGACGCCGCCGGCGAGCGCACCGAGGAACACCATCGACACGAGCAACACGCGGTTCGGCGCGACCGGACGCGGCGACACGCGCGGCGGATCGATGACGCGGAACTCGACCAGGCCCGCCGAAGCGTCCATGTCGCTCGACATCTGGGCCGACTCGCGTCTGCCGATCAGCTTCTCGTAATTGGCCTTGTTGACTTCGTAGTCGCGATTGAGCTGCTGCAGGTCGGCTTCGATCTTCGGCACGTTGTTGGCCGCGGCCTTCAGCTTGTTGTAGCGGCCTTCGTACGAAGCGACGCGGGTCTGCAACGAAGCCACATCGGACTCGGCCTGGGCAAGCTGGACCTGCAACTGCTGATACACCGGATTCGTCGATAGCGGCGAGCGCGTCGGCGAGGCCTTGACCATCGCGGCGACTTCGGCCTTCTTCTGATCTTCGAGTTCGGCGATGATCCGCTTCGTCGAGATGATGTCCGGATACGCGTCGGTGAAGCGCAGGCGCATCTCGTCGAGGTTGTGCCTCAGCGCGGCGATGCGGGTATCGATCTCGGGCACCGCGACGCCCTGCGTATCGGTTCCGCCGCCGAGCAGCACGGTGTCGTCGCCGGACATCTGCCGACGCAGCGCGGTACGGCCGTTCTCGGCCTCCTCGAGCGACAGGCGAGCCGTCGCGAGTTCGTTGCCGGCCTCGGACATCTGGGTGAAGTAGTCCTTCCCGTTGCCCGACATCGTGGCCATGTTGTTGATCTTGAATTCCTTGAGCGCGTTTTCGGCCTGCGTCAGCTTCTGCTCGTAGGATTTGATCTGGTCGTCGATAAAGCGCCGCGCGGTGTCCGAGTCCTTGCGCTTGTTGCCGAGGTTGGACTCGACGAAGATCGTCAGCAGCGATTGCACGACCTTGCGCGCCGTGTCGGGGTTGGAGTTGCGAAACGCGATCGTGTAGAGGTTGATGCCGCCGCTGCTGCGCAGGTCGATCGCCCGCGTCAGGTAGTCGATCTGGCTTTCGGTCTGCTCGCTGGTCTTCGAAACGAGGTTGAGATCGGACATGCCGACGACCTTCTCGATATTCGGACGGCTGATCAGCGTGCGACTCATCATCGCGATCTGCTGATCCAGATTGGGCTCTACCGTCAGGCCGGACATCAGCGGCTTGAGGACAGACTGCGTGTCGACATAGACGCGTGCCGAGGCCTCGTACTGATCGGGCATGAGATAGACCGATACGGCTCCGACGATGACGATGAGCCAGGCCGCGATCAGACCGATCCAGCGGTGCAGCCATATATCGCGCAACGCGCGGCGTAACTGTTCGACGATCTCGTTCATTGCTTACTCATTAGAAAATCTCGCGTGGGGCTGGCAAACCGATGCGCGGTGCTCGCGACGGGCCGACCTCACCCGTCCGCTGCAACACGATCAGAAGTAACTTTCGGGGATGATCAGGACGTCGCCGGGACGCATATCGACGTTGGCGCTGACATCCCCCTTCTGCAACAGATCGGCCAGACGGACGCGATACTGAGCGTTGCCTTCACGCGTACGAAGAATCGTCGCGCGGTTGCCGGCTGCGAAGTCGGTCAGTCCGCCCACGGCGATCATCACGTCGAGGATCGACATGTTCTGGCGATACGGCAGCGTCTGCGGACGCGATGCCTGGCCGACGATGCGGATCTGCTCGCTGTACGGTCCGACGAAGCCGGTCACGATGATCGTGACGATCGGGTCCTGGATGTACTTGGTCAGCGCCTTCTCGATCTCGCGGGCGAGCTGCGTCGGCGTCTTGTTGGTCGCCTTGATGTCTTCGACGAGCGGCGTCGTGATCATGCCGTCGGGACGGACAGGCACGCTCGACGACAACTCGCCGTTGCGCCAGATGACGATGTTGAGGTTGTCGCCCGGACCGATCAGGTACGCGTAGTCGTTGTTGGCGTCGAGTTGCGCCGGAGCCATCGGAATCTTGGAGGCACATCCAGAGACAGCGACGGCAGCGATCGCCGAGAACACCAGTGCAGCACGACGCACTCCCGACAAGAACCCTGCACGCGAATTGTGATCCGGCATGTCCGACACTCCCTATCAAACGTTTGAAATTTCAGAAAGCCGCAACCCCGAAATGACGACGAAGACGGTCCATTGCCGGGAGGCCGGGCGGTCGGCGATTCTAGCAAGGCACCATTGCAACTTCCTATCGGCAACGCCAGCGAACAAACGACTCGGGCGAAACTGAGCAACAAGCGTGCCGAGCGGTCACGATCTCTCGCACCGGGAGGGATCCGCTTGACGTCGCACCGATCGGCACCGCGCCTGTGGTCGCGCCGCTCCCGTCAACGCCGACGAGGCGGGGATCGCGACCGGTCTCGCGGACGCCGAACCGTCAACCGGGCGTGACAGAACAAGCCACAGGCGTTGGCGCGGCGCGCTCGAGACTAGGATCGAGTGCCGGCGAAGCCTCGCCCGAGAGGGCATCCGACCCGGGAAACCCGTACTTTCGCGTCGAGAATCGTCGATGCCGCCTGTCATTTACTGACGTTTTTTGACACTTCGCACCGGAAAGTGCGCTCGGCCGCGCCAACAAGAACGGTTGCTTTCAGCCAGACTTCGTCCGCGCCGGGGTAGATGACGATTTCGCAAGCCGCCTTAATTACCCATGTCCCCGTTTTGCGTCGGGCATGCTTCTTGTACGTACTTCTGCCGTTCTGTCGTCGCCAGTCCCGGCGGCGTCCGACAACTCTCGCCGACGCGCCCCCACGCGATACTGGATGGTTCGATGATCCGCGTATTCAGTCACTACATTTCGATCCGCATCGTTCTTCTGATGGTGATCGAAGGCTTGCTGCTGCTCGGCGCCAGCCTCGCGGGCGTGGCGATCCGCTTCTCTCCCAGCACGTTGCAAGCCACGACACTGCTGGCACCCGAAGCGCTGCTCTTCACGTTCTTCATGATCGTCGTGATGGCGGCACTCGGCCTGTACCAGGACGAGCACCCCGAGTCGTTCGTCTCGATCCTCAATCGCACGATCATCGCGTTCGCTGCCGGCAGCGCTCTGATGAGCGTCGTGTTCTATCTGTTCCCCGACACCTACATCGGCCGCGGCGTCTTCGCCTACACGGCGACGATCGCGTTCGCTTCGCTGCTGGTCGTCCGCACCGTGTTCTTCCGCTGGACCGCGTTCGGCGTCCTGAAGAAGCGGGTCCTGATCCTCGGCGCCGGCGAACAGGCGCGCGACATCCTCGAACTCGTCTCGACCAACAGCCGCAACAAGTCGATCGAGGTGGTCGGCGTGCATCCGCTGACAACCGCCGATGTGGCCGTAACCGGCGTGCGCATCCTGCCGATCACGATGTCCGTCAGCGAGGCCGCGCATCAGTACGGCGTCCACGAGATCATCATCGCAATGCGCGAGCAGCGCGGCGGTGCGCTGCCGGTCAGCCAGCTGCTCGACTGCAAGCTGCGCGGAATCCAGATCACCGACCTGCAGTCTTTCTTCGAGCGCGAGATGGGTCAGATCCGCCTCGACAGCCTGAAGGCAAGCTGGCTGGTGTTCGGTGAAGGATGCCGCCAGGGTCTGTTGCGCGAGACCGTCAAGCGCCTGTTCGACGTAATCGCCAGCGGACTGCTGTTGCTGTGCACGCTGCCGGTGATCGTCTTGACCGCTCTGCTCATCAAGCTACAGGACAACGGGCCGATCTTCTATCGCCAGGAACGCGTCGGCCAGGGCGGCCTCGTCTTCGAGATCCTCAAGTTCCGCAGCATGCGCAGCGACGCGGAACGCGACGGCAAGCCGAAGTGGGCGAAGTCCAACGACGATCGCGTCACGACGATCGGCCGTTTCATCCGACGCACCCGCATCGACGAATTGCCGCAGGTCATCAACGTGCTGCGCGGCGAGATGAGCTTCGTCGGCCCGCGCCCCGAGCGTCCGTTCTTCGTCCGTCAACTGGTGCAGGACATCCCTTTCTATGCGGCGCGGCACAGCGTCAAGCCCGGCATCACCGGCTGGGCCCAGGTCCGTTACCCGTACGGCGCATCGCTCGACGACGCCTCTCAGAAGCTGCAGTACGACCTCTACTACGTGAAGAACCATTCCCTGTTCCTCGACATGCTGATCATCGTCGAGACAGTCGAAGTCGTCCTGTGGGGCAAAGGCGCTCGCTGATGCGACGCGCGACACGCTGATGGATAACGCAGCTCTTCAGATCATCGCCGAGTGGGGTTTCTGGGGTTATGGTGCAGCCGCCGCGGGCTACGCGCTGCTGGCGACCCTGCTGGTCGTTTCGTGGCGCGCGAAACAGTTGCGCGCGACGTCCGGCGTCCTGCTGGTCGGCGCCGCCTCGGTCAGCCTGCTTTGGTCGGCATGCATCGCTGCCGGCATCGCCAACCTGGGCGGCGCGGTCGAGCTGTCGAGTGTTCTCGAAGTCTGTCGCGACGCGAGCTGGTTCGCGTTCATAGGATTCCTGCTGACGCGTCCCGACCGCTTCGGCAAGGCCGCCGCCGACATCGCGCCGCTGTCGCGCCGCATGCCGGCGCTGCTGTGGCTGGGCATCGCCGCCGTCGTCGCCACGCTGGGTATCGAGGTCGTGCGGCTGGCCGCCGCCGAGATCTTCTCGCCGTCGCTCTACTTCGGCGCCCGGGTGATGCTGTCGATCGTCGCGCTGATGCTGATCGAGCAGGTCTACCGCGGCACGGCCCCCGACGATCGCTGGAGCATCAAGTTCTTCTGCCTCGGCGTTGGCGGCCTGTTCGCCTACGACCTCGCGACGTTCGCCGACGCGATGCTGTTCCGGCAGATGGATCCCGAGCTGTGGGCCGCGCGCGGCTTCATCAACCTGCTGACGATCCCGTTGATCGCGGTCTCCGCGGCGCGCAACCCGCAGTGGTCGCTCGACATCGCGGTATCGCGCCGGATGGTTTTCCAGTCCACAGCGTTGCTGAGCGCAGGCACCTACCTTCTGATCGTCTCGGCTGCCGGCTACTACATCCGCTTCTTCGGAGGCACGTGGGGCGGCGTGCTGCAGACCACGGTCGTCTTCGCGGGGCTGATCGGGCTCGGATTGATCCTCGTCTCCGGTACCTGGCGGGCGCGGCTCAAGGTCTTCATCAACAAGAACTTCTTCAGCTATCGCTACGACTACCGAGAAGAGTGGCTGCGGCTCACGCGCGAGTTGACCGAACAGAATCCCGACGAAGGTTTCGGCGCCCGCGCCATCCGCGGCATAGCCAACCTCGTCGAGGCGCGCGGTGGTGGCCTGTGGGTCAAGCAGGATCTGCCGAGTTACGAACGCATCGCGCATTGGCAGGCACCGCTGTTGCGCGACGACAGCGAGCCGCAGGACGGTTCGCTCGCGACCTTCCTGCAGACCAAGGAATGGGTCATCAGCGTCGACGAATACCGTGCGGCCAATCCTGCCTACGGCGACCTGGAGCTGCCCGGCTGGCTGGCCGGCGACGACGAGGCTTGGCTGGTGATTCCGCTGATGCTGCACGACGAGCTTTTCGGTTTCATCGTGTTGCTTCCGGCACGGACCAAGATCAGCATCAACTGGGAGATCAACGACCTGCTGAAGACCGCGGGTCGCCAGGTCGCCAGCACGCTGGCGCAGCTGCACGCCAACCGCGCGCTGCTCGTCGCGCGGCAGTTCGAATCGTTCAACCGGATGTCGGCGTTCGTCGTACACGACCTGAAGAACCTGGTGGCGCAACTGTCGCTGATGCTCAGCAATGCGACCAAGCACCGCGACAATCCCGAGTTCCAGGACGACATGCTCGACACGGTCGACAACGCGGTCGACAAGATGAAGCGGCTACTGCTGCAGTTGCGCGTCGGCGCGATACCGGCCGATGAGCCCACGTCGGTCGATCTGCAGGAAGTCGTGCTGTCCGCGCTGAAGTCGAAGGCGCCGATGAGCCCGCGCCCAACGATCCTCGTCGACGCACCGGGCATACGAACGATGGCGCATCGCGAACGGCTCGATCGTGTCGTGGGTCATCTTCTGCAGAATGCTGCCGAAGCGACACCGTCGAGCGGAACGATCGAAGTCAGGGTCCGGGCTGAAGATCAGTCTGCAATAATCGAAGTCGAAGACAGCGGCGTCGGCATGAGCGAAGACTTCATCCGCACACGACTGTTCAAGCCCTTCGAATCTACCAAGAAAAATGGAATGGGCATCGGTATCTACG
>JBDTIS010000095.1:0-26460 GCA_039936235.1 Burkholderiaceae bacterium | reverse complement strand
GCCGTCGGCTTGTTGTTGTTGACCATGTCGAGGTAGTCGCCCATCGCCGGATGCAGCGTGACGTGTTCGATCAGCGTCCGGTAGTTGGCGAACGCGTCGTCGAGCAGCATCTGCTGGTACGCGCGCAGGCCGTAGGTCTCCTTGATGTCGATGTTCGAAATGACGAAGATCTGCGAGTACGCGAAGGCCACCCGCTGGCGCAACTGGTCCTGCGCATAGACCGCGTTTCGGAAGAACTGCAGTTGCACCGGGAACGCTGTGTAATTGTCGCGATAGCAGGTCGCGACCGAGCCGGTCGGACAGCCGATCGCGCTGTTCGGATCGATGTAGTCGATCGCCGCATAACCGGTCGTCGGCGCCGCGAGCTGCGCATCGAGCCAGTCTTTTGCACCGCTCGCCTGAACTTCTGCCACGGCTCCAGGCGTCGTGCCGAACGTGGCCTGATCGAGCAGCCGCATCGCGTCGGCGGCTGCCATCGTGATCGGTCTGATCGGTGTCGCAATCGGAGTGCCGGGCCCCGGCGACGGGCTGCCGACCTTCTGCGTGGTCTCCTTCGCGTCCGACGAAGAGCCGCCACCTCCGCCGCAGGCGGAGAGCGACAACGCCAGCGCCGACGCGATCGCGAACCTCAAATCGAGATGCAAGGACACGCCGCCGACGCCGCGCGAGATTCGAAAGACAGACATGGTGTTGCTCCCCTCGGCGCACCGTCTTCGGACAGTTCGCGCGACTATCGCGGGGGTGCGCAGGTACCGTCAACGCTTAATTTGTTACGCGTGGTCGCGCGGACACAGCCTCAGAACCGTCATGACGATTTGCAGAACTCCCATTCATTCAGCCAGGCTGGAGCGGTCAGACCGTCAGCACGACCTCGTGGGCCGCGCTATCCAGTGCCAGGCGATAGGTCCCGTTGGCAGCTTCGATCGGCTGGCCATCCCGTGTACCGCCGGACCCCGCCATCGCATCGCGTCGCACGACGATCCGGTAGCAGGTCGTCCCGAGTCGTATCGTCGCTTCGAAGCCCGGCCATGACGCGGGCATCGCGGGCCTGAAGACCAGCACGTCGCCTTCGCGCGAAATGCCGAGGATGCCTTCGATCCCTGCGCGATGCATCCACGCGGCCGACCCGGTGTACCAGGTCCACCCGCCGCGTCCCACGTGCGGCGCGATCGAGTAGACGTCGGCCGCGACCGCGTACGGCTCGACCTTGTAGACGTCGACCGCGCTGCGGTTGAGGGCATGGTTGATCGGATTGAGCAGCGCGAACAGCGCGACCGCCTTGTCGGTCGCAGCGAGCCGCGCGAACGCGAGCACCGCCCACATCGCCGCATGACTGTACTGGCCGCCGTTCTCGCGCAGCCCCGGCGGATAGCCCTTGATGTAGCCCGGGTCGTGGCGGGTGCGATCGAAAGGCGGCGTGAACAGCAGCGCCAGCGCGTCGCCGCGCCGGACCAGATGCTCGTCGACGGCCTTCATCGCGGCGGCCGCGCGGATCGGATCGGCCGCGCCGGACAGGACGGCCCAAGATTGCGCGATCGAGTCGATGCGGCACTCGTCGCTGTCCTTCGAGCCCAGCCACGTACCGTCGTCGAAGGTCGCGCGGCGATACCAGCCGCCATCCCACGCATCGCGTTCGATCGCTGCATGCACCGAGACCGCGTGGTCGCGCCAGCGCGCGTGTCGCGCGTCGTCGCGACCCTGCGCGTAGACCGCGAACAGATCGATCGTACGGATCAACAGCCAGCCGAGCCACACACTTTCGCCGTGCCCTTCCTGACCGACGCGGTTCATCCCGTCGTTCCAGTCACCGGTACCCATCAGCGGCAGTCCGTGCTCCCCGGTCAGCGCGAGGCACTGGTCGAGTCCGCGCGCGCAGTGCTCGAACAGTGTCGACGTCTCGTCGCTCTGTCCGGGCTGAAAGAACGCGTCGTGTTCACCCGGCTTCAGCACCGGGCCCTCCAGCCACGCGACCGGCTCGTCGAGCACGGCCGTGTCGCCCGTGCTCACGATGTACGTCGCCACCGCATAGGCGAGCCACACGCGATCGTCGGAGATATTCGTGCGCACGCCCTGCCCCGAATGCGGCAGCCACCAGTGCTGCACGTCCCCTTCGACGAATTGGCGGCCCGCCGCCCGCAACAGATGCTGGCGGGTGCGCTCGGGCATCGCGAACGTCAGCGCCATCCCGTCCTGCAACTGGTCGCGAAAGCCGTAGGCGCCGCTGGCCTGATAGAAGGCCGATCGAGCGAGGACCCGGCAGGCCAGCGTCTGGTACAGCAGCCAGCCGTTCAGCATGATGTCCATCGCGCGGTCGGGCGTCCTGACCTGGACGCTGCAAAGCAGGCGATCCCAGTAGTTCGTCACGTCCTGCAGCACCGTATCGAGATCGATGTCGCGGTAGCGCGCGACCAGTGCGCGGGCGTCGGCATCGGAACCGCACTGGCCCATGCAGACGACGACCTCGAATTCCTCGCCGGCCGCGAGCTCGATCGTCCTCTGCAGCGCGGTGCACGGATCGAAGCCGGCACCGGTGGTGTTGGAAAGCGGGGCGCGACCCATCAGCGCGGCCGGCGCCGATGTGTGGCCGTTGCGGCCGAGGAACTCGGTGCGATCGCCGGTCCAGGCGGACTGATGCCCCTGCATGTCGACGAACGAGACGCGGCCCGGGAACGACGTTCCCCACGGATTGCGGACGCACAGTGCGCCGCTGACGCCGTCGATCTCGGTCGTGATCGAAGACGCCGACGCATTGCGCGACGTGCCCAGGACCCACTCGCTGTACGCGGTGATCGACAGCACACGCGTCTTCGTCGAGCGGTTGCGCACCGTCAGGCGCGATATCTTGATGGGGTCGTCGAGCGGCACGAACTGCAGCAGGACGAGCCCGATATCGTTCGCTTCGTGTTCGAAGCGGCTGTAGCCGAAGCCGTGCCGCGCCACATAGGTGCCGCCGTCGCGGATCGGCTGCGCGGTCGGTGTCCAGACATCGCCGGACGCCTCGTCGCGCACGTAGATCGCTTCGCCGACCGGATCGCCGACGGGATCGTTGGACCACGGCGTGAGCTGGTTGTCGCGACTGTTCAATGCCCACGTGAAGCCGGCGCCTTCGGCCGAGACCTGGAAGCCGAAGCCGGCGTTCGCGATCACGTTGATCCACGGCGCGGGGGTCGTACGGGTACCGTCGATCACGACGACGTATTCGCGCCCGTCGCGACCGAAGCCGCCGATCCCGTTGAAGAATTCGAGGCCCGTCCGCAAACTTGTCGACGCGGGCGCAACCGGCGTCTCCTTCAGCGGACGCGTCACAGGCGGCAATGTCGACGACTTCGGCATCTGGCCGAGCTGCTGAGACAGCGGGCCGCGACGCGCCGTCAGCACGACTCGCGCCACGGCGATCAGCAGTTCGCGCGACGCCGCCGACATCAGGTCGGCACGCAATGTGTAGACCGATCCGTGCGCAGGTTGAGTCGTTAGCCGGTCCGGCCCAGGACGCGTCTGGCTGCTCCGCTGTGCGGTCTCGATCGCGATCTGAAGGTCCTGCACGTACGACGACGCGCGCTCGTTGATGATCACCAGGTCCACACCGAGCCGTTTCGCACGCCAGTACTCGTGCGCCCGCAGCAGTTGCCTTACCTGCGCGATATCGTCGATATCGTCGATCCGCAATACCACGATCGGCAGATCGCCCGAGATCGAGTGGATCCACAGGCCCGACTGGGGACCGAGGCCGTGACGGATCGCCTCGGACGACACGCGAAAGCGCGCATCGGCATACAGGATCGGCGCGGCGAGGCGCTGGAACTCCGCGGCCTCTTCCGACTGGATCCCGAGATGGCGCAGCTGGACCTGCGTTTGCGTCCACGCGAACGTTCTGGCCCGGTCGTAGGCGTTGCGATCGTTATGGCGATCGATCAGGTCGAGCAGCTCGGCACGCGACCCCGCGACCGCCGTCCAGTACGCTACCCGCACGACCTTGCCGGGCGGGACCTTGACGCGACAGCGCAGCGAGAAGACCGGATCGAGCACGGTGCCGACGGTGTTGGTCAGCGCACGGCCGTCGCCGATCGCGACGGCCGTACCGGCGTGGCGACCGCGTCCGACGAAGCGCGCGCGATCGGTCTCGTACTGCGGCAGCGTGGTCCGCTCGCCTTCGACGACGCAGAAATGTGCGGCCCAGATCTCGGGCTCCGACGGCGTGCGACGACGCCGCGTCGCGATCAGCGCGTCGAAGGTCGCGAGGTATTCGGTCTGCACGAACATCTTGGCGAAGGCCGGATGCGCGTTGTCGGTGCTCGGCGTCGTCAGCACGACCTCGGCGTACGACGTCAGCTCGATCTCGCGCGCGCGGCGACCGCTGTTGGTCAGCGACACGCGCCGCACCTCCGCATCGTCCTCGCCCGACACGACGACCTCCATCGTCGTCAGCAGGCGGCCATCACGACGCGTGAAGGTCGCGGAGTCCTCCCCGAAGACGGCCTCGCCGTCGACGATCGGCTTGGTGAGCGGATGCAGTGTCGGCGACCAGACCGCATCGCTCTGCGTGTCGCGCAGATAGACATACGCGCCTTCGGCGTCGCGCGTCGCATCCTCGCGCCAGCGCGTGATCGCGATGTCCCCCCAGCGGCTGTAGCCCGACCCTGCGGCCGTGAGCATCACGGTATAGCGGCCGTTCGACAGCAGATGCGTGACCGGTGGACCGCCGGCCGCGGCCGCGATGCGGCGCAGGGTCGGGCCTTCGGCAGCCACCCACTCACCGGACAGCTTGACTTCCTCGACGCGCGGATCGATTTCCGGCACGTCGCGCGGCATGCGCTCCTGCAGCAGCAGTTCGCTGGCGACGATCATCGGTTCGGTATGGAAGCGGGCGCGCATGCGGCCGTCGTCCAGCGCGTTCGCGATCGCGATGATCGTCATTCCCTGGTGATGCGCCATGTAGTTGCGCACGATCGCCACGTTCTCGCCTTCGGGCAGCCGCGCACGCGTGAAGTCCAGCGCGTCGTAGTAGCCGTAGCGACCATTGCCACCGATCGCCGCGAGCGCGCCGTAGTTCGCAAGCGCACCGCGCGCATCGACCATCGTCGCGAGTCCCGTCGCATAAGGCGCGATCACGACGTTGTCGGACAGGCCGCGCTTGAGACCGAGGCCCGGCACGCCGAAGTTCGAATACTGATACGTGAAGTCGATGTCACGCGCGTTGTAGGCCGACTCGGAGACGCCCCACGGGATATCCAGCGACGCGCCATAGCCCTGCTGGCGCCCGACGACGAGCCGGTTGGTCTGATCGAGCAGACTGCCGAAGGGCGCCCGCATCACCAGCGACGGCATCAGATATTCGAACATCGAACCCGACCACGAGACCAGCGCCGAACCTCCGGCGAGCGGGGTCGACGTACGACCGAGATGGAACCAGTGCTTCGTCGACACGTCGCCTTTTGCGATCGCGAACAGGCTCGCGAGCCTGGCCTCCGACGCGAGCAGGTCGTAGCAGCTCGGATCGAGCCGATTGTCGGCGAGCGAGTAGCCGATCGACAGCAGCTTGCGTTCCGGATCGAGCAGGAACGCGAAATCCATCGCGAGCGCCACGGCGCGCGCCTCGCGCGCGATCTCGGTCAATCGCACGTCGAGCAGCGTGCGCAAATCGTCGGGCAGGTCGCGATCGTCGCGATGCTCGTCGGCGATGCGGCGCAGCGCCGCGACCCACGACGCCGCGTCGGAATTGACCAGCGGGATGGCTGCAGGGGCCTCGACCAGACCGTCGATCGCGACGATCAGGTCGTCGAATGACTGCGACTGCGCGACGATCGACTCGAGCTTCGCCAGAACGGATGGGCTCTCCGCGACCACGATCGCCTCACGCAGCGTGTCGCGCAGACCGGACCAGGCACGTGGCGCGACCGGCGTTCCACGCCACGATTCACAGGCGTTCGCCAGCACGATCAGATGCCCCGCGAGGTTGCCGCTGTCGACCGAGGAGACGTATGGCGGATCGAGCGGGCGCAGGTCCTCGGTCGCGTACCAGTTGTAGAAGTGGCCATTGAACGTCGTCAGCCTGCGCAGGGTCGCGAGCGTGGCCTCGATCCTTTCGATGGTCGCGACCGTCCCCGACCAGCCGAAGTCGCGCGCCGCAACGGCTGACAGCAGATACAGTCCGATGTTGGTAGGCGACGTACGGCGCGCGACGACCGGCTTCGGGTCTTCCTGGAAATTGTCCGGCGGCAGCATGTGGTCGGCTGCCGTCACGAAGGTCTCGAAGAAGCGCCAGGTCCTGCGTGCGATCGAACGCAGCTGCCGCTCTTCATCGGTGTTGAGCGGACGTTCGCGCGTGACGCGCAGCGGTCGGCTCGCATGCATCGCGATCAGCGGGCCGGCCAGCCACAGGAGTGCCAACGGCAGCAGTACCTGCCACGACGGCGACGCGACCAGCAGCGCCAGCGTCGCGACGGCCACCATCGCGGTCCCACCGGCCATCGCGCGATAGAAGCCGGACGCGTCGAGCTGTCGTGTGCGCGCCGACTCTGCGGCGGTGGTCCATTCGAGCAGATGCCGACGTGTCACCAGCACGCGCACGAGCGTCCGCCCGATCGCATCGACGGCTCGCCACGCTCGGTCCGCGAGAAACGCAAACGACAGTCCCATCTGCAGGCCCGCGAGGCGCAGGTCACAGCCGACCGTGGAGAAGTGATTGCGCAGCGACACGCGCGACGGTCGATACAACAGCGTGAATGCGGTCGACAGGAAGATCGGCAATGCGAAGGCCGCGAGCAGCAACACCACGCCGATCGCTGCGGCGCGCAGCGGCAGCACGGCGCACAGGCCGAAAGCGGCCAGCGTGGCCGGCGCGACCAGCGACCTGCGCAGGTTGTCGATCATCTTCCATCGACCGATCGACGGAACCGCGAGGGGACCGCTGAAGTGCCCGAAGACCCATGGGATCAACTGCCAGTCGCCGCGGACCCAGCGATGCTGCCGCTTCGCATCGACGTCGTAGCGCGACGGGAACTCGTCGATCACCTCGACGTCGGATGCGAGCCCCGCGCGTGCGAAGCTGCCTTCGAACAGGTCGTGGCTCAGCAGCGCGTTCTCCGGCACCCGTCCCGCCAGCGACGCCTCGAACGCGTCGACGTCGTAGATGCCCTTGCCGGTGAACGAACCCTCGCCGACCAGGTCCTGGTAGACGTCGGACGACGCAGACGCATACGGATCGATGCCCGACGGCCCCGCGAACACGCGCTGATAGAACGAGCCACCGCGTCCGGTGGGCAGCGATGGCGTGACACGCGGCTGCAGAATCGCGTAGCCGTCGACGACTCGCTGCAGGACCCGATCGAAGCGTGGGGCGTTCAGCGGATGCGCCATCTTCCCGATCAGTCGCAGCGCTGCGTCGCGCGGTAGCCGCGTATCCGCGTCGAGCGTGATCACGTAGCGCACCGCGTCGGGCACGCGCGGCGCGATGCCGTCCAGCGCCATGAACGTCGTTGTGGTCGCTCCGCGCAACAGCGCGTTCAGCTCCTGCAGCTTGCCGCGCTTACGCTCCCAGCTCATCCAGCACGCTTCGCCGCTGCTGAATACGCGGCGGCGATGCAGCAGCAGGAAGCGCGGACCGGCCTCGCCTGCGAGATGGCGGAGATTCAGCTGATCCATCGCGGCGATCGCGCTCGCGAGCAGAGCCTGGTCGCCGTCGACGAGCTCGGCATCTGCGTCGGCCCAGTCGGTCAGCAGCGCGAAGTAGACCTCGCCTTCGCCACCGGACAGGTAATGTACTTCCAGCCTTTCGATCTGCTCTTCCAGCTCGTCACGGCTCGTCAGCAGCGTCGGGATCGCCACCAGCGTTCGCAACGATGCGGGAACCCCGACCAGCAGGTCGAGTCCCGGCAGCGGCACGGCCTCGACGCGCTGCGCGAGACTGCGGCTGACCAGGGCGGTGGCGGCGTCGGTGAACGGCAGGAACACCAGCAGCGCGAAGGCCGCGAGCGCCACCGTGCCGACCGTCGGCGCATCGAGCAGCCACAGCGAACCGGCCAGCATGCCCGCGGTGATGAATAGGACCAACGCGATGTAGCCGGCGATCCCGCAGCCGACGATCGCGCGCTTGATCCGCAGACGCAGCGGCGCCTCGAATCCGAGCACCCGTTCGAGCGCGGGGCGGCCATTGCCGATCAGGTGATAACCCGGGTCGCCGAAGCGCTGTGCCTCGACTGGATCGATCGTGCCGCTGCGCGCCGTGGCGGCCGCTTCGAGCACGCTCGTAGCGATGTCGAACTCGGAATGGAGCGATCCGCGGGCGAGCTGCTCTATCGCGCTGCGATAGCCATTGCGAGTCGGGAAGTCCATCGCCGCGAACGCGCTGCCCTCGCGCAGCCGTGCATCGACGAGACTGACGCGCTCGAACAGGTCGGACCACGCGATGTCCGACATCCGCCGCATGCTGGTGATGATGTTGCGGACCGAGACGTTCGAGACGGCCTGCCGCTGATGCGCGTGCTGCACGACGTCCTCGATGGACGCCTGCTGTGCGGCGAGCCGCCTTTCGAGCCAGCCGAGCGCCGGCGTCGTGGCCGGATCCTGGTTGCGCAGCCGTTTTGCAAGCTGGGCCGCGAAGATCTCCGACAGCTTGTCGGTCGAGCGGACGAGATCGTCGTCGTCGAGCGCAGCGCGCGAACCGCCGGATGCCAGCATCCGGTCCGCGAATGCCTCGGCATCCTCGCGTTCGCCGCGCGCGATCGTGATCTGGTCGGCAAGCCGACGCAGGTTCTCGATCAGAACGATTCGCAGCGTGATCGCGACGGCCCACAATTCGCCGATCGTCAGCGGCTGCACGGTCTGGTACGCGACCAGGAAGCGCCGCAGGATCTCCGGGTCGACGTGACTGTCGGTGTGCGCGACGAACGCCCACGCGATTCCGAAGACGCGCGGATAGCCGGCGAACGGACCGGCCGCCAGTTTCGGGAGCTGGCGATAAAAACCGGCCGGCAGATGATCGCGCGCGTCGCGCACCTGCTCCTCGACGAGATAGTAGTTGTCGAGCAGCCATTCGGCGGCCGGCACGGCACTGCGCCCGCTTTCGAGTTCGAGCGCGCTCGCGCGATAGGCCTCCAGCAGCGTGGTCGCGTTGCTCTCGAGACGCGCGTGCAGCGATGCGACCTTCGGCGGCTTGACCGTGACGGCCTGCGCCTCGGCGAGCGACCGCGCATGCTGCTCGAGTCGCTCGATGCCGAACAGTTCTTCGCGCACGGGCGTCCGATCGGCCCACACCATGCTACGTGCCAGAAGACGTCCTGCGCTGCGGGAAATCGAAATCATCAATGACGGGTTCGACCGATGCAGCCGTGTCTTCGCACTGGCGGCATCGGCATCGTGAAGGAGGACAGAGCCTCGTCGTCAGGCGGCGTCGAACGATGCCGAAACCTGAGAGCGCTGGTGACTTATACGTTAACAGGGCCGGGCGGACGTCGCCGAGCCGATCGTAGCCCGACGATCGCTCCGGTGCAGCCGATGGTCGACGCAAGCTCGACGCTTGGAATCCACGCATGGAGGCGCATCTGCGAATCGTGCTTCTGCGGTCGCTCCCACACAGGAATCCCATGAGTCGTCTTTTCGAATCGTTCCAGATCGGTGGGATGCAGCTCGCCAACCGCATCGTCGTCTCACCGATGTGCCAGTACTGCGCGATCGAAGGCACGGCGGGCGACTGGCACCTGATCCATCTCGGCCATCTGTCGCTGTCCGGCGCGGGGCTGCTGATGGTCGAGGCGACGTCGGTATCACCCGAGGGCCGCATCACGCCGGGCGATCTCGGCCTCTACAACGACGCCAACGAACACGGCATCGCACGCGTGTTGCACGCGATCCGCGCGAACTCGCCGATCAAGGTCGCGATGCAGATCGCGCATGCCGGGCGCAAGGCATCGAGCGACGCGCCGTGGGACGGCGGCCGGCAGATCCCGCGAGGCCACGCGAATGCCTGGACCGCCGTCGGGCCGTCGGCCTTGCCGCACGGCGCGGACGAAGACGCGCCGATGGCGCTCGACGTCGAGGGCCTCGAACGGATCCGTCATCAGTTCACCGAGACCACGAAGCGCGCGGCGCGGCTCGGCTTCGACGGCGTCGAGCTGCATGCGGCGCACGGCTATCTGCTGCACCAGTTCCTGTCGCCGCTGGCGAACGAGCGCACCGACGATTACGGCGGCAGCCTCGAGAACCGGATGCGCTTCGTGCTCGAACTGTTCGACATCGTCCGCGCGAACTTTCCGGCCGACAAGCCGGTGTGGGTACGCGTCTCCGCGACCGACTGGGTCGAAGGCGGCTGGAATCTCGACTCCACGATCGCGCTCGCGCATGCGCTGAAGGCGCGTGGCTGTGCCGCGATCGATGTCTCGAGCGGGGGGGTGTCGCCGCTGCAGAAGATCGCGCCGGGCGCGGGCTACCAGGTGCCGTTCGCGAAGCGCATCAAGGCCGAGATCGGATTGCCGACGATCGCCGTCGGGCTGATCACCGAACCCGAGCAGGCCGAGGCCATCATCGCGAACGGCGAGGCCGATGCGGTGGCACTCGCCCGGGCGATGCTCTACGATCCGCGCTGGCCCTGGCATGCAGCCGCGAAGCTCGGTTCGAAGGTCTGGGCGCCGAAGCAGTACTGGCGCTCGCAACCACGCGACTACAAGGACCTGTTCGAGCAGGCGTCGTTCGGTGCGCGCTGATCCGCATCCTCTCCATCGAGGCCGACTGGCGAGCCAACAGTGCGCGCACACCGGCCAGATCGTCGAGTCACGCCGAGCGCGCTCGGCTGCGAGGAATGCCTGAAGATCGTCAGAGAATGGCTTCATCTGCGCATCTGCCGCCTCTGCGGCCATGTGGGTTGCCGCGACGATTCGCCGAACCGCCACGCGACCGCGCACTACCGCGCCACGACCCATCCCATCATCGAAGGCTACGATCCGCCGGAAGGCTGGGGCTGGTGTTTCGTCGACGAGGTCATGCTCGACCACACCGACGACACAACGCGGCACAACGGACCCATCCCGCGCCATTACCGAGCGACCGGCCGCGCTACGGCGCGGTCAGCCGGTCGACCATCGCCTTGACCGCCGACAATTGCACGCCGCTGCGCACTGCGAAGGTCGGGCCGGTATAACCCCACCAGTCCCAGCAGCCTTCGGGATTGCCCTGCAGCAAGGACGTCGTGACCACCTGCGGATACAACACGATCAGCCGATTGCTGTCGGCCCACCGGTTGTAGCCGACCGACTTGTAGACGTCGCTGCCGACGCTCTGCGCACCCTGCCGGCAGCCGTGGAAGACGACATGGACCGCGCAGTGTCCGGCCGCCGTCTCGCAGACCTTCGGCACGTAGACGAAGCCGACGGTGTCGAGGCTGGTCGCGGCGCTGCCGAACGGCGTCTGGTCGAAGGGCCGGACCGTCGACGAGAGTGTGGTCACGGCGGCCTTCAGCGGGCCGTGGATGTACTGAAGGATCGCCTTCGGCTGGTCGTAGGCGTGGCCACCGACCGCGCAATGGCTCACGTACGGCGGCGCCGTCTCGCCACAGGCATTGCCGAAGTCCGGCGCGATGAACGCATGCCCGGCGGGCACCTTGCCTACGAACGCGATGTGCTTCGCCGGCACGCCGGCCGCAGCGAAGAAGTCACGGGTCGCTCCGACCACCGCAGCGCGGACCGTCTCGTCCCGTGTGCCGGTGAACAGGTAGACCTTCATCTGCGACAGTCCGCGCAACGGATCGATCTGTCCGAGCGCCTCGAAGCCCTGCGCGGCTGCCAGCGACAGAGCGCCCGACGGCGTACCGGATCTGCATCCGGTCGTGAAGCCGGTCGTGACGAACGCGCAGTCGTACGGACCGCCCGCGACGACCCCGACCCCGACCACGCCCGACGAGTACGCGACCGCGTACTGGACCGCCATGAACGCCCCGGAGGACAGTCCCGAGACCGATGTGCGCGACGGGTCGGCATGGCGCGTCGGCAGTGCGTCGGCAGCGAACGCATCGCGCTGGAGTAGACCAGCCGCGAAGACGGCGACGGCGACGATCGATGCGCCGGCGATCATGCGTTTCATGACAACTCCTGGCTCGACCCGTTGTCGTTTTGCGACCCTCGCGCGTGCGTTTGCGTTGCCGCATCGCAAAATCGCGTATCTTTTCGATACTTGAGGCCTAAAGCTTTTTTTCGGAGAATCCATGTCGCGTCGCATCCGGTTGCACATCATCGCCGCGCTGTCGGCTCTCTGCCTCTCGCCGCTGGCCCAGGCCCAGATCAAGATCGGCGTGGACCTCGCCACGACCGGGCCCGCCGCGTCGATCGGCATCCCTAGCAAGAACGTCGTTCAGATGTGGCCGAAGGAGATCGCCGGACACACGATCGAATACATCATCCTCGACGACGGCTCCACGCCGACCGGCGCGGTGTTGAACGCACGCAAGCTCACGTCGGAAGACAAGGTCGACGTCCTGGTCGGACCGAACACGACGCCTGCTGCGCTCGCGACCCTCGACGTGCTGGCGGAGTCGCAGACGCCGATGGTCGCGCTCGCGGCGTCCGCGTCGATCGTTCTGCCGATGGACGCCAAGCGGTATTGGGCGTTCAAGATGCCCCAGAACGATTCGCTGATGGCGACGGCAGTCACGAAGCACATGGCCGACAACGGCATCAAGACGCTCGGCTTCATCGGCTTCTCCGACGCCTACGGCGAGAGCTGGCTGACGGAGATCAACCGGCTGGTGGACCTCCGCGGCATACGCGTGGTCGACGTGGAACGTTATAACCGTGCCGATACGTCGGTGACCGGCCAGGTGCTCAAGCTGATCGCCGCGAATCCCGATGCGATCCTGATCGCCGGCGCCGGGACGCCTTCGGTGACGCCGCAACTCGCGCTCGTGCAGCAGCACTACAAGGGCAGGATCTATCAGACGCACGGCATCGCGACGCCCGAGTTCCTGAAGGTCGGCGGCAAGGATGTCGAAGGAACGATCTTCCCGACCGGACCCGGGGTCGTCGCGTTGCAGCTGCCCGACGGCATCGCGTCGAAGAAAGTAGCGATCGACTTCGTGAAGCGTTACGAGACGGTCTACGGTCCCGGCTCGGCGACGCAGTTCGCCTGCGACGCCTGGGGCGCCTGGCTGGTTCTGGCCGAAGCGTTGCCGAAGGCGCTGAAGGTCGCACAGCCGGGCACACCCGAGTTCCGCAAGGCGCTGCGCGATGCCCTCGAAAGCACGACGAACCTGACAGTGCCGCAGGGCGTGCTGAACATCAGCGCCGCCGATCATCAGGGCTTCGACCAGCGCGCCCGCGTGATGGGGAAGATCGTGAACAACAAGTTCACGTTCCTTTCGGAATAGCAAGCTTCGCCGCGCATTGCGGAGAGGTCAGCCTTGCCGGGCCGATCCACACTGCAAGGAGGGATGCGTTTCAGCGGCCCCGTCGTATTCGTCCAGCAGATCAATCACGCGTTGCACCCCATCATCGTCATCTCCGATCGTCAACGACCAGCAGCTCGCGCGCTCGACGCTTTCGACCAGGGCCGCCACGGCCTGCGCGGTCAACGCGCGCGGTATCGCGAGGCACTCGGCCGATAGCCTTCCCAACGCATCGGCCGATGCGATGCGCCTCGACTGCGTTTTCGCATGTGCCTCGTAGCGCGGGAACACGATGAAGTCCGCGCGCGACCGGCGACCGAGGGGCGCGATGCTCGATGCGGGTGGCCGCAGGTAGCGCACCGTCAGGCCATCCTCGCGATCGTGCTCCGGCTGCTCAGCCAGCATCGGGAAGTCGGCCGCGAGATGCGGCAGACCTTCGGCCTTGATGCAAAGACCGGTCGGGATCGGCCGCACGCCCGCGTCGGGCAGGCTCAGCAGCACGGCTTCGTCGGAGAAATATTCGACACCACGCGCAATCAGCTTCGCGGTCAGCAGGGTCTTCCCGCTGCCGCTCTTGCCAGGCAGCAGCATGAGCCTTCCGTGCTTCATCACGGCCGCTGCGTGCAGATGGATCATGTGGTCGTGGCGCGCGATCGCATGGCTCATGAACTCGGCCTTGAGGCGTGGCACGAGTCCGCTCGACGAGTCACCCAGGTGGAGCAGCCGCGTGCCCGCGAACACGTAGCGCCAGTCGAGGATGCCGACCACGGTCAGCACGAGCGACGGCGTGACGTCATCGCCTTCGACCTGCAGATGTTCGAAGGCAGGATGGATCCAGGCCTCGATCGCCGCATCGCCGTAACGGATGCACACGAAGGTGTCGAGCAGCCGATAGCAGCGAGTGGTCGCGTTCGCGTCGATCGCATCGAGGCGCGGACCGTTCGCACTCAGCGCGGTGCTATCGACGAGCAACCCCTCGGCGTTCCAGTGCGACGCGAGCTCGCGCAGTTCTGCGCGCATCGTGTCGACTGCGATGCCGCGTGAGGCAGCGAGCTCGTTTACGATCCGTTCCCAGTCGTGTCCGGCTTCGAGCGCACACCAGATCGACGTCGCCGCCTCGTTGAAGCGATGCAGTGTTCCTCGCGCCTCTGAGAACAGCACGCCTTCGTCGCCGAGCACGAACAATTGCGTGCCGTTCGCTGGCCTTAACGCGTCGACGAGCGCGAATCGTTGCACCTCGATCGGTCGCACGAACGGATAGCGGCGCGCTTCGACCGCCAGGGATCGCGCCCCGAAGTCCACGCCCGCGAAGGCTTCGTATTCGGCGAGGCTGCGTGCCTTGCCGAGCCCGTAGCGACCGAGGACAGCGACCTGCTCGGGATCGAACGCTTCGGGCTCGCACAGCAGCCGCAGGCGATGCAGCGTATGTCCCTGTCGCAGCTGCGTGCCTCGCGGCTGCGCGTCGTTCCAGTGCCGCGCGCCGTCCTTGCGGAGGTAGTAGTGAAACATCACGGGCCGATGCGGCGAGAACAGGTCGAAGCCCGACGTCCACAGACGCACGGCGAGGTTCGGCTCCTCGCCGTTGAAGTAGATCTCCGGATCGGAAGGCACGTCGCGAAGGATGCGCGAGGAACCGAACACGAACGCGCCAGCGAGCGCGGCCGTCGGCATCGGACGATCCACGACGATGCCCTCGGGCACCAGCGACACCGTGAACTCGAGCAGCCCGCTCTGCATGAATCCCTTGATCGTCTGCACGTGCGGACGGTCGAGGTACTCGCGTCGATCGGGCGGCTGATAACCGGCCGGGTAGTGCGTCAATACGGCGTCGCTTTCGGCGCAGGCCGCGAGCATCTCCAGCAGCAGTTCGTCCCATCCGTCGACAAAACGCATGTGGCTGTCGAGTTGCAGGCAATACTCCTCGCCGTCCCACAAGGCCTGCGCCTGGGCGCGCGCCCAGCCGAGCCCATGCGCCTCGCGATAGTGGAAGTGCACGCTTCGGACCTGCGCGGGTCGCGGCCGGATCAGGAAGCAGTCACGGTCTTCGTCGGGATCGGTCTGCCAGCACACGCCCGCGAAGACGCGTTCTGGATGGCGCGCGCGCTCGAACAGGTCGCGCAGCGTCCACTGGCACTCGCGATCGCGATACGACGGGATGTGGACGAAGATGCGCGGCCGGCTCATGCCACGAAGCGGAGCTGATCCGCGGGCTCCTGGTACGGCAGGCTGATCGGCACGGTCGCGATCGCCGGGCACACGACCCATGACGCGTCGACCGCTGCGAGCACGTCGTCGATGGCCCGGTCCGCACCGAGGAAGTCGGCCATCGCGCCGAAGCTCATCGGCAGGCGTGCGAGGATTTCGTCGAAGCCGGCTGCGCCATAAGCGATGGCGTGCGGACCGACGCGTCCTGCCGCAGGCGCGAGGTGCGCGCATCCCGCTTCGATCGCGAGACCGTCGCAGCCGCGCCAGGTCCCGAGATGGAGCAGCTTCCACGATCGGTCGCGGAGCGCGCGTGTCGCGCACGCGAGGATGGCGTCCGACCGATCGAGGAACAGCGTCTCGTCCTCGATCACGAGCACGCTGCGCAATCCGCGTTCAGCGGCGTCCTGCAGGATGCGTCGATGCGAGAGGATGCGACCGATGCGCGCGTCGGCCGGCGAGCGTACGGCATCGAAGCGCCTCACGCGATCGACGATATCCAGTTTCGAGAAGCGCGCCTGCATGCGTGTCCAGCGATCGGTTTGATCGGAACGGTTGATGCACCGGACGTCGTCGAAGAAATCGAAAGCTGACATGAAGTGAATCGATATTGGGCGTGTGGTTGATGCGGTACGGGCACGCCACGATCGGCAACAATGGCCATTCTGTTCAATGCTCGTTATGATCGGCGGACACTGGACGGCGATGCCCGATCGCTTGCGGTGTCCCCGCTTCGACACGCAACGCATGGAACACTCATGATGACAGACGAGGACGATGTTTTCGAAAAGCACGCCGCACGGCGTCGCGCCTTCCTCTCGAAATCCGTCGTCGCGCCGGCCGTGGTCGGGCTCCTGCTCGAACAGGCCGCCCGTCCCGCGCAGGCCGCGACTTACGGTGGCGAGACGACCCCGTTCATCCCGACCTTCACCGACACACAGCCGGTTACGACGATCGGGGCGACCACGAGTCCGGTGACGACCACTTTCCTCGGCACGACGGCGCCGGTGACGACGACTTTCATTGCGACGACATCGCCGTTGACGACTACTTTCATCGGGACGACGTCGCCGGTCACGACGACTTTCATTGCGACGACATCGCCGATGACGACGACTTTCATTGCGACGACGTTCCCGCCGACGACCACATTGTCCATTCCGACAACGACCCTGCTCAGGACGGCCACCACGTTCTGATCGTCGACGCGGCCCGACCCGATCTCCCACGCAACCAAGCCGCGATGTCCGAGTCATCGCTGCGTGATCTGGCGAGGCTGTGCCGCATGCCGATGGAGGTCGGCGGCTCCTGCGCGCTGCTGCCACCCGACTGGTCGCTCGAAACGCTTTGTGCCGCCGCGAGCGAACATGAAGTCGTGGGACTGTTCGCAGCGTCCCTGCTGGCGGGACATGGCGGTCCATTGACCGACGACTGGCACGAGGGCATGGGCCTCTACCTCGAAGGCGCGCGCCTCGAGGCCGCGGCGGTCGAGGCGCAGCTCGTGCGTGTCCTCGGCCTCTTCGCGAAAGCCGACATCGCGGTCATGCCCTTCAAGGGGCCGTTGCTCGCACAAAGCATCCATGCCGATCGCGGGTTTCGATCGTGCCGCGATCTCGACGTGATGATCCGGACCGACGAAGTCGCGGCCGCGCTCGATTGCCTGACCGATGCCGGCTATGTCCATCAATCGGGACTGGATGCGACCGGCATAGCGGCGCTGCGCCGCTACGCCGGCGAGTACATCCTGTTTCGCAATGGCGCGCTGCCTGTCGAGCCGCACTGGCAGCCGGCGCCGACCACGATGGCCTTCGACATCGACATGCGACGCGTCTGGGATCGCGCGAAGCCGGGAACTTTCCTCGGCGCGCCTTGCCACGTGATCGCGCCGGCCGATCATCTGATGCTGCTCGCGATGCACGGGGCGAAGGAACGATGGCACAAGCTCAAGTGGCTCTTCGATGTGCATGCAATGGTCACTATGCATCCACAGATCGACCTGGTCGCGTTGCGTGAAGACGCGACGTCGTGGGGTGGCCGTCGCATCCTCGACCTTGCGCTGCTGTTGTCGAAGCGTCTATTCGGCACGGCGATCGATGCGCCGCACGATCACGCGACGATGAAGCTGG
This sequence comes from Burkholderiaceae bacterium, assembly GCA_039936235.1. Taxonomy (GTDB): domain Bacteria; phylum Pseudomonadota; class Gammaproteobacteria; order Burkholderiales; family Burkholderiaceae_D; genus CAHJXF01. The sequence continues at coordinate 8,766 of JBDTIS010000095.1, read as the reverse complement.
CGGTTGCGGTGACCGCGCGGCTCGCGCATTCGCCAGAAGAGCCTCCGGGACCGTATCGCCTCAACGCATTCCACTGGCAGCTGCGCGAACGCCGGCTCGATCGCCTGCGCTATGCGCTGCGAACGATGGCGACGCCACGCGTCGCGCATTACCGCCGCCTGCCGTTGCCGCCGGCGCTGCACTGGCTCTATGTCCCGCTGAAGTTTCCGTGGGATTACGCGCTCACACCGATGGTCGGCGCGATGCGCAATCTGTGTGGGCGGGTGTCGAGCGCCCGTCGTCAGCCTTTGGTGCAAAGATCGACGGTCGCCTCGAACAGGCGATTGCCCGGTTCTGCGAAGGCTTCGCAGGCCGTGAAGTGATTGCAGCCCGGCAGAGGCACGTCCTCGCGCAGCACCTTGGTCCACGCGATGCCGATCTCGCGATTGTGCCGCCTGAATTCATCCGACTCGTCGCCGCCCACTGCGGTGATCAGCGGCGCATCGGTGGCCGGCGACATGTACAGCGGAGACAGCGGCGCGACGCGGTCCGGCGTCAGCTCGAGATCCTTGTTCAGGTAAGGCGTGTGGCGCAGCGGCTCCATATCGTAGAGACCACTGATCGCGACGCCGCCGCGCACCACGTCGGTCGGCAGGTGCGCGCGGTATAGCGGCCAGCGCGCGGCCATCATCATCGCGGTCAGGTGGCCACCGGCCGAGTGCCCCGACACGACGATCGCGTCTCGCGCGATACCCAGTGCTTTCGCGTTCAGCCACAGGTGCGCGATCGCGGAGAGGTTCTGACGGACGATGGTCTCCATCGGATAGGACGGTGCGAGCCCGTAGTCGATGACCGCCACCTTGATGCCGCGGTCGACGTAACCGGGCGCGATCCACGCGAACGCCGCCTTCGACAGCGAGCGCCAATAGCCGCCGTGGATGAAGACGAGGAGCGGCAGCGGGCCCGTCGCGCCCTTCGGCTCGTACAGGTCGATGGACTCGCTGGCGTCGTGACCGTAGCGGATGCCCAGGCGGACCTGCAGCGTGTCGCGCGCGGCGGCGGACCGCGCGTTCCAGCGCGACAGAATGTCGCCGACGCTGGCGACGCGCAGACCGTTGTTGTATTGATCGTTGCCGAATTCGGCGCTGTAGGCGGGTGGTGCAGGCAGCAGCATGCGGGCTCCGGAGACGACGTCTAACTTAACCGGCTACGTCGGGCGCACGCAAGCGCATGCATGCGAACGGATCCTGCTTTCGGAAGCCGCTTGAAGCTGTCATGCCCAGCGGGCTACAATCCGCGGCTTGGGGAAGTAGCTCAGCTGGGAGAGCGCCGCGTTCGCAATGCGGAGGTCGGGAGTTCGATCCTCCTCTTCTCCACCAGATATATCTTGCTTTTGCAATGGCGGGACGACGATCGTAGATGGAACGACGTCGCGCCGGTGCGCGTAAATAGGCGCGTCGAGTGTGTTGAGTGTATCGGTTCGCTGGTGACAACAGGCCCTCGCGCGGGTCTCTGCTTTTGACTTCCAGCTCTCGCGGCGCGTAAGGAATTCGAAGTGAGCGCCGTTGTGGTCGCACCGCCGACAGCCGTCGATGGGTGGCGTGGAAAATCAAAGATTCGCATGGAGTCGCGGACGATATTGCAGCGCTGCAGGCGTTGCCGACGCGTCTCGGGATCAAGATGAACCCATGGCTTCACTCGGTGATCCTGATCAGCAAGGGCGCGCGCATCACGCGGCCGAAGACAAAAATCGATGGGCTCGACTGCATCGTCAAGAGCGACCAGCTGCGGACGCTGATCGAACGGTCGATCGACAGCGAGTCGGCGGCGTCGGCGTTGATGACGATGGGCAAGTTGCTCAGCAGCGAAGCACTGGAGATTTTGCACGACGAGTGGCCCGGTTGCACCGCCCCCTGCGCCGCGATTGGGACGCGATTCTGGAGCGTCTGAGCGCGGCGGGCTATTTGGAACACGCCGACGGTTTGGATCGCCCGACCGACAAGGGAAAGGAAGCCGGCGCCCGATTCGTCGAGAAAAGCCGATTCGGACCGTATTTCGCGTGGCCAAAAGATCTGAGTTGCTGATTGGAACGCCGCTATCGGCCGCTATCCATGGATCTCTCCTACGCAAAGTCCGAAGACGCACTACGTCGACAACGGGTTCGCAGACCCACGCATAGTCTTGGCGCGCGGCGGTGATCAGTAGGGCATACACAGTGCTGGTCGGATCATTTTCCCTGCAGGTCCACGCGTCGCGGCTCTGGGCCTGGACTCGGTAGATGTGCGGCGCCACGATGGAAGCGATCAGCAGGGTAACGCCATTCTTCTCCGGTGCCGTGTCGTCCTCGTTGACGACGTCGTCGAATGTGAATCCGTACTGGAACCCCGAGCAGCCGCCCCCTGGACGAAGACGCGTAGCTTCAGGGCGGGGTTGCCTTCTTCTTCGATCAGGTCCTTGCCCTTCGTGGCTTCCGACTCGGTGAAGACCAGCGGGGACGCAACGAGAGAAATCGGTTCGGTGACGGCGTTCACGGCTTTGTTCCTCTGTGCAACGAGGGCGCACGGCCGCTTGCTCCATGTGTCGATCGCTTGCAAGGTTACAGCGGACCGTCGCTTTACCACCCCCAGGCAACTCACGCGAAGTCAAAAGATTTCCTTAATCAAAGGCGAAATTTTTCTAGCTAGCGTGAAGATAACTTCCGATGTTCAATAGCGTCCAAGCATGCAACATCCGCATGTTTTGAACGTAGAGGGAGCCGGAGAGTGGCAATTTCTGAGACATACGAGGTCCGAGTCTGGCAAGGCGATTCTTCCGGTGGGGAATTCGTCCACTACGACGTGCCGGCACAGGAGAGCCAGACCGTCCTCGACGCCGTGACATGGATACAGCAGAACGCCGCTCCGGCGCTCAGTTATCGCTTCGCCTGTCGAGTGGGGATGTGCGGATCCTGCGCGATGCAGGTGAACGGGGAGCCGCGCTGGACCTGCCGGACGCACATCAAGAAGGTCGTCGCCAACAATGTGGTGACCATTGAGCCGCTGCGCAATCTTCCGGTCATCAAGGACCTGGCCTGCGACATGTCCGAGTTTTTCGCCAAGTGGATCAAGGCCGAAGGCGTGTTCCATCCGACCAAGTCGCGCGACGATCCGATCGAGCGGATATCGCCCGATTCCAAGGAGCGGCGTCAGGCTGACGCCGGCATCGAATGCATTAACTGTGCGGTTTGTTATTCGGCTTGCGACGTCGTCGAGGCAAAGCCGGACTACCTTGGTCCGGCTGCATTGAATCGCGCCTGGACGCTGGTCAACGACGTTCGTGACGGGCAGCAAGACGCCCGTCTTCGGGCGGTGGCTGACGACGCCGGTTGCCACAACTGTCATTCGCACCAAAGTTGCATGACCTACTGCCCGGTCGGACTCAATCCGACTGCGTCGATCGCAGGCTTGAAGCGCAAGACGCTGATGGCAGCGCTAATAGGAAGGCTCTGACACCATGAGCACCGTTCGCCTTTCCCTGTGGCAGCGCCTCACGGCGATGGTCATGGCACCGCTGGTGCTCGGCCACCTTGCAATGATGATCTATGCGATCCAAGGTGGATTGACCGCCGCGGAAATCCTGTCGCGTACCCGCGGCAGTCTCGGATGGGGACTGTTCTATGGGTTGTTCGTGCTGGCGGTGTCGATCCACGCGGCAATTGGCGTTCGCGCGATTGCCGAAGAATGGTTCAAGCTCAAGGGGATGGTCTTGCAGACCGTGACGTTGGCGATCGGTTTCGGTCTTCTCGTCCTCGGAGGCCGCGCGGTTTTTGCGGTAGTCGGCTCGTGATCAAGCCCCATCGCAAACATCCGCTCTGGACGGCCTACATCCTGCACCGCGTTTCGGGGCTTGGGCTGGCCTTGTTCCTGCCGGCTCACTTCTACGTGCTCGGACTTGCCTTGAGCGGGCCTTCGGCTTTGAACGGTGCCCTTGCGTGGACCAACCACACGTTTTTCAAACTGTCCGAGTTCGGATTGGTCTTCCTCCTCGCCGTTCACATGTTCGGTGGATTGCGCTTGCTCGCCCTGGAGCTGTTGCCGTGGAATCCGCGTCAGAAGTCTCTCGCGGCAGTCGCCGTCGGAGTTTCGTTCTTCTTCGCAGCTGGGTTCCTGATAAGGGCATTTCAATGAACCTCGAACGACATCAAACCGACATCTTGATCCTCGGCTCCGGGGGCGCAGGCTTGTTCGCTGCGTTGCACGCGAAAAAGGCCGCCCCAGACCTGAAGGTTACAGTCGCCGTGAAGGGTTTGATGGGGAAATCCGGCTGTACGCGCATGGTGCAAGGTGGCTACAACGTGGCACTGTCCCCGGGTGACTCGGTCGAACGTCATTTCATGGACACCATCAACGGCGGCAAGTGGCTGCCCAATCAGGAGATGGCCTGGAAGCTGTGCAAGACAGCCGTGACTCGCGTACAGGAGCTCGAGAACGAACTGGGCTGCTTTTTCGATCGGCAGGCCGACGGATCGCTGCACCACAAGGCGTTCGCGGGTCAGACCTTCGACCGCACGGTGCACAAGGGCGACCTCACCGGCATTGAGATCATCAACCGGCTGATGGAGCAGGTGCTCGCGCTGCCGGTCGAACGGATGGAAGAGCATCGGGCGATCGCGCTGATCCCGAACAAGGCGCGCGATGCGCTGGCCGGCGTGCTGCTGGTCGACATGCGACGGGGTGTGTTCCGCCTTGTCCGTGCCCGGGCGGTGCTGTTGGCCACCGGCGGTGGCCCCACGATGTACCGCTACAACACGCCGTCGGGCGACAAGAGCATGGACGGTCTGGCGATGGCGCTGCGGTTGGGGCTGCCCATGCGTGACATGGAAATGGTGCAGTTCCATCCGACCGGTCTGCTTGCCGGCAAACACACCCGCATGACCGGTACCGTGCTCGAAGAGGGCCTTCGTGGCGCCGGTGGTCATCTGCTGGACGGCGATGGACGCCGATTCATGTTCGATTACGACGCGCTCGGCGAGCGGGCGACACGGGACATCGTCAGCCGCGGGATCTATGCCGAGATGCGGGCCGGACGTACCACGCCCAACGGGGGCGTCTACATCTCCATGGGTCACCTCGGAGCCGACATCGTGCGCAAGAAATTCAGCGGCATGGTTAAGCGATGCGCCGATTGCGGCTTCGACCTCGCGGGCGGGCGCGTCGAGGTGGTGCCGACCGCGCACTATTTCATGGGCGGAGTGGTCTGCGAGCCGGACACTCGCACTGAACTGCCCGGCCTCTTCGTCGCCGGTGAGGATGCCGGCGGCGCACATGGCGCCAATCGACTGGGTGGAAACGGTGTTGCGAACTCGACCGTTTTCGGCGGCGTGGCCGGCGAGGAGATGGCTGCTCATGCGAAGAAGCAGCGTTTGTTGGTGGATGCCGATGAAGCGTTGCTAGTCGCCGAGCTGGCAAGGGCCACGTTGCCGTTCGGTTTACCGGCCGGCAACATCCATCCGCTGCGTGAACGATTGCAGGACGTGATGTGGAACGATGTGGGCGTAATGCGAGACGCCGGCGGACTTGCCAGAGGTCTTGCTGCCGTACGAGATCTCAAGTCTGAACTGCTGGCGACCGGCTTGCCCGATGGCGGCCGGGCCTTCAACCTGACTTGGCACGACTGGCTCAATACACGCAGCCTGATCGAGATATCCGAAACCATCGCGGAGGCAGCGTTGTCGCGAGAAAACTCGCGCGGCGCCCACTACCGTGAGGACTTTCTCGAACCCGGCGACATGAACGCTTCCTACTTCACGGTCGCACGTCAGGAAAACGAGGTCCTTTCGGTGACGCGCGAACCTGTCAGGTTCACCATCGTTCAACCCGGCGAGTCCTTGCTCGACGAGCCGACTCAAGCGGTTTCTAAAGCCGCAGCATGAGGATCAAATGATCAAATACCAAGCCATCAAGGCCGCTGCCAAGACCATCATGGGCAAGGCTGCTATCGACATCCCTCCTGACTACCTGCGCGGCGTCAACAAGATGGCCGATGAGGAGCCGGGCGATCTGTCCCGTTACGTACTCAAGGTGATGATGAAGAACTGGACTGCGGCCACGGCCGACCGGCGTCCGATGTGCGCCGATTCCGGGCTGCCGCGCTACTACGTCAAGGTCGGTAACGACAGCCAGATCGAAAGTGGCTTCGTCGGCCTGCAGCAGGCGCTGCGCAGCGCAACCGCTGAAGCGACCCACGACATCCCGCTGCGACCGAACCGGGTCCATCCGCTGTGGCGCACCGATCACAACAACAACGTCGGCATCAATGCGCCGGAGATCGACTGGAGTTTCGAGCCCGACGTCGACTGGCTCGAAATCACCACCGTGCACAAGGGCGGGCTGTTCGGAACCGATTACCGGATGCTGTTCCCCGGCGACGGCATCGATGGCGTCAAACGCTTCCTGCTCGATACGCTGATCTCGTTCGGCAAACGTGGCCTGGCCTGCCAGCCGGCGATCGTCGGCATCGGCCTCGGCGGCTCGAAGGACACGACCATGGTGCTCGGCAAACAGGCGGCCTGTCTGCGTATCGTCGGCGACCGCAATCCGGACCCGAAGATCGCCGCTCTCGAGCTGGAGTTGCAGGAGCTGGGCAACAACATCGGCATGGGCGCGCAGGGCTTTGTCGGCAGATCGATGGTCGCCGACTGTCATATCGAGGTCGGCTACACGCACACTGGCGGCATGCCGATGAGTGTGCACACCTTCTGCTTGTCGTCGCGCCGCGCCACGGTGCGGATCTACCCCGACGGCCGCAGCGAATTCCGAACCGATCCGCAATGGTTCACACCCTACATGAGAAGGGAGACGGTCGAATGGACACCAGCGCTAGCGACGACATGTTGAAACATGAATTCACCACCGTGCGCCTGCAAACGCCGCTGCGCCCGGAGGATCTCGCCAACCTGAAGATCGGGAACGTGGTCTATCTCGACGGCGTGATCTATACCGGGCGTGAAGGGGTCTACAAACGCATCCTCGAACAGGGCGAACAACTGCCCTTCGATCTGTCGGCGGTGAGCAACGTCAATTTCCATTGTTCGCCAGCCGCCGCGATCGAGGCCGACGGCAGCTACAACGTCGGCGGGCTCAGCGCGACCGCCAGCTTCCGCTTCGCGAAATGGATGAAGGAATGGTTCGCCTACTCGGGTGCCAAGGTCATCATCGGCAAGGGCGGCATGTCCGAAGCCGATTACAAGTCGTTGTTCGTTCCCGCTGGTGCGATCTACCTGACGACCGTAGGCTACGGTACCGGTGCCTTGCTCGGCCGCGGCATCAAGAAAGTCAGGGAGGCCTTCTGGTCGGAGGAACTCGGTACGGCACAGGCGCTGTGGATCTTCGAGGTCGAGAATTTCGGACCATTTCTGGTCGAGAGCGACCTCGCCGGCAATAGCCTGTTCGAGCAGCAGAGCAAGTACATCACGCCCGGATTCGCCCGTCTCTACGAAGGCCTCAAGGCGCCGGCCCTCAAGCGCTATGGCGAAACCGACGACCGCAAGGACGAGTTGATCTGAGTCTCACTAGCCGGACCCTGCCCTAATGCCAGTTGACCAGTCAACCAGAGACGCACCATATGTTCATCGATCTCCGTACCTACACCTTGTATAACGGCAAGGCATCGACCTTCCTGAAGCTGTATGAAGAAGAAGGGCTCGAGGTCCAGATCCGGATCCTCGGCCACCTGATCGGTTATTTCCATACCGATATCGGCCCGCTCAACCAGATCGTCCACCTGTGGGGCTACCACTCGATGGACGATCGTTTCCGGCGACGCGCCGAACTGCAAGCCAGCGAGGCGTGGCAGTCCTATGCGGTGAAGATGCGTCCGCTGGTCATGTCGATCGAAAACAAGATCCTGATACCTGCGCCCTTCAGTCCGATCGGCGGTGTCGTGACGGCAGCCGGTGCCGGCATTGTGAAATAGGCCAGCAAGCGATCGCCCTTCCCGAATTGACGACGGTCCGCTGGTCGGCGACGAGGCTCGTACCAATTGTCAATTGACATGACCGTGGTGCTGGTTGGCGCATTCCTGGCTGCGGTGGTGTCGGGCAGCAGTGGCTTTGCGTTCGGGTTGATCGGATCGGCGATCTGGCTGCACGTTCTGCCGCCTGGCCGCGTGGTGCCGCTGGTGGTGATCTGTTCGATGCTGCTGAACCTCGCGCTGGTCTGGCGGCTGCGGCACGAGATCAGGCCCCGACTCTTGTGGCCATTTCTGGCCGGGGCATTGATCGGCGTGCCGATCGGCGTGGCTTCGCTCGAGCGCATGGATCCGGCATTGGTGCGGCGCGGGGTCGGTGCGCTCCTGCTGTTCTACAGCCTTTACATGCTGCGCCGTCCACACATGCCAGTGGTTCGACTCGGCGTGGTCGGTGGCCGCCTCGCCGACGGGGCCGTCGGTCTCCTGGGTGGTTTCATGGGCGGTGCAACGAGCCTCAACGGCCTCTTTCCCACGATGTGGTGTGGCTTGCGGGGCTGGAACAAGAACGAGCAGCGCGGCGTTTTCCAGCCTTACATCTTGATCGTTCATGGGATGACGCTGTTCTGGTTAGGCGGTGTCGGCGGACTCAACATGGGAACTGGCCGTGACGTTCTGCTATGCGTTCCGGCACTGCTCATCGGGGGTTGGCTGGGTTTCAAGTTGGTCCATCGAGTCAGCGACGACGGATTTCGCAAGGTGATCCTTACGCTGTTCCTGCTTTCTGGTCTTTCGCTGGTAATTTAATCGAGCTGAAGAGCGTTCATGACGTTCGACCAACGC
>JBDTIS010000094.1:0-2544 GCA_039936235.1 Burkholderiaceae bacterium | reverse complement strand
CGATCATGAGCGCGATCGCGTTCGGCATCCCGATGCAGTTCGATCGCGCGTACACCGAAGGCATCTCGAAGCTGACGGCCGACGACATCCGCTACGCGGAGGAGCTCGGCTACCGGATCAAGCTGCTGGGCATCTCGCGCCGGGTCGAGGCCATCGGACCCGATGCCCAGAGCGGCATCGAGCTGCGCGTCCATCCGACGCTGATCCCGACGAGGCGGCTGCTGGCCAATGTCGAAGGCGTGATGAACGCGATCCTCGTGAAGGGCGATGCGGTCGGGCCGACGCTTTACTACGGCGCCGGAGCCGGCGCGGAACCCACCGCGTCGGCCGTCGTCGCCGACCTGGTCGACGTCACGCGGCTGCACACCGCCGACCCCGAGCATCGCGTACCGCATCTCGCGTTTCAGCCGGACGCGCTGTCGGCCACGCCGATCCTGCCGATCTCGGAAGTCCGCACCGCCTACTACCTGCGACTGCGCGTGGCCGACAAGCCCGGTGTGCTGGCCGACATCACGCGCATCCTGGCCGACGCCGGCATCTCGATCGGCGCGGTGCTGCAGAAGGAGCCGGCCGAAGGCACCCACGCGACCGACATCATCATGCTCACGCACGGCACCATCGAGAAGCGTGTCGACGCGGCGATCGCGCAGATCGAGGACCTCGCGACGGCGCTGTCAGAAGTTACCAGGATCCGAGTCGAGGACCTGGCCTGAAGGCGCAGCGATCCCGAATAGCCGAACGAGACCCGTATCGCATGAACCGCGCATGAACTACATCTCCACCCGCGGCGGCGCCTTCGAAGGCGACGCCGGATTCCTCGACATCCTGCTGGAAGGCCTCGCGCCGGACAGTGGCCTCGCGATGCCGGCGCACTATCCGCGGGTCGATCGCGACACGCTCGATACGTGGCGCTTCCTGTCGTATCCGGAGCTGGCGTTCGAGGTGCTGCGGCTGTTCGCGACCGACATCCCGCTGATCGACCTGCGCACGATCGTCCTGAAGACCTACACGCCCGAGATCTTCGGCAGTCGTGAGATCACGCCGTTGACCTCGCTGGACGCGTATGCGCCCGGACTGCGGCTGCTCGGCCTGTCGAACGGACCGACGCTCGCGTTCAAGGACATGGCGATGCAGTTGCTCGGCAATCTGTTCGCGTACGCGCTCGAGAAGACCGGCCGCCACCTGAACATCGTCGGCGCGACCTCCGGCGACACCGGCAGCGCCGCCGAATACGCGATGCGCGGCAAACCAGGCATCCGCGTGTTCATGCTGTCGCCGAAAGGCCGCATGAGCCCGTTCCAGACCGCACAGATGTTCTCGCTGACGGATCCGAACATCCACAACATCGCCGTCGACGGCGTGTTCGACGACTGCCAGGACATCGTCAAGGCGATCAGCGCGGATGCCCCGTTCAAGAGCCGCCACGCGATCGGCACCGTCAACTCGATCAACTGGGCGCGCGTCGTCGCGCAGGTCGTCTACTACTTCCGCGGTTATTTCATGGCCACCGGCAGCAACGACGAGACGGTCTCGTTCACGGTCCCGTCAGGCAACTTCGGCAACATCTGCGCCGGGCACATCGCGCGGATGATGGGCCTGCCGATCGATCGCCTGGTCTGCGCGACGAACGAGAACGACGTGCTCGACGAGTTCTTTCGCACCGGCGTCTATCGCGTCCGCGGCGCGGCCGAGACGCATGCGACCAGCAGCCCGAGCATGGACATCAGCAAGGCGTCGAACTTCGAGCGTTTCGTGTTCGATCTGGTCGATCGCGACGCGGACGCGTTGAAGGCCTTGTGGCAGCAGGTCGACGGTGAAGGGCATTTCGATCTTTCGTCATCGCCGCTGTTCGCGGCGGTGTCCGCGCGCTTCGGATTCGCGTCCGGCCAGTGCTCGCACGCAGAACGTGTCGAGACGATCCGCGAACTGCAGGCGAAGACCGGCATCGTCGTCGACCCGCATACGGCCGTCGCGGTCAGGGTCGCGCGCGATCACGCGAAGGCCGGTGTGCCGATGATCGTGCTCGAGACCGCGCAGCCGGCGAAGTTCGCCGAGACGATCCACGAGGCGCTCGGCATCGATCCGGCGATGCCGGCCGGCTTCGAAGACCTGTTGCAGCGTCCGCTGCGTTCGATCGAACTGCCCGCCGACGTGGACGCGGTGAAGCGCTTCGTCGCGGCGGCCGATCAGCCGACCGTCTGACGCGCGGATAGCGTGCCGATGTGATGCCGACCCTGCAGCGGACCGGCACCCGATGACGCCGCAACGCTGGTACCTGTACCTGATCGAGTGCGAGTCCGGCGCGTACTACGCGGGCATCACCAACGATCTGGAACGGCGCTACACGACGCACTGCGCGGGCCTCGGCGCGAAATACACGCGAGCGAATCCGCCGGTCCGACTCGTCGGCTTCAGTGCCTATCCCGATCGCAGCGCGGCCGCGATGGCGGAATGGGCGATCAGGCAGTTGCCGAGACAGGCGAAGATCGACAGCCTTCGATACATCGTGAGGCCGCTCCCCAGCCGAAGTCAGGCCGCCTGCGC
>JBDTIS010000093.1:0-16606 GCA_039936235.1 Burkholderiaceae bacterium | reverse complement strand
CCGCGGATCTCTTCGGGGATGTTCGCGACGGCGACCGCGGCCGCGAGGTTGGTCGCATCCAGTTTGGCCAGCATCATCGTGATCGTCGATTCGTATTCGACGATCAGCGCCCGCTCCGCCTTGCGTTCTTCGGTGCGGCCGAACACATCGAACGCGGTCCCGCGCAAGCCCTTCAATTTCGCCAGCAGGCCGAACGCGTTCATCATCCACGGCCCGTACTGCTTCTTGATCAGGTGGCCCTGCTCGTCGCGCTTCGAGAACATCGGCGGCGCGAGATGGAACTTCAAGCCGATCGGCCCGTTCTTCTCGTCGCCTTCGAACTGGGCGTGGATCTTCTCCATGAACGCGGGATCGGTGTACAGACGCGCCACCTCGTACTCGTCCTTGTAGGCGAGCAGCTTGAAGTAATAGCGTGCGACAGCCTGGGTCAGTGGCAGTGCGGGCCTGGACGTCCCGGGTGTCGACGCGATCAGGCGCGTCTCGATATCGCGGACCTTGTCGACCAGCGACATGTAGCGACCCGCGTACGCCGGGTTCTGGTAGCCGACGAGGAACTCGGCGCGCCGCGAGATCGTCTCGTCGAGCGTGCCCGACAGCTTCTTCGATCCGTCACGGCGGATCTCCACGACCTCGGCCGGGAACGCGATGCGCTCGACGGCCGCACGATCGTGCGCGGCACGGCGGCCCCAGGCAAACGCCTTCTTGTTCAGGTCGACCGACACCGCGTTGAGTTCGATCGCGCGGACGATTGCATGCTCGGTCAGCGGGATCCAGCCCTTCTGCCACGCATAGCCGAGCATGAACGGATTGGTGTAGAGCGCGTCGCCCAGCAGCGCGACGGTCAGCCTGTTCGCGTCGATCAGGTCGCAATGATCTTCGTTGCCGACACGGTCCGCGCCGAGCGCGATGCGGATCTCGCCGGCGAGGTCGGAGCCCGGAAACTTCCAGTCCGGGTTGCGCACGAACTCGGCCGTCGGGATGTCGGCCGTGTTGATCACCGCGCGCGTCTTGCCGATCTGCATCTTGGAGATCGCTTCGGTATTGCCGGTGACGATGATGTCGCAGCCGAGCACGACGTCGGCTTCGCCGGTCGCGATGCGCGTGGCCTGCAGCCCTTCGGGCGTGGCCGCGATCTGCACGTGGGACGCGACTTCCCCGCCCTTCTGCGCTAGGCCCGCCATGTCCAGCACCGACACGCCCTTGCCTTCGAGATGCCCGGCCATGCCGAGCAACTGGCCGATCGTCACGACGCCGGTCCCGCCGACGCCCATGACCAGGATGCCGTAAGGCGTGGTGACCTCGGGAATCGCCGGTTCCGGCAGGTCGAACAGCCGGTCGACTTCCGCGCCGGCGGCGTTGCTGCCCTTGCCTTTCCTGATGCGGCCGCCTTCGACCGTGACGAAGCTCGGGCAGAAGCCCTTCACGCACGAGTAGTCCTTGTTGCACGACGACTGGTTGATCACGCGCTTGCGACCGAACTCGGTCTCGAGCGGCTCGACCGAAAGGCAGTTGGACTGTACCGAACAGTCGCCGCAGCCTTCGCAGACGAGGTCGTTGATGAACACGCGCTTGGCCGGATCCGGGAACAGCGGTTTGCCGTCGACGACTTTTTTCCGGCGGCGACGCTTTTCGGACGCGCAGGTCTGGTCGTAGATCAGGATCGTCGTGCCTTCGATCTCGCGCAGTTCCTTCTGCAGCCTGTCGAGCTCGTCGCGATGGTGGACCGTCACGCCGTGGGCGAGATGATTGTCGTGCATCGGCCCGAGCGTCTTCGACTTCTTGCCGGTCGCGATCGCCAGCGACCCTTCCTCGTTCTGGATCACGCGCTGGCTCGCGTCCCAGTGACCGTCGTATTTCTCCGGCTCGTCGGTGACGACGATGATCTTCTTCGCGCCTTCGGCCGCCATCTGCCGCGTGATCTGCGGCACGGTAAGGGAACCGTCGGTCGCCTGGCCGCCGGTCATCGCCACCGCGTCGTTGAACAGGATCTTGTAGGTGATGTTGACCTTCGCCGCGATCGATGCGCGAATGGCCAGGATGCCACTGTGAAAATACGTTCCGTCGCCCAGATTCGAGAAGATGTGCTTCTCGTTCGTGAACGGCGCCTGGCCGATCCACGGCGTTCCTTCACCGCCCATCTGCGTGAACGTCTCGGTGCGGCGGTCGGGCATCCACACCGTCATGTAGTGGCAGCCGATACCGGCCACCGCGCGCGAGCCTTCGGGGACGCGCGTCGACGTGTTGTGAGGACAGCCGGAGCAGAAGAACGGTTTGCGCTCGGTGATGACGCGCGGCTTCGCGAGCGCCTTCTCCTTCGCATCGATCACCGCGAGCCGCATGTCGATGCGGGCCCGGACGTCGCTCGGCAGTTCGAAGTTCGCGAGGCGGCTCGCGACCGCCTTCGCGATCGACGCCGGCGAGAACTCGTACTTGGCCGGCAGCAGCCAGTGGCCTTGCGGGATCGCCCACTCGCCGCCTTCCTTGTCGTCGAACTTGCCGAAGACCCTCGGACGCGCACGCTCGCTGAAGTTGTACAGCTCTTCCTTGAGCTGATACTCGATCATCTGACGCTTCTCTTCGACGACCAGGATCTCTTGCAGCCCGGTCGCGAACTCGCGGACGTGATACGCGTCGAGCGGCCACACGACGCCGACCTTGAACAGACGGATGCCGAGTTGCGCGCACTCCTGCTCGCCGAGGCCGAGGTCCATCAGCGCCTGGCGCGTATCGAGATACGCCTTGCCGCTGGCCATGATGCCGAAGCGCGCATGCGGCGAATCCCACACCGTGTAGTTGAGCTTGTTCGCGCGCACGTATGCGAGCGCCGCATAAAACTTGAAGTCCATCAACCGCGCTTCCTGCTCGAGCGGCGAGTCGGGCCAGCGGATGTTCAGGCCGCCGGGCGGCAAAATGAAGTCTTCCGGCAGCTTGATGTCGACGCGGTCGGGATCGACGATCACCGACGCAGACGCCTCGACGACGTCGGTCACGACCTTGAAGCCGCACCACAGCCCCGAATAGCGGCTCATCGCATAGGCGTGAAGCCCTAGGTCGAGATATTCCTGGACCGTAGCCGGGAAGAACACCGGGATGCCGCAGGCCTTGAGGATGTGGTCCGACTGGTGCGGCAGCGTCGACGACTTGGCGGAGTGATCGTCGCCGGCCAGCACCAGCACACCGCCGTGCTTGGATGTGCCGGCCGCGTTCGCGTGCTTGAACACGTCGCCGCAACGGTCCACGCCGGGACCCTTGCCGTACCACATCGAAAACACGCCGTCGTACTTCGCTTGGCGGCTCATGTTGACCTGCTGCGAGCCCCATACCGACGTCGCCGCGATGTCCTCGTTGAGGCCTGGCTGGAACGCGATGTGGTGTTGCTCGAGATGCTTCTTCGCTTTCCACAGCGTCTGGTCGACCGCGCCGAGCGGCGAGCCGCGATAGCCGGATACGAAGCCCGCCGTGTTCAGCCCGACCTTCATGTCGCGCTCGTGTTGCAGCATCAGCAGGCGGACCAGAGCCTGCGTGCCGTTCATGTACGCGCGGCCTTTGTCCAGCGTGTACTTGTCGTCGAGCGTGACGCGCCCCAGTGCTTCGTGCAGTTCGGGCGTCAGGTGATGGGGCGATACGGGCGCGTTCATCCGGTGTCCTCAAAAATCGTGTTTTCGGGAGAGCGGTATGCCGCCTCGAATCGACACAGCATCCGCAATGGCGACCCGTGTCTCGTGAACCGGGTCGATGATGGTCGTGCGCATAAAGGAAGGGGGCGCACGGACGATTCGCTGCGCGAACCGATCGACGAAGTTAGCAGAAAGCGCTTGCCCCTTCAATCGGATCGCGCGCGGGGCGCAGGCCCCCATGCCGGCGATATTCGTCCTGCGTCCCACACTGGAAGAGACCGACGAGTTCAAGGCGCGTACCTGTCATCGGAAGGCCGCATGGCGGCAAGCCGCGTAGCACGGGCGATGCGTCAGGACCCGAGCGGCCGATCGGCCTTGTCCCTGAAGAACCCGTAGATCCCGTCGGCCCCCATGCTGCGCGCGTCCGCGAGTTCGCCGGCTCTGGTCTGGTAGACCACCTCGTTGGTGGGCGTGACGACGACGACCGACGGGATGCCCTTCCCGATCGGATCCCCGTACAGCTTCACGAAGTCGAGGTTCCTGTCGAAGCGACCGACGTCGACCTTGACGACCCCGTAGCGCGCGGCGACGAGCGCGGCCGTCTTGCCGCCGGCGTGGAACTCCTGATCGAGCGCACGACAGTCCGCGCACCAGTTCGCGCCGAACACGACCAGCACCCGCTTGTGTTCTTTGCGCGCGTTCGCAAGCGCGATCTGCAGATCTTCCTGCGGATCGGCCGACTCGTCGTAGGGCAGCGCCGCGTTCTGCATCGGCGCCGCGGTGGTCTGCGCCTTCGCCTGCCACGCGGAGAAGGCCGTGACGGCCGCGAACGCGGCGGCCAGGCCGATCAGGATCCAGCGGTTCGGTCCATCGGGTTTCGGCGGCATCATTTGGTCCGGTCGATTCAAACGGCGGTGTTCGACGAACGCTGCGCGTCGCCGTTCCCGCCCGACAATACGCCACCCCCATCCACTTCGAGTTCACGCGCCTGCCCCATCGACGGCATCAGCGACCCGACGATCATCCCCGTCAGGCTCATGATCAACCCGAGCAGTTGCGGCGGCAGCGGCGCGTCGGGATTGGTCACCTCCATCCCGATCCACGACACGAGGCCCAATCCGATCGACAGCATCGCCCCCTGCGTGTTCGCGCGCTTCCAGTAGAGCCCGAACACCAGCGGCACGAACGCCGTCACCAGCGTGACCTTGTAGGCGTTCTCGACCATCGCGTAGATCGGCAGGTTGGACCCGACCGAATACAGCGTGACGAGAATCGTGAAGCAGAACACCACCAGCCGCATCGTCGTCAGCAGGCTGGCATCCGTGACGTTCTTGAACGCCGGCTTCAGGATGTTCTCGGCGAAGGTCACCGATGGCGCCAGCAGCGTCGCGGACGCGCAGCTCTTGATCGCCGACAGCAGCGCGCCGAAGAACATCACCTGTGCGAAGAACGGCGCGTGATGGAGGATCAGCTGCGGCAGGATCTGCTGCGTCGCGCGCTTCTCGTCGCTGTCGAGCAGCGGTTGCACCATCGCCGGGTCGATCAGCGTCGCGGCGTAGGCGAGGAACATCGGGATGAATGCGAAACAGAAGTACATGACGCCGCCGAGCACCGACGCGCGGCCGGCGATCTTCTCGTTCTTCGCGGACGCGACGCGCTGGAACACGTCCTGCTGCGGAATCGACCCGAGCATCATCGTGAACAGCGCGCCGACGAAGCCGAGCATCGACACGAAGTTCCAGCCGGGCCAGAAGTTGGAGAACTTGCCGGCATCGATCGCATGCTGCACCACGACGCCGGCACCGCCCGCCTGCCGGCTGACCTCGGCGCCGATGTACAGCATGCCGACGACGATCACGATCATCTGGATGAAGTCGGTGATGGCCACCGACCACATGCCGCCGTAGATCGTGTAGATCATCACGGTCGACGCGCCGATGATCTTGCCCCAGGTCTCGCTGATCGCGCCGCCCGACACCATGTTGAACACGAGGCCGAGCGCCGAGATCTGCGCGCCCACCCATCCGAGGTAGGAGATCACGATCGCCAGCGCGACGAGCACCTCGACGAGTCGGCCGTACTTGTTGCGATAGAAGTCGCCGAGCGTCAGCAGGTTCATGCGGTACAGCTTCCGCGCGAAGAACAGGCCGACCAGGATCAGACACAGCGACGCGCCGAACGGATCGGCGACGACGCCGCCGATGCCTTCCTTCAGGAACGTGGCCGGGATGCCGAGCACGGTTTCGGAGCCGAACCAGGTCGCGAACACGGTCGCGGTGACGACGTACATCGGCAGCGAGCGCCCGGCGTTCGCGTAGTCGCCCGAACCCTTGACGAACCTGCCGGCGTACAGCCCGATGCCGACCGAGATCACCCAGTAGATGATGACGAACCAGAAGAGATTGCTCATGCGCGGCCGGCCCGGGAACGGGGCGATCACACCCCGGTATTGCGAAGCGAAAAATTATAAGAGGCGGATCACGCCGCGGGACGCGGAGAAGCGCGTGCGACGGGCTTCTTCAGACGAACTGTTGCAGATCGGTCACCAGCGCCAGCCGCCGTGCCACAGCATCAGCGCGACCACGACGATCAACGCGGTCAACAGGATGCTGACGAATCCGAAGCCCATCGCGATCGCGTGACGTGTGCGCTTCTGCGCCGCGACGAGGTCGGCGACGGCCGCGCCCAGCGGGTTCTCGGCCTCGTTCGCGAGTGCGCGATGCAGGAGGCGCGGCATCTGGGGCACGAAGGTTGCGAACTGCGTGGCCTCCTGCATCAGCCGGTCCTTGAAGCCCCGCCAACCGAGCTGGTCGCGCATCCAGCGTTCGAGAAAAGGCTGCGCGGTCGCCCAAAGGTCCAGTTCGGGGTCGAGCTGACGGCCGAGGCCTTCGATGTTCAGCAAGGTCTTCTGCAGCAGCACGAGCTGCGGCTGGATCTTGACGTTGAAGCGGCGCGAAGTCTGAAACAGCCGCAGCAGCACCTGGCCGAGCGAGATCCGTGCGAGCGGCAGGTCGAACACCGGTTCGCAGGTCGCGCGTATGGCCGACTCGAGTTCGTCGACGCGCGTGCCCTTGGGCACCCAGCCCGATTCGATGTGCAGCACCGCGACACGCTTGTAGTCGCGATGGAAGAACGCGAGGAAGTTCTGCGCGAGGTAGTTCTTGTCGTAGTCGGTCAGCGTGCCGACGATGCCGAAGTCGATCGCGATGTATTTGTTGAAGTCGACGCCCGAATCGCCGACGTAGATGTTGCCCGGGTGCATGTCGGCGTGGAAGAAGCCGTGCTTGAACACCTGCGTGAAGAAGATCTCGACGCCGTCGCGCGACAGCTTCTTCAGGTCGATGCCGGCCGCGCGCAGTTCGTCGATGCGGCCGATCGGGATTCCCGACACGCGCTCCATCACGATCACCGCTTCGCTGCAGTAGTCCCAGAACATCTCGGGAACGTGCAGCAGTTTCGACCCGGCGAAGTTGCGGCGCAGCTGGCTGCCGTTGGCCGCCTCGCGCATCAGGTCGAGTTCGTCGTGCAGGTATTTGTCGAACTCGGCCACGACGTCGCGCGGCCGCAGCCGCTTGCCGTCGGCCGACAGTCGCTCGACCAGTCCGGCGAGCGTGCGCAGCAGCGCCATGTCGCGCTCGATCGCCCGGTGCATGTTCGGTCGCAGCACCTTGACCGCGACCTCGCGCTGCACGCCGTTGGCATCGGCCCGCAGCGTCGCGAAGTGGACCTGCGCGATCGACGCCGACGCGACCGGCACGCGATCGAAGGTCGCGAACAGCTCGTCGGGATTCTTGCCGAGCGACAGCCTGATCTGCCGGATCGCGAGTTCCGGGTCGAACGGCGGCACGCGATCCTGCAGCCGTGCGAGTTCGTCGGCGAACTCTGCCGGCAGCAGGTCGCGGCGGGTGGACAGCATCTGACCGAACTTGACGAAGATCGGACCCAGCGCCTCGAGCGCTTCGCGCAGCCGTTGCGCGCGCGGCGTCGTGAAGTCGCGGCCGAAGCGCAGCCGGATGATCGACTTCGACAGGAAAGGATTGGAGATGCCGCCGGCCACGATCTCGTCGAGACCGAAGCGCCACAGCACCCGCGCGATGATGAACAGCCGGAAGATCTGCATCGGTTCTGGCCGCTACGGGACGCGCGGAAACCGGGCGCCGCGCGTGCGGCGCGGGTCGACGGGGACGTTCAAGCGCGCGCGGCTGAGGCGAGCGCGACGCGGTCGAGACGCTTCTCCAGACGGGCGAGGTCGTCCCGCAGCTGGCGCACGCCGTCTGCGAGCACCTGCACGGCGCGCGGCCTGACCAGTTGCGGGTTCTCTTCGAGCAGGTATTCGGTGATGCCGTTCAGCGCACGCTCGTTGGTTCGCTTGATCCCGTCGCCCGCCTTCTGCGCGGTCGCCACGATCCGGTGCGATGCCACGTCGCCGACGACCTTCGACAGGTCTTCCTCGACGTCCCAGCGCAGGTTCTTCGCGAGCATCGAGACGGCCTGCGCGAATTCGGCGTCGCCTTCGAGATGCAGGTCGCGCATCACCGCGTCGGCACCGCCGGCCAGCATCCGTGGAAGGGCGGAATACGGCAGGGTCAGCGTCGTGTCGGCGACCACGCTGCCGGCAGCGCGAGCGACCGAGCCGTCGGGCGTGACCGACAGCTTGATCGTGAACGGCTGGACGACGACGTGCAGCGTCTTGCCGACGTGCGGCATGAGTTGCGCACGGGCCCAGGGCTCGGCGGCGAGCAGATGGTTGATCGCGGCGGGCAGCGCATCGAGCGGCGCGCCGAGCAGACCGGGCAGAAAAGGAAGTGGTGGACGCGAGAACGAGGAGACAGGCATGCGGGCAAGCATAGCAAAGCGCAGCGACCGCTCGGTCAGAGGCGAACGCCTTCGTGCAAAGCGACGACGCCCGCAGTGAGGTTGAAGACCTGCACGCGCGAGAAGCCCGCGGTACGCAGCATGTCTGCGAGCGTCGCCTGGTCGGGATGCATGCGGATCGATTCGGCCAGATAGCGATAGCTGTCGGCGTCGTCGGCGATCCGCTTGCCGAGCCACGGCAGCACCTTCAGCGAATAGGCGTCGTAGATCGGCGCGAGCGGCTTCCAGATCTTCGAGAACTCGAGCACCAGCAACTTACCGCCCGGTCGCAGCACCCGATGCATCTCGACCAGCGCGCGATCCTTGTGGGTCATGTTGCGCAGCCCGAACGCGACGGTGACGCGGTCGAAGTACCCATCGGGAAACGGCAGATGCTCGGCGTCGGCCAGAGCGACCGGCAGCGTCATCCCATCATCGAGCAGGCGGTCGCGACCGACCGACAGCATCGACTCGTTGATGTCGGTCAGCCAGACCTCGCCGGTGGGACCTGCGCGCTTCGCCATCGCCCGCGCGAGGTCGCCGGTGCCACCGGCGATGTCGAGGATGCGCATGCCGGGCCGGATCGACGCGCGGCCGATCGTGAACGCCTTCCAGATGCGATGCAGCCCGCCCGACATGACGTCGTTCATCACGTCGTACTTCTTCGCGACCGAATGGAAGACGTCGGCGACGCGCTCGGCCTTGACGTCCTCTGAAACGGTCTCGAAGCCGAAATGCGTCTGGCCGTCGGTGGACTCGGGTAGTGCCATCGTCGCTCCCTACTTGCGAACGAAGCGGGCTTCGACCGCTTCGAGCGGACCCGTGGCGGCTTTGCTTCCGGGGCCGTCACGACTTGCGCCGGCATCGGCCAGCCGCTGCAGATAGGTCGCCCACAGCGCGTCGTGGTTGCGGCCGAGCTCCTGCAGGTAGGCCCAGGTGTAGATGCCGCTCTCGTGGCCGTCCGAGAACACCGGCTTGATCGCGTAGTGTCCGACCGGCTCGATCGCCGAGACGGTCACGTCGCGCTTGCCGGTCTGCAGCACCTCCTGGCCCGGACCGTGGCCCTGGACCGCTGCCGATGGCGAGTGCACGCGCAGGAATTCGAAGTCGAGGCTGTAGCGTTCGGCGTCGCCGAACGCGACCTCTAGACGGCGCGACTGCTGGTGGACGATGATCTCGGTCGGCGGATCGATCGACCTGCCGGACGGATTCTTGGGTGATGGCTGCGACATAAGCCTCCGAGTTTAGCGCACCCGCCGCCGGCCGACCGACTGTCATGGCAGCGTCATAGAATCGACATATTGTCGGCGGCTGCAGTCGAACGGCGCTTCCGCCTTCGGCAATTCCGCAAGCCCACACCCTTCCTGGCGAGACCGCCGATGCCCAGCACCATACTTGTGGTCGAGGACGAGCCCGCGATCCAGGAACTGATCGCCGTCAATCTTACGTTCGCCGGCCACAAGGTCCTGCGTGCCGCGAGCGCCGAGCAAGCGACGACGCTGGTCCGCGCCGAGTTGCCGGACCTCGTCCTGCTCGACTGGATGCTGCCCGGCGCGTCCGGCGTGCAGTTCGCGAAGCAGTTGCGCGGCGACGAACGGACGCGCGACGTGCCGATCATCATGCTGACCGCACGTTCCAACGAGACTGACAAGGTCGACGGTCTCGAGGCCGGCGCCGACGACTACGTCACGAAGCCGTTCTCGCCGAAGGAACTGATGGCGCGCATCAAGGCGGTCCTGCGACGCCGCGCGCCGCAACTGACCGACGACCTCGTCGACATCGGCGGCCTGATCCTCGACCCGGCCACGCACCGGCTGAGCGGCACGATGCGGGACGGCGAGCGCCGCACGCTGGACATCGGCCCGACGGAGTACCGCCTGCTGCACTTCTTCATGACCCATCCGGAGCGGGTGTATTCGCGGGCACAGCTGCTCGACCAGGTCTGGGGCGACCACGTGTTCCTCGAAGAGCGGACCGTCGACGTCCATATCCGCCGGCTGCGCCATGCGTTGTCGCCGACCGCGCATGAGCATCTCGTCGAAACCGTCCGCGGTAGCGGCTATCGATTCTCCGTCGCCGAGCAGCGCGCGGTGGTCGCGTAACCGCAAATTCGGAGGCGCGCTAAGATCGCGTCCGCGTCTGCGCGCCACTTGCCGCCGGCCGCACCCGAAGAATCACGCGCCGCGGCACCCCCGGCTGATCGCATGAATCCCGTCTGGGTCAGGACCCTCTCGTTCCTCGCCATCATCGCGCTCGGCACGCTGGTCGTCCGAGGCTTGTCCGACTGGACGACCGCGTTCGGCTTCGCGGCGGTCGCGCTCGCGCTGCGTTATCTGCGCGACGCGATCCATCTGCGCACCCTGTCGCGCTGGTCGCGCCAGGAACTCGGCGCGACGCTGCCGCGCTCGTCAGGTGCCTGGGAAGAGTTGTATGCGCAGCTCTATCACCGCGGCCGCGCGAGCCAGCGCGAACTCGCAGAACTGACGGAAGCCCTGGTCAGCTTTCGCGGCGCGGCGCAGGCGCTGCCCGACGGCGTCGTCACGCTGAACGCGCAGAACCAGATCGTCTGGTGCAACCCGCAGGCCGAGCAGCATCTGAACCTGAGCCTCGGGAAGGACATCGGGCAGAACCTGGCGAACCTCGTCCGTGCCCCCGACTTCCTCGCCTACCTGTCGCGCGGCGACTGGGACAAACCGGTCCAGCTGCGCATCCGGCATCCGGGCCAGCGCGCAGAACGCACGCTGTCGCTGCAGCTGGTGTCGTATGGCGACGCACAGAAGCTGCTGCTGTCGCGCGACATCACGCGCTTCGAGAGGCTCGAGACGACGCGGCGCGACTTCGTCGCCAACGTGTCGCACGAACTGAAGACACCGCTGACGGTGCTGGCCGGCTTCCTCGAGACGATCAGCGAATCGGCCGTGACGCCGAAGCAGCGCGCGCAGTACATGACTCTGATGCGCGAACAGGCCGCGAGGATGCAACGGCTGGTCGACGACCTGCTGACACTGTCAGCGCTCGAGGCGAGCAACATGCCGCGCGAGGATACCGTCGACGCGACGACCGTGTTCGCCCGCATCGAGGAGACCGCGCGCCAGCTCTCGAACGGTCAGCATACGATAGCCTTCGCGATCGAGCCCGGCATCGCGATCCTCGGGTCCGAAGTCGAGCTGACGAGCGCGTTCACGAACCTCGTCACCAACGCGATCCGCTACACGCCCGAGCATGGGCGCATCGACGTCCGCTGGCAGCGCGCCGCCGACGGTGGTGCCGTGCTGACGGTGACCGACACCGGGCTCGGAATCCCGGCGCAGCACCTGCCGCGGCTGACCGAGCGCTTCTATCGCGTGGACCGCGGTCGATCGCGGCAGTCGGGCGGAACCGGGCTCGGCCTTGCGATCGTCAAGCACGTGCTGACGCGGCACCAAGGGGTCTTGCTGATCGCGAGCGAAGTGGGCCAGGGCAGCACGTTCACCGCGACGCTGCCTGCGAGACGCATCGTGGGGACTTCCACGACCATGCAGGACGAGCGTCCGTCTTCCCGATCCGACGGCATGTTCGACGACACCATCGGCGAGGCCGCCACAACGGCGTGAAGTCGTAAAGGCTGCTACAGCGGCGTGAAGTCGTGAAGGCCGCTACAGCGGCATGAAGCGGACCAGGTCGAAATCGGACCCGCGCATCATCAATTCCTCGAGGCGCAGCACCGCCACGGCGCCCCGCCGCCCAGCCTTCACGAGCCGCTTCGGCCGGTAGGTCGAATGCGGCAGGATCAGCCCGTAGTCGCGCGGCGATGCGCGGACCGCTTTCCAGTCGTCGGCGTCGTCGGCCGGCAGGTGCTTGGCATTCGGCCCGGCGTCGCCGAGCATCGGGACGAAAGCGCCGACGCGCCTTGGACGACCCGCGGCCGCCGGTCGGTCGGGAACCAGCAGCACGGCCCATTCGACGTCGACGTCGTCGATCGCCGCATGCAGCAACTGCGGCAGCCCAGGCGCAAGCCGGACCCGCACCGTATGGCCGACCGAGTGATGTGATTGCCGATCGTCGCGGTCGGCCGCCGCGCCCTGCAGTGCCTCGACCCATCCGATCAGGAACGGCGAATCGCGCTCCGGGGTTCCGAGCCGGAGCCCGATCAGCCGCTGAAGCCCCAGCCGTGGCCGCCCGTAGCGGCGCACGCAACGAACGGCGTCGGACGACTCGGCGTCCAGCGTCCACGTCTCGGCCGATGCGAGCAAGTGCTCGATCCGCTCGTTCTCGATTGCTTCGCGTGATCGTGTGATGCCTCCCGCCTTGATCCGTTGATATGCGTAGTGACCGTGCTTGCCGTTGCCGGCCGACGCGGCGTCGCGATACAACTGCCCGCTCTTCGGCATACCGACGATCGCGACCAGCTGGACACCGTGCGGCGTCGCGCGCCATGTGCGGTCCGGCGAGTCGACGTCGGCCGGCGAGACCGCGCCCCAACGTTGCTTGAGGATCATCAGCAGGTTGCGGGCGGCCTGCGGACGCAGCGCATCTCCGATGCCGACCTCGCTCGCGGTCTTGCCATCAGCGAGCGCATCGAGGCGCTTGTCGATCGACTGCAGCGCGCTCTGCGTATCGAAGCGCACGACGACCTGACCGAGCGTGATCGTCGGGCCCGGATTGGCGACCGGACGCGCTGGAGCCGTAGCGGCGTCGGCACGCCGCTCCAGGCGGAATCCTGCCTTGGTCGACCAGCGTTGGGCCACCATCCGCACGACCTCGAACTCGACCGGGCTGCGCGCCGACGGATCGGCGAGCGCGATCAGTACCGGCATGACGAACGCGGCGCGGCAGGTCTTCGTGGAACTGACGCGCAGCGCGTCGCCGACCTCGACGTCCTGGCAGTCGAGGTCCCTCACCCGTTGACCGAGCACGCAGTGCCTTTCCCACAGGCGCGGTGGCACGGGCCAGCGGGCGCGCTGGATCGCGATCAGCAGCTGCGCGTTGACGTCGAGCGCGCGATGCAGCGCGCCGACGCCCGACACGAACGGCGTCGCAGCCGCTGGGCCCACGGCCGGTGGTGGCATGCCGGCGGGCGGGGTCGGCGTCGGCGTCTCGATGAGCTGCGATACCAGGCCCGCATAGACGTCGCGCAGCGCGGCAGCCGCGTCGACGGTCGCCCAGAAGTGCAGCGCGAATGTCTCGTCGACCGGCAGGAAGGCAAACTGGTCGGCCTCGTACCGCTCGCTCAGCGCGCGCAGCAGAAACCCGCGTATCCGTTCGGCAATGGCGAACTTGCGTTCCGGCGGCGCGGCGGGCGCACCGTCGTCGGCGCCCTGCGCACCCAATTGCTGCAAAACCAGCGCTATTTCGTCGAGGTTCTGCAGCGTGACCGGCCTGGCCATTGCGGCCAGCCAAGCCTTCGCGCCGTGACCATCGACGATGCGCGCCTTCTTCTCCGCTGCAGGGGCGTCGCTACGCGTGAATCGGAGCATGTGGATAGGCAATCTGGCGGGCGCAAACGGCTATTGTGCGGTCGACCCGCGCGGCCGGATGCCGATCGACGCGCTCAGACCAGAACCCGTTCGATGCCGCCTGCGTTGGCGCGGCGCACGTAGTCGGGTAGCCAGTCGTCGCCGAGCAGGTGTTTCGCGATCTCCACGACGATGTAGTCCGCCTCGATGCCGACGTCCTCGTCGTAGCGCGACAGGCCCTGGAGGCACGACGGGCACGACGTCAAAATCTTCACCGGCACAGGTCCGGCGACCGTCGGCTCGGTCGCACGCGGCGCCGCGCGTAGCTTCGCGACACCCGCGCGCATTTCTTCTTCCTTGCGGAAGCGGACCTGCGTCGAGATGTCGGGCCGCGTGATCGCCAGCGTGCCGGATTCGCCGCAGCAGCGATCGTTCTTCTCGATCTTTCCGTTCAGGTCGCTCGCCATCAGCGTGTTGACCACCTTCAGCGGGTCGTACTGCTTCATCGGCGTGTGGCACGGGTCGTGATACAGGTACTGCGTTCCGGTCACGCCTTCGAGCTTCACGCCCTTCTCCATCAGGAACTCGTGGATGTCGATGATCCGGCAGCCGGGGAAGATCTTGTCGAATTCATAGCCGGCGAGCTGGTCGTAGCAGGTCCCGCAACTGACCACCACGGTCTTGATGTCGAGATAGTTCAACGTGTTGGCCACGCGATGGAACAGCACGCGATTGTCGGTGATGATCTTCTCGGCCTTGTCGAACTCGCCGGCGCCGCGCTGCGGATAGCCGCAGCACAGATAGCCCGGCGGCAGCACGGTCTGCACGCCGACGTGCCACAGCATCGCCTGCGTCGCGAGTCCGACCTGCGAGAACAACCGCTCAGATCCGCAGCCCGGAAAGTAGAACACCGCCTCGCGGTCGGCATTGGCCGTGGCCGGGTCGCGGATGATCGGGACGAACTTCGAATCCTCGATGTCGAGCAGCGCGCGTGCCGTCTTCTTCGGCAGGTTGCCCGGCATCTTCTTGTTGACGAAGTGGATCACCTGCTCGCGCACCGGCGTCTTGCCGTGCGTGGCGGGTGGATGCGCAGTCTGCTTCCTGCCGGCCGGCCTGAACAGATCGACTGCGGCGCGCTGCGCCTTGTAGCCCCAGTCCATCATCAGCTTGCGGCTGACGTTGATGGTCGTCGGGTCGGTCGCGTTGAGGAAGAACATCGACGCGGCCGTGCCCGGGTTGAATTTCTTCTGGCCCATCTTGCGCAGCAGGTTGCGCATGTTCATCGACACGTCGCCGAAGTCGATGTCGACCGGGCAGGGCGCCAGGCACTTGTGGCAGACCGTGCAGTGGTCGGCCACGTCGGTGAACTCTTCCCAGTGCTTGATCGAAACGCCGCGGCGCGTCTGCTCCTCGTACAGGAACGCTTCGATCAAAAGCGACGTCGCCAGGATCTTGTTGCGCGGCGAATAGAGCAGGTTCGCGCGGGGGACGTGGGTTGCGCAAACCGGCTTGCACTTGCCGCAGCGCAGGCAGTCCTTGATCGAGTCGGCGATCGCGCCGATGTCCGACTGCTGCATGATCAGCGACTCGGCGCCCATCAGTCCGAAGCTCGGCGTATAGGCGTTGCGAAGGTCGGCATGGATTGCCGGCAGCGCCTGCAGCTTGCCGTAATTGAAGTGGCCGTGCGGATCGACCCGCTGCTTGTACGCGCGGAAGTCTGCGGTCTCGGCCTCTCTGAGGAACTCGAGCTTCGTGATGCCGATGCCATGCTCGCCGGAGATCACGCCGTCGAGGTCGCGCGCGATCTGCATGATGCGGGCGACCATCCGGTTCGCCGTCGACAGCATGGCGTAATCGTCGGAGTTGACCGGGATGTTGGTGTGCACGTTGCCGTCGCCGGCATGCATGTGCAACGCGACGAACACACGGCCACGCAGGATCTTCTTATGAATCGCCTCGGCGCCGGCCAGCACCGGCGCGAACTCTGCGCCGTTGAAGATCTGACGCAGCAGCGCACGGACTTCACGTTTCCACGAGACACGGATGGCGCGTACTTGAAGGAGGTCGAATACGGACATGTCACCCCGACGAAGGCCGGGGCCCAATCTTTCGTCGGTCGTCGCATCCTGCAATGATTGGGTCCCGGCTCCCGGCTCGATGCCTGCCGGGGCAGGCTTCGCCGGGATGACCTCGATAGGGAGCCGGTGCGAATGCAACGCATCGCGCGCCTCGTCGAGCGTCACATCCATGTGGCTGCGCAGATACCGCCAGCGCGCGCGCACCTGCGAGATCAGCATCCGCGCCTGCTCCACGCGCGTGCCCATCAGCTCTTCGCGGCTCAGGTGGTCGACTTCCGCATCGTCGGTCTTGCCAAGCGGGATCGCGCCGAGTTCCTGCGTGAAGTAACGGTCGAGGGCGTCGAGCAAAGCGAGCTTGTTGTCGATCGACAACTCGATGTTGATGCGTTCGATCGCATCGGTGTATTCGCCCATGCGGCCGAGTGGGATGACCACGTCCTCGTTGATCTTGAACGCGTTGGTATGCCGCGCGATCGCCGCGGTGCGCGCGCGGTCGAGCCAGAACTTCTTGCGGGCTTCCGCCGACACCGCGACGAAGCCTTCGCCGCTGCGGCCGTTGGCCATCCGCACGACCTCGGACGCCGCACGTGCGACGTCGTCCGCGTTCTCGCCGACGATGTCG
>JBDTIS010000092.1:0-8597 GCA_039936235.1 Burkholderiaceae bacterium | reverse complement strand
GGAGATGGAACGCTTCACGTATACCGACGCGCGTGTCGCCGCGCGGATGCGCGACTTCGTGCTACTGAAGGCGGATGTGACGGCCAACGACGACGACGATCGCGCGCTGCTGAAGCGCTTCAAGCTGTTCGGGCCGCCGGGCATCGTGTTCTTCGATCGCGACGGCACGCAGCGCGTCGACGCGTCCGTGATCGGATTCCACGATGCCGATCGATTCCTGGCTAGCCTGGCAGCCGCTGCGCCTGGAAACTGACGGCATTCAACCGATGTTGTCGATCCGGTCGAACAGCCGCTCGAACATCAGTCCGTCCATGTAGAACTTGGTCGCCCAGTTCGGAAAGCGCCAGGTCATGTATTCCTCGCCGATCGGGTGCGAGCCCTTCATCGCGCCACGCATCGTCAGCGGACCGTCGAGCTTCTGCAGTCGCATGTTGAAGCGATTCGCGGCCACGGCATTTTTCATCAGGTCGTGTTCGCCGGTGACCTTCGCGATCCGATACCAGTTCAACGCCATCTGCGAGTTGCCCGTTACACAGCACCAGTTGCTGAGCGGCTCCCATTCCGGCGAGATGTAGCCGGACAGCGAGCCGTCGTCGTTCTGCCGCTCGGCCACGCGTCGCGCCATCCCGAGCGCAGCCTTGATGTACTGCGGATTTTCGGTCGCGACACCGACCTCGAGGATGCCGCGAATCGAATACGCGATCGTGTGCGTCAGTGCGCGGTCGTCGGGGTTCGTCGTCAGGCAGTTGCCGGGCAGCCAGCCATTCGCCTGCGACGTCGACAGGGCCCACGCGACATTGCGGTCGGCGGACTCGAGGTACCGCGGGTCGCCGACGACCTCGAACGCGCGGACGAGTCCGAACGCGCTGCGCGTGTTGTAGGTGCCGTTCTTCGAATGCGCGAACGGCGACACGTAGCGTCTCCAGCAACCGTCGTCGTCCTGCGCGGCGACCAGCCATTCCGAAGCGCGGATCAGGCCCTCATGGATCGCGTCGTCGCCGGTTTCCTTCGCAGCCCGCGCGAGCCCGAACAGGACCTGCCCGGTGTTGAAGATGGTCGGCGCGACGACCTCGGCGGCCAGCGTGCCTGCGCGCACGCCGCCGTCGGGCAGTTGCTCGGTCACTTCCCAGCGCGCCATCTTCAGGGCGGCGTCGCGATAGACCGGCTTGTCGAAGTACTTCGCGTAGTCGTACAGCGTCGGGATGACGTAGCCGGTCGTCTCCGGATACGACGCCATCCATGTGCCGGTCCGGATGTTGTACGAATGCGCCACGCCATCGTCGGGGGTCGCACGCTGCGCTTCGAGGATCCATGCGGCCGCGGCCTCGAGGTGCGTCTCGATCGACTGCGGCGCGTGAAAGGAAAGGCCGAGTCGGTCCTTCGCGTGTTCGATCCAGTATTTCATCGTGTTCCTGTGAGGCGGGACGCCTCGTTCCCGGCGATGCACCTCGTCAGAGGGGGCGAGCGGCGAGTTGTTCGGGCGTGGCGTAGATCGTAATGCCGTCGCCGATCAGCGACTGCAGATGCGCGTAGAAGCGCTGCGCCGGAATGACCCACGAGGTCGCCTCGCCGACCTGGCCCCAGCCGAGCAGGCCGTTGCGGTCGAACTCGCTCCTGAAGTAGGCACGCAGGTCGTCTCGACCAGGCGCGTCGATCCGCTGCGGCATGAACTGCGGATCGAGCGGAACCACCGGCACCAGTAAGCGCCGGCCCTCCCAGTTCAGGCAGGGCATCGAATACGTCGTATCCATCCGCACCGGCAGCGGAAAGCGGTCGAGCATGCGATCTTCGAGCAGGTGATAGAAGGTCACCGGACCCATCGAGATGCCCAGACCGATGACCTTCGCGTTCATCTGCTCGCAACGGTCCCACGGCGAGCCTTCGCCGAAGATCGATGGCGCCAGGTGATGACTGTCGACGACGTGATGCGCGTCGCGGCCGATCGCCGACACGGAGTGCGTGGGGTGAATACTGCGTGCGATGCCGGGAAAGGTCAGGAATTCCGACGGCAGCCGGCCCAGGTGCGAACCGTGGCGCCGCGGGTCGAACACGTAGTCGTTCAGCTTGCAGGTCGCGAGGATCGTTCCGCCGGGCAGCCAGTAGGTCGGCACGACCAGCGTGCCCGACGGGCCGACCGCTTCCACCAGCGCCTCGAGGACGGCGCGCGGACCCCCATCGACGAAGCCGATGCTCTTCAACGACGAGTGCAGCATCAAGGTATCGCCGCGCGCGATGCCGAGCGCCTCGAGGCCGCTACGCAGTTCGGACTTCGGGATCAGCCGTCGGCTCGCGCGCAGTTCGTCGGCGCGCTGTCGCTGATGGCGCGCGGCGAGCAGTGACTTCACGAAGTCCTTGGTGCGAGCGAGCATCGGTGGCGGTGGTGGAGATCGTCAACGGGACGCTCACGTTTTTACGCGACTGGCCAGTGCAGAGCAAGAAAAGCCGTGTCGATCAGTGGTGCACAGGCGACACGATCCAAACTGCACAGGGCCTCCCTCCCCTCCGGCGGAGGATTGGAGAAGGCGCGCTCGAGCGCGCGACGCTGTGTGATCGGGATCATCGCTCGCATAGCCCCCCATCGCGCCTTCCGGAAGCGGGAAGGAGACCTCAGTCGATACCGAGCACGACCCCGCAGACCGCGCAACAGGGGTCGCGCGACAACGCGATCGACTGCCACTCCATCGTCCTTGCGTCGACCAGCAGCAGCCGTCCCGACAGCGACGGCAGCCCGATGATGATCTTCGCGGCCTCGGCGGCCTGCATCGCGCCGACGATGCCGGTCAGCGGCGCGAACACGCCCATCGTCGAGCACGCTACGTCCTCGACCTCGTCGCTTTCGGGGAACAGGCACGCGTAGCAGGGGGCGCGTTCGGCCGCATCGTCGACGCGGCGCAGGTCGAAGCTCGCGATCTGTCCGTCGAAACGGATCGCCGCACCCGACACCAGCGGAACGGATGCAGCGACGCAGGCGCGATTGGCCGCATGGCGGGTCGCGAAATTGTCGCTGCAGTCGACGACGACGTCGGCCGTCGCGACGATTCCGGCCAGCCGCTGTTGATCGACGCGCTCGGCGATCGTCCGCACGTCGACTTCGGGGTTGAGCCGTCGCAGCGCGTTCGCGCCGGACGCCACCTTCGCGAGTCCGACGTCGGGCGTGCCGTGCAGGATCTGCCGCTGGAGGTTGGTCAGGTCGACGACATCGTCGTCGATCAGCGTCAGCGTGCCGAGCCCACTGGCCGCGAGATAGATCGCGGCCGGCGACCCGAGCCCGCCGGCGCCGATGACTACGGCGTGCGCGTCGTTGAGTCGCTGCTGGCCCTCGATGCCGATGTCGTCGAGCAGGATGTGGCGCGAGTAGCGGAGCAGTTGGTCGTCGTTCATGGAGGCACGATGGCTCTGAGGTTTTTTCAGCCGACACGCGTCGGTACTTTCATTGATTGTAGTGGCCACGATCGTTGTCGCCAGCATCGCGACCTGGATCACGCACACCGTTTTCGGTGTCCACGTCGCGGTGATTCATGGCGTCGGCGTCTGACCGGCGCCGGGTGAATCCTTCCGAACATGCCTGGTCGTCTTCGGCCGAGTCGAGCGCCGTTGCCGAACGGCCGGGATCCGCGCTGCTCCGCAATTTGCGTGGGCGCAACGCCGAGACAGCTTCCGTGCGCTAACGAACGGACTGGCCTGGCAGAATCGGGCATCGTCGGCGCGGAACAGCGATGAACGAACACACGATCAGCCCGGCCCGAAGCTCATCCAGGAGCCAGTTGGTTCTCATTGTCGTTTCGCGTGGTCGACACGCCCAGGCTGTCGGCCCGTTCATCGAACGATGCCGAGCATGGCGTCGCTCGCGCTCTGGCGCTCCCCGGTATGTGGTCCGCCGGTACGCACGAAATCACTCCGCGACAAGGGTGCACCTGCGCTCGAATTGAACCCGTGCTGCAATCCGCCACTATCGGAACCGGACCCGCCAATGCCAACCACCGAAACCTATAACGATCAGGTCGTGCGCCTGTTCCTCTTCGCTTCGGCCGTGTGGGGGATCATCGGCATGCTGATCGGCATGTACATCGCTGCCGAACTGGCCTGGCCGGCCTTGAACCTCGACATTCCGTACCTCACCTTCAGCAGGCTGCGCCCGGACCACACCTTCGGCGTGATCTTCGGGTTCGGCGGCGCGGCACTGATGGGCACCTGCTACTACAGCGTGCAGCGCACCACGCACACCCGCCTGGCGTTCGGCGGACTGGCCACGTTCACGTTCTGGGGCTGGCAGCTGATCTGTGTGCGGGCGATGATCTCGATGCCGCTGGGCCTCACCCAGAGCAAGGAGTACGCCGAACCGGAGTGGTGGATCGATATCCTGACCGCAGTCGTCTGGGTCAGCTTCGGCGCAGTGTTCTTCGGCACCTTGGCGCGTCGGCGCATACGCCACATCTACGTATCGAACTGGTACTACGGCGCTTTCATCATCGCCGTCGGCCTGCTTCACATCGTCAACAACCTCGCCATTCCGGTATCGATGACCAAGTCGTACCCGATCTACTCGGGCTCGGTCGATGCGATGGTGCAGTGGTGGTACGGACACAATGCAGTGGCGTTCTTTCTCACCGCCGGCTTCCTGGGGATGATGTACTACTTCGTGCCGCGCCAGGCGCAACAGCCGCTGTGGAGCTACCGCTTCTCGATCGTCAATTTCTGGGCGCTGATCTCGATCTACATGTGGGCCGGCTCCCACCATCTGATGTACACGGCGCTGCCGGACTGGGTGCAGTCGGTCGGCATGGCGTTTTCACTGGTGCTGCTGATGCCGAGTTGGGGCTCGGCCGCGAATGGCCTGCTCACGTTCAATGGCTCGTGGCACAGGCTCAAGAACGACCCGGCCGCCAAGTTCATGGTGCTGGCGCTGGTCTTCTATGCCGCCGCCACCCTGGAAGGTTCGATGATGGCGATCAAGACCGTGAACTCGCTGTCGCACTACACCGACTGGACCATCGCCCACGTGCATTCTGGTGCACTCGGCTGGGT
The DNA here is from genome assembly GCA_039936235.1 of Burkholderiaceae bacterium. Classification (GTDB taxonomy): domain Bacteria; phylum Pseudomonadota; class Gammaproteobacteria; order Burkholderiales; family Burkholderiaceae_D; genus CAHJXF01. The sequence continues at coordinate 3,572 of JBDTIS010000092.1, read as the reverse complement.
TGCCATGATCACGATCGGTTCGCTCTACGCGATGGCGCCTCGCGCGCTGGGCCGCCCTGCGATGCATTCGCACATAGGCATGGAAGTCCATTTCTGGCTGCACCTGAGCGGCACGTTGATCTATGTGATCGCGATGTGGACCGCCGGCGTGACCGAGGGGCTCATGTGGCGCGCGACCAACCCCGACGGCGCGCTCACTTATTCCTTCATCGACAGCCTGATCGCGATCAAGCCCGCATACATGTTGCGCTGGTTCGGCGGCGTGCTGATCTGGCTCGGCATGTGGGTGATGGCCTGGAACCTGTGGTACACGGCCGCCGACGCCCGCCACAAGATCATCGTGCCGATTCCAGTTCCGATTCCCGAACCCGTGGAGGATCAATTTCCGCCGCCGCTTCCGGCCGCGGTCTGAGGAGGCAGCCCATGGCATATCGTCACTTCGAATTCATTGAAAAACACGTCTGGCTGCTGGGGATTCTCACCGCGATCATGGTCTCGCTCGGTGGTCTCGCCGAGATCACGCCGCTGTTCATGGAGGCGAACAAGGTCCAACCTGCCGACGGGGTCAAACCTTATTCCGCACTGCGCCTGGCCGGACGCGACGTCTACGTGCGCGAAGGCTGCTACCTCTGTCACTCGCAGATGATCCGCGCGCTGCGCTTCGAGACGCAGCGCTACGGTCACTATTCGACCGCGTCTGAATCGGTCTACGACCGCCCGTTCCAGTGGGGCTCCAAGCGCACCGGCCCGGACCTGGCGCGCGTGGGCGGCAAATACTCCGACGACTGGCAACGCCTGCACCTGATGAATCCGCGTCAGGTCGAGCCGCAGTCGAACATGCCGGACTATCCGTGGCTGGCCAAGGCAACCATCGACGGCGAGGACATGCAGGCGCGGATGCGCGTGCTGCGCGTGCTCGGCGACCCCTACAGCGACGTCGACATCGCCGGCGCGCCCAAGGAGGTCGCCGGCAAGACCGAGATGGATGCGCTGATCGCGTATCTCCAAGGCCTGGGCGTGGACAACGAACCGACAGTCAAGGCAACGGCCCAGGCGCCCGCGTCCGACGGAGGGGAAAAATGAATCCGATCTGGGGTCCGATCGCGGGCGCATTCATCGTGCTCATGATGGTGGTCTTCATCGGCATCTGGATCTGGGCCTGGTTGCCGTACCACAAGCGCGACTTCGGCGCGCTGGCGCGGCTGCCGATGACGGACGAGGACGGCGACGACAGCGCTGACATCGGCACCGGAGAGCGTCGATGAGCACCTTCTGGTCGACCTGGGTCATCGTGCTGATCGTCTTCAACCTCGGCGTGTCGTTCTTGCTGTTCCTGTGGGCGCCGCACGCCAAGATTCCGACGCTGGCCGATGGCACCACGGGCCACATCTGGGCCCACGGCACCATACGCGAAGGCATGCACCGATTGCCACTCTGGTGGATCGTGCTGTCGGCCCTGATGTTCGCGTGTGCTTTAGGCTATCTGGTGTTGTATCCAGGCTTCGGCGACTCCCCCGGTCGCCTGGGCTGGACTTCGCACAGGCAACTGGAACGCGAGACGGCTGCCAATGACAGACTCGGCGACGCGAACAAGCAGCGCTTCGCTCAGCTCACGGTGGAACAGCTCGCCGGTGATCGCGCGGCGCTGACCAGGGGCATGGTGCTGTTCGCCGACAACTGCGCTGCTTGCCACGGCAGTTCTGCGCTTGGCAATCCGTTGCTCGGCGCGCCGAACCTGACGGACGGTGACTGGCTCTACGGCGGCGACGGCAATACGATCGTGGCCAGCATCCTCGAAGGTCGCCGCGGCGTGATGCCGGCGTGGGGCGCGGTGTTGGGTGAAGCCGGCGTGGAAAAGGTGGCCACCTATGTTCTCACCCTTTCCCAGGGCACGCCGCGCGACGCCGGCACGATGATCAAAGCGCTCGATGGAAAGGCGCTCTTCACGACCTGTGCTGCCTGCCACGGTTCCAATGGCAAGGGCAATCAGGCCCTCGGGGCACCGAACCTCACCGACGCGATCTGGCTCTACGGGGGCAGCCTGTCGCAGGTGGAAGAGACCATTCGCAACGGTCGCAATGGCAACATGCCGGCGTGGCGCGCTCGTCTGGGGGAAATCGATGTGCGTGTGCTCGCTGCCTATGTCTACTCGCTTTCGCACCCCGACGCGCTCCCAGCCCGATGATTCGGGCTCGCGCGGCGCTGGCTGCGCGTGGTACGGCCAACCGATCGTCTGGGTGGGTGCGGCCGTGTTCATCGCGTCCATGGTCGGCTGCGCGTGGTTGATCGTGGCCGCTGAGCGCTACGCCGATCCCCCACTGCCGGTCGAAGGCCTGAAGATCCTGACGATGCCTTTGACGCGGCCACCGCCGCAGACGCCCTGACGGTCGCTCCATGACCACGTCGGTCACGACCTGCTGGCATTGCAGCGAGCCCCTGCCTGCTGACGCACCGCTGGCGCGCGTCGCCGGCGTCCCTCATCCGGTGTGCTGCCATGGTTGCCGGGCGGCGGCCGAATGGATCGACCAGCTCGGTCTGACCGATTACTACCGATTGCGCAGTGCCGTGGCGCCGCGCGCCCCGGATCCGGCCTCGGCGCAGCGCAGCGCCGAGGCCTGGCGACGGCCGGAGCTGGCGCGCCATGCGGTGCGCACACTCGCCACCGGGCAGAGCGAAGCCCTACTGCTGGTCGACGGCATCCGCTGCAGCGCCTGCGTGTGGCTGATCGAGCGGGCACTGGGCGCCGTCGCGGGCGTCGAATCGGTTCAGGTCAACAGTGTGGCGCAACGCGCGCGCATCGTCTGGAACTCGCAACGCACGACGCTGACGGCGATCCTGCAGGCGCTGGCGCGTACCGGCTACAGCGCATTGCCGCTGGATGCGTCCGCGCTCGACGATTCGCGCCGCCGTGAAGCGCATGCGGCGCTCAAGCGACTCGCCGTTGCCGGATTCGGTGCGATGCAGGCGATGATGTACGCCAGTGCATTGTATTTCGGCGCCGCCGAGACGATGGACCCCGCTACGCGCGAGCTGATGCGCTGGTTCGGCCTGCTGGTCGCCACGCCGGTGGTGTTCTATGCCGCGCGGCCCTTCTTTCAGGGTGCGTGGCGCGCGCTGCGCGCCCGGACGCTCGGGATGGATGTGCCCGTGGCGCTCGCCATCGCCTTGATCTATGCGGCCAGCCTCGTGCAGGCGCTGCGCGGTGGCGGCGAGGTTTATTTCGACTCGGTGTCCATGTTCGTTTTCTTCCTGCTCGCCGGCCGCTACCTCGAACTGCGCGCGCGACACCGCGCGGGCAATCTGGCCGACGCGATGGCCCGGCTGGCGCCCGCGTTCGCCGATCGCTACAGCCCGAACGGCGCGCTCGAGCGGATCGGCGTCGCGGAACTGGTGATCGGCGACCGCGTGCACATCGCACAGGGCATGCGCGTTCCCGCCGACGGCGTGCTCGAGAGCGCGGACTGCCGGGTCGACGAGGCGTTGCTGTCGGGGGAGTCGGCGGCACTGCGCAAGCGCCGTGGCGATCCATTGACCGGCGGCAGCATGCTGGTCGAAGGTCCGGCGATCCTCGA
>JBDTIS010000091.1:0-56885 GCA_039936235.1 Burkholderiaceae bacterium | reverse complement strand
GCGCAAGGCCGTCACGATCGAGCAGATGAACGCGGCGATCGCGCGCCGTGGTGCATCGGCGCGATGACCGGCCTCGATACCAACGTCATCGTCCGCTACATCATGCAGGACGACCCGAGACAGTCGCCCCTGGCGACCCGGCACATCGAGTCGCTGACCGCCGAGGCGCCGGGCTACGTCACGATCGTCGCGGTCGTCGAACTCGCTTGGGTGCTGACCTCCGCCTACGAACTCGGTCGCGCGCAACTGGTCGAGGCGATCGAAGGTTTGCTGAGAACGAAGGAGATCGTCGTCGAACGCGCCGAAACCCTCTGGAAGGCGCTGCGGGTTTATCAGGACGGCACCGCCGATCTCGCCGACTGCCTGATCGAACGCTGCGCGGCGGCCGCGGGCGCCGATCGCACGATGACGCTGGACCGTGCGGCTGCACGCGACGTCGGGATGACGCTGCTCAAGTGACCTGCGCTCCGCGCGTACGGTCGCCGACTTGCGATCGTCGGCGATCGTTGGCGTCCTTCCCGCTCAGTTTTTCCTGCTAACTTTCCGTCATCGCGCGGCGCACAGCCCGCAGGACGTGGCGAGGAGACCGATATGGCAGCACCGAGGATCGACGGCGACCGCCTCTGGGCGAGCCTGATGGAGATGGCGAAGATCGGCGCGACGGCGAAAGGTGGCGTTTGCCGGCTCGCGCTGACCGATCTCGACCGCGACGGGCGCGACCTGTTCGTCGAGTGGTGCGAGGAAGCCGGCTGCACCGTCAAGGTCGACCGGATGGGCAACATCTTCGCGCGACGTGCGGGCCGCAACAACGACCTCGCGCCGGTCGGTACCGGCAGCCATCTCGACAGCCAGCCCACCGGCGGACGCTTCGACGGCGTCTACGGCGTCCTTGCAGGACTCGAGGTCCTGCGCACGCTGAACGACCACGGCATCGAAACCGAGCGGCCGGTCGAGGCGTCGGTATGGACCAACGAGGAAGGCTCTCGCTTCGCGCCGGCGATGGTCGCGTCGGGCGTCTACGCCGGTGTCTTCACGCTCGACTACGGGCTTTCGCGCGCGGACGTCGACGGCAAGACGACGGGTGAGGAGCTGGAGCGGATCGGCTACGCCGGCAGCGAACCGGTCGGCGGCCGGCCGGTCCACGCGTTCTTCGAGACCCACATCGAGCAAGGCCCGATCCTCGAAGCCGAAGGACAGACCATCGGCGTCGTCACGGACGCGCAGGGCCAGCGCTGGTACGAGCTGACGCTGACCGGCCAGGATTCGCATGCGGGCCCGACGCCGATGCCGGTGCGGCGCGATGCGCTGCTCGGCGCGGCGAAGGTGATCCAGCTGGTCAACGAGATCGGCCTCGCGCATGCGCCGCTGGCGGTCTCGACGGTCGGGATGCTGAACGTGCATCCGAATTCGCGCAACGTGATCCCCGGCAAGGTCTTCCTGACCGTGGACTTCCGCTGTCCGGACGACGACGAGTTGGCGAAGATGGACGCCGAGCTGAAGGCCGGCGTCGCGAAGATCGCGGAAGCAGCCCGTCTCGAACACGATCTGAAGCAGATCTTCCAATACGACTGCGTGCACTTCGACGAGAGCTGCGTCGCGATGGTGCGCGACGGCGCGAAGCGCCTCGGCTACGTGACGCGCGACATCGTGTCCGGCGCCGGCCACGACGCGTGCTACATGAGCAAGGTCACGCCGACCGCGATGATCTTCGTGCCGTGCATCGGGGGCATCAGTCACAACGAGTCGGAGGACGCGAAGCCGGAATGGATAGAAGCCGGTGCCAACGTGCTGCTGCAGGCGATGCTGGCGAAGGCGAACGAACTACCCGAAGTCAGCCTGTCGTCCGAAACGCTGGCGGTCGCATGACGGGCGCGATCCTGATCCGCGGCGGCATCGTCGTCGACGCCGACAGCAGCACCGAAGTCGACGTCCTGTGCGAAGGCGGACTGATCCGCGCGGTGGCCTCGACCTCGACGTGCCGCCCGGGACCACGACCATCGACGCCGGCGCTGCGTTCGTGATGCCCGGTAGCATCGATCCGCACACGCACATGGAACTGCCGTTCATGGGGACCGTCGCGTCATCCCCGATCCGAAGCAGCCGCTGATGGATGGCTACCATCGATAGGCGGCTTCGAGATCCGCCATGAACACGCGCTCGGCGGACGGATCCTGCTCGACGACCTGTGCCGCGACTGCGACGCGCTGTTCCGCGGCATCGGCCTGGGCGGCGTCAACGCGCTTGGGCTTGCCGACGAGCGCGTCGGTGATCTCGGCAACGCGATCGCGTTCATCGCGGGGCTGCGCCAGGCGAGCGACTACGCGACGCTGCCGGTCGGTCGTCGCGTCGTCGTGCTCGGCGGCGGCATGACCGCGGTCCACGCGGCGGTGCAGTCGATGCAGCTCGGCGCCGAAGAGGTGACGATCGTCTATCGCCGCGACCAGCAGCGGATGTCGGCGTCGCGTTACGAACAGCAGTGGGCGCAACTGCACGGCGGGACGATCCGAACGTTCAGCGGCTCGATGCTATCGACAGCCCATCGGGCCACGTCGAACGCGTCACGTTCGCGAACGTCGTCGATCGCGACGGCGTGCTCGAGGACACCGTCACCGCACTGGACGACGTCAGCATCGACATCCGCGAAGGCGAGTTCGTCTCGCTGTTCGGGCCGTCCGGCTGCGGCAAGACGACGCTACTGCGGGTGATCGCGGATCTCGAACAGGTGACGTCGGGCACCACGACGATCAACGGGATGACCGCGCACGACGCGCGCATGTCGCGGGCCTACGGCTACGTGTTCCATCCGTCGGCATTCGAAGGCCGCGGTGGTCGTCGTGATGACATTCTTCCCGATGCTCGTCGACACGCTGGCGGGCCGCGCCGAATCGGACCCCATGCAGCGCGACCCGATGCGCTCGTATGGCGCGAGCTACGGGCGCACGCTGGTCGGGCTGCGGATCTCGGTCGCGCTGCCATGCGTCTTCAACGCGCTCGAGATCATCTCGACTCTCGCGCTGATCGGTGCGATCGTCGCTGAGTTCTTCGGGTCGCCGACGGTCGGCCTCGGCTTCCGCATCTCGACCGAGGCCGCACGGATGAACATGGGACCGGTGTGGGCCGCGATCGTCGTCTCGGCGCTGGCCGGTTCCGTGCTGAATGCATTGCTCGGATGGATCGAGCGACGCGTCACGTTCTGGCATCGTCGTTCCGTCCCGCTCGTTGATCCTCCGTCTTGCCCTTATCCTTGCCGACTTCCGCATCCAGGAGCTTCCCCATGTGCAAATCCTTCGTCGCGGCCACCGCGCTGCTCGCCGTTCTCCCGCTCGCCGCGCGGGCGGCCGAGACGGTCACGGTGCAGATGAAGTCGCCGCCGCGGGCGCAGTTCGCCGGCTACTACGTCGCACATGCCAAGCGCTGCTCCAAGGACGCCTGCCTCGACGTCACGATCGAGCGGGTGGCCCCGACATCGCGCCGGCGCAGGTGCTCGCCGCGCACGGCGCCGACGTGACGGTGGACTGGATGCCGAATGCGCTCGCGGCGCGCGAGGCCGGCGTGCCGATGGTCAACATCGCGCAGGTCTTCGACCGGTCGCGACTGATGCGCACGTGTCGGAGATCGAGGGGCGTCGGCACGCCGAAGGATCCGAAGGGCAAGACGCTCGGCGTCTGGTCCGGCGGCAACGAGTATCCGTTCCAGTCGTGGATGGGCTCGCTCGGCTACAGGACGTCCGGTGCGGCCCCCGACGTGAAGGTCCTGAAGCAGGGCTTCAACGTCGATCCCCTGCTGCAGAATCAGGCCGCCCGCATCGCGACGATGCTCTACAACGAGTATCGGCAGGTCGTCGACGCCGGCATCAAGCCGGCCGGGCTGGTCAATTCCGCGCGCCAGGAGCAGGGCGCAGCGACGCTCGAAGACGGCCTCCATGCCCGAGAGCCCGACCTGAAGGATCCGGCGTACGTCGCGAAGCTCGCGAAGTTCGTCGAAGCTTCACTGACAGGCTCGGAGTACGCGCTGAAGAACCAGGACGAGGCCGTCAAGATCGTCCTCGCCGCGGACATGTCCGGTGCGGCGACGTCGGCCTGGCAGAAGCGCCGGCTCGAGAACATCGCGAAGCCGATCACGGCGGCCGGCAAGCCGACGATGGGCGAGCTCGATCCGGCTGCGTACCAGCGAACCGTCAAGGTTCTTCTCGCAGGCGGCAGCGATCCGGTCATCAAGAAGGATCCGGGCCTGGCGGCGCGGACGCATGCCGTGCGGGACAAGGCGATGGGAAAGTGACGCTCTGTCATTGCCGCGGGTCCGACCGCGCGTGACGAGGCCGTCGCCTCCGACGCGCTGGACCATGGTCCTGGTCGCGCGTGCCCGACGGTTCTTCGTGTTGAAGGCGGTCGGCATCACTGCATGCACGTGGTTGTTCTTCGTCGGCTACTTCCACGTGCTGCGCCATCCGGCCTATCCGGTGACGGTCGTGCCGACGACCGCGCTCGATCACTGGATCCCGTTCATGCCGCAGGCGCTGATCCCGTACATCTCGCTGTGGGTGTATGTCGGCATTGGGCCGGGACTGCAGTTCGGCTTCGTCGAACTGCTGGTCTACGGCTCATGGGCGTGCGCGTTGTGCGGCTGCGGCCTCGTGCTGTTCTACCTGTGGCCGACGCAGATCCTGCCGACGGCCTTCGATCCGATGGGCTTCCCGGGCTTCGACCTGCTGCGCGGTGTCGATGCGGCCGGCAACGCCTGTCCGTCGATGCATGTGGCGATCGCGATCTTCACGGCGATCCGGATCGAGGTGCTGTTCCGGAAGATCGGAACGCCGCCGTGGATCCGGATCGTCAACGCGGTGTGGTTCGCAGCCATCGTCTACTCGACGCTGGCGCTCAAGCAGCACGTCGTCGTCGACGTCGTCGCCGGTGCGCTGCTCGGCGCGGTCTTCGCGCTGGCGTCGCTGCGCTGGCGTCCCCGGGGAGGCGCACCGGATATCATCGACGCTCGACGCGCAGCGACCGATCATAGAAGACAACACATCCCATGAGGACGCTGACCGAGTTGCAAGAACTGTTGCACGAGAAGTTCGACATCGCGGTCACCGCAATACTGCCGGACGCGTCTATGTAGGACGGCGGGCTGGATTCGCTGGCGATCGCGGAATTCATGTTCGCGGTCGAAGATCACTTCCACATCACGCTGCCCGACGACGACCCGAACATCACGACGCTCGAACAGCTCGCCGCCCTGGTCGACCGGACCTTGCTCGCGAAGGCCGCAGTGCCCGTTGCCTCGGCGTCGCGTAAGACTCCGTTCGTGACCGAAGCGAAGTGACACGGGTCGTCGTCACGGGGCTCGGCACCGTCCCGCCGCCCGGTGACGATGATCACGCGGTGTTCGACGCGCTGATGCGCGGCGAATCGGCGCTCCGGCCGGTCTTCCCCGAGCTGCCGAAGCGGGCGATCGCGGCGCAGCCGCCGTTCGATGCGACGCGCTGGTTCATCAAACTGCAACTGGCCGGGGTCGATCGGGTCAGCCAGATCGCGGTCGTGGCGGCCGAACTCGCGATGCGCGATGCGCGATGCGAACGCGGCCGACGTGGCCGACGTGGCCGACCCGGAACGGATCGGCGTCTACGTCGGCTGCGGGATTGGCGGGGCCCGCTTCACTCCGAGCGGCCTACCGCGGCGCCCGCGTACCGCCGTTGGCGATTCCTGCCTTCATGCCGAACGGGCTTGCGTCGCACGTCGCGCGAAGGCACGGCCTTCCTTGTCCTCGAACCCGAAGAAAGCGAGAGACGCCGCCGTGCGACGATCCATGCGGTGCTGAGCGGTTGGGGCACGACCTGCGACGCGACCCGTCTGACGAAACCCGACGTGGACGGTCAGGTGCGTGCGCTGCGCGAGGCGCTGCGCAAGGGCGACCTGCATCCACGCGACGTCGGCTATTGCAACGCGCACGGCACGGCGACGCGGATCGGCGAGGTCGTCGAACGCAACGCGCTCGCGACCGTGTGGGGCGACGATCTCGATCGGCTGCGGGTCAGCTCGACGAAGGCCCTGCACGGGCATCTGCTCGGCGCGGCCGGTGCGCTCGAAGCGCTGATCACGGCGCTCGCGCTCGAGGGTAGCCGCGTGCCGCCTAACGCGCACTGCGCGATGGTCGACCCGGACTGCGCCCTGAACCTCGTGCTCGATGAAGAAGTCGCAGCGCCGGGGCTCGAACACGCTATCTGCAACTCGTTCGCATTCGGTGGGACGAATCGCGTGCTGCTGTTCAGCCGGGGTTAGTTCGCCGGGACGACGAATCAGGCATCCGTCACGGTGCGGCACGGGTCGTAGAGGTTGCGCGTGCCGTCCGGGTCCTCGAAGAGCAGCGCGCGATCGAGCGCGCAGAACTCGCCGTCGTGACTGCCGAGCGGCGTGACCCCCACGCCGCCGGCCGCATGCGCCTGGACGCAGCCGAGCCACAGCGATGCGGCGATCTATGCCCTGGTGAACGACATGGCTCGTCTCCCCGATGGATGTGGGACGGCGGACCCGGTGGGAACACGGTTCCGCTAGCGAACGAGATCGTCGGCACGTCCGTTCCAGAACTTGCGATCGACGAACGACCCGGTACCCGCGGCTGCATTCTCCGCCATGTGCCCCGCGTTGCCGGTCCCGGGGATCGTGCAGGTCACGGCCGGATGCGACAACGCGAACTTCAGCAGGACCTGCGACCACGAGGTCGCGCCGATCTCCGCGGCCCATGGCGGCAACGGACGCTCACCCAGGCGCTTGAGCAGTCCGCCGCCCCCAAACGGACGGTTGACCAGAACCGCAATGCCGCGGTCCGCCGCCAGCGGTAGGATGCGCCGCTCGGCAGCCCGATCATCGAGCGCGTAGTTGACCTGCACGAAGTCGAGTTGCTCGTCCTGCATCACGGCCTCGAGTTCGCGATAGGCACCGGGCGTGTAGTGGGTCACGCCGACGTAGCGGATTCGCCCGTCGGCCTTCCATTGCCGCAGGGTCGGCAGGTGGGTCTTCCAGTCGAGCAGGTTGTGGACCTGCATCAGGTCGACCTTGCCGAGCAGCCGCATCGATTGTTCCATCTGCTCGACCCCGGCGGCCCGCCCACTGGTCCAGACCTTGGTGGCCACGAAGGCCTTGCGCTGGGTCGCGGCGAGTAATCGGCCGGTGACGGCTTCGGATCGGCCGTACATCGGCGAACTGTCGAAGACCGAGCCGCCCGCTGCGAACAGCGTATCGACGACGGCCGCGAGTGCGGCGAACCGGATCGGCTCGTCGGGGACGTCGAAGCCGATCCAGGTGCCGCACCCGATGACGGGCAGTGCTTCCTGCGTAGACGGAACAGGTCGGGTGTTCATGCGGGTCTCGTGCGAAGCGGACTTCGCCTGCGCGATGCGTCGCGCCGGCAGCGACAGTGCGATGGCCGCGATCAGCGTCTGTCGAATGAGGCGGGCACGGCCGGAATCGTCGGGTGCATCCATCGCTGAGGGGTCCCTCGAAGCCGGGGCATGATCGCGGCTGGCCGGTCCGCATTGACGATCTTCGTCGCCCGCGCACCGGACCGTTGCACGTGACCCACCAGGGCGCGTCCGCAAGGATGCCATGCCGGTACAATCGGTCACCCACGAATTGCGCAATTCGAACCCGATCACCGGATTGTCACCATGTCGATCGACAGCACCGACCCGTTGTTCATGCAGGCCGCCCTCCAGCAGGCGCAGAACGCGCAACTCGTCGGCGAGGTACCGGTCGGTGCCGTAGTGGTCCGCAACGGCCGCATCATCGGCACCGGCTTCAACCAGCCGATCGGCAGCCACGATCCGACGTCGCACGCCGAGATCATCGCGCTGCGCCAGGCCGCACAGAGCGTCGGCAACTACCGGCTACCCGACTGCCATCTCTATGTGACGCTCGAGCCGTGCGCGATGTGCGTAGGCGCGATGCTGCATGCGCGGCTTCAACGCGTCGTGTTCGGGGCGTTCGACCGCAAGACCGGTGCCGGCGGCAGCGTGCTGAACCTGTTCAGCGAGGTCGCGCTCAATCACCACACCGAAGCGATCGGCGGGGTGATGGCTGCCGAGAGTGTCGTCCTGCTGCGCGGTTTCTTCGAAGAGCGTCGCCAGAAGCGGGCGCAGACGATCGAACGCCGCGCTGCTGCCGCGCCCAGCGCGCGGGCACCGGACCTCTCGACCACGATCGTCACCGACATCGACATGGCCGAGTGGAACGCCGCACGGCAGTAATGCGAGACGGCGCTTTCCCCGTCGGGACGCATGCGGTGGAAACCGTGGCGATCTTCGCGCCGGGCGGCTACGACAGCGACCCGCAGCGTCTGGCACAGGCGCTCCGCTATTTCGCGGCGCGTGGCGATCGTGCGCTGATCCGCGTCGACATCGAACACAGCCACGAACGCTTCTCCGGCACCGACGCCGAACGGCTGGGATGGCTGCACGAGGTCGCAGCCGACCCGTCGATCGGCATCGCGATGGCGCTGCGCGGCGGGTACGGCGCGACCCGCCTGCTGCCGCATATCGACTTCGATGCGCTCGCGACGGCGGTGCGACGCGAGCGCAAGCGCTTCGTCGGCCACAGCGACTTCACCGTGATCGGCTGCGGGCTGCTCGCGACGTCCGGCGCCGTCAGCTTCGCGGGGCCGATGGCGAGCTACGATTTCGGCGGCGCGGTCAACCGTTACACCGAGGCGCAGTTCTGGCGGGCGATGCACGAAGCGGCGGTCGACGTCGCGTTCGACACGCCGCATACGGGTCGGCACCGCGTCGAAGGCACGCTGTGGGGCGGCAACCTCGCGATGCTGTGCAGCCTGATCGGCACACCGTGGATGCCTGCTGTCGACGGCGGCATACTCTTCATAGAAGACATTAACGAACAGCCGTATCGTATTGAACGGATGATGCTTCAGCTTCAGCAGGCTGGTGTTCTGGATCGTCAGGAGATGATTCTTTGCGGCGACTTCTCGGGTTTTCGCATTGCGCCTTACGACAACGGCTACGGCATCGCCGAGGCGATGGCATATGTGCAGTCGACGACTCGCGTCCCGCTCGTGTCCGGGCTGCCGTTCGGCCATTGCCCGGCCAAGGCGACGCTCGCGATGGGGGCCGTCGCACGGGTAGAGGTCGCGGACGGACGCGTGCGTCTGCAGCAACATTGGGACCTGTCGGCCATCTGACGACTCAGGCGCGCGGCGCCGGCGTGTAGTCGAACCATTTGTCGAGCGGCGCCACCCTCGGCGTCATCAACCGGGTCAGCAACGCTTCCGGATCCGCATCGACCGTCATCAGGGATCGATGCTCGGCGCGGACGAAACGCTGGTCGATCATCCTTTCGGCGAACGCGATCAGCGGATCGTAGTAGCCATCGACGTTGAGCAGCCCGATCTGCTTCGCGTGGATGCCCAGCTGCAGCCAGGTCAGCATTTCCGACAGCTCCTCGATCGTCCCCCAGCCGCCGGGCATCGCGATGAACGCGTCGGCCAGCTCGGCCATCATCGTCTTGCGTTCGTGCATGTCGGCGACGATGCGAAGCTCCTGGATGCCGGCGTGGCCGAGCTCGCGATCCATCAGCGCCCGCGGGATCACGCCGATCACATGACCCCCTGCGGCCAGCGTGCCGTCGGCCACGGCGCCCATCAGTCCGACGTGGCCGCCGCCGTAGACCAGTTCGATCCCGCGCCGTGCCAGCAGGCCGCCGAGGGCGGTCGCCGCGTCCCGGTACGACGGCAGGCTACCCATCGATGAACCGCAGTAGACGCAGAGTCGCTTGATCGGGGAAGTGGCCATCGATGTCCGTCGGTGAGGGATGGAAGCGTCCGCCGATCGTCTTGCGATGCAGCAGCGGGGATCGCGATGATAAAATGCCGGCGCTGCAACGGGTCACCGCAGGCTCCGGGCCCGTCCGGCAGACCATCCCGCTTCCCGATCTCCGACCGACGCGTCATCGCGGCCCGGCAGGCGAAGCGTCACTCGCAATTTCCTTCCTTTCAGCCGAACAAGCCTTGCTCTCCACCGCCAACATCACCATGCAGTTCGGCGCCAAGCCGCTCTTCGAGAATATCTCGGTCAAGTTCGGCGAAGGCCACCGCTACGGTCTGATCGGCGCGAACGGCTGCGGCAAGTCGACGTTCATGAAGATCCTCGGCGGCGACCTCGAACCGTCTGGCGGCAACGTCATGCTCGATCAGGGCGAGCGCCTCGGCAAGCTGCGCCAGGACCAGTTCGCGTACGAGGACATGCGCGTCCTCGACGTGGTGATGATGGGCCACGACGAGATGTGGAAGGCGATGACCGACCGCGACGCGATCTACGCGGATCCGGAAGCGACCGACGACGACTACATGAAGGCTGCCGACCTCGAGGCGAAGTTCGCCGAATATGACGGCTATACCGCGGAAGCACGCGCGGGGGAGCTCCTGCTCGGCGCCGGCATCCCGATCGAACAGCACCAGGGACCGATGAGCGCGATCGCGCCCGGCTGGAAGCTGCGCGTGCTGCTCGCGCAGGCACTGTTCTCGAACCCCGACATCCTGTTGCTCGACGAGCCGACCAACAACCTCGACATCAACAGCATCCGCTGGCTCGAAGACGTGCTGAACGCGCGCAACAGCACGATGATCATCATCAGCCACGACCGCCACTTCCTGAACCAGGTCTGCACGCACATGGCCGACATGGATTACGGCAAGCTGACCGTGTGGCCCGGCACTTACGACGACTACATGCTCGCGTCGACGCAGGCCAAGGAACGGCAGTCGAACGCGAACAGCAAGGCCAAGGAGCGGGTGGCCGAACTGCAGGACTTCGTGCGGCGTTTCTCGGCCAACAAGTCGAAGGCGCGCCAGGCGACCAGCCGCATGAAGATGATCGACAAGATCAAGATCGAGGACTTCAAGCCGTCGAGCCGGCAGAATCCGTTCATCCGTTTCGAAGGCGAGAAGAAGCTGCATCGGCTCGCAGTCGAGATCCAGCACTTGTCCAAGTCCTACGACAAGCCGGTCATCTCGAACTTCGACATCATGGTCGAGGCCGGCGAGAAGATCGCGATCGTCGGGGCGAACGGCGCCGGCAAGACTACCCTGCTGTCGTGCACCGCGCAGGTGGTCGAGCCGGACAAGGGGCTCGTCAAGTGGGCCGAGAACGCGAATCCCGGCCTGATGCCGCAGGATCCGAGCGATTACTTCGGCAGCGACGAGACGTTGACCGACTGGATGGGCCGCTGGACCCAGGAGGGCGACGACGACCAGTCGGTGCGCGGCATGCTCGGCCGGCTGCTCTTTTCAGGCGACGAGGTCAAGAAGCCGGTCAAGGTGCTGTCCGGCGGCGAGAAGGGTCGCATGATGTTCGGCAAGCTGATGCTCGGCCGGCACAACGTGCTGCTGATGGACGAGCCGACCAATCATATGGACATGGAATCGATCGAGTCGCTGAACATGGCGCTCGACAAGTACAACGGCACGCTGGTGTTCGTGTCGCACGACCGCGAGTTCGTCAATTCGCTGGCGACGCGGGTGCTGGAGGTCAAGCCGCAAGGCGTATTCGATTTCCGCGGGACCTACGACGAGTACCTGACGTCGCAGGGCGTGGAATAACCACTTTTTGTCGTCCCGAGCGCAGCGAGGGACCTTGTCCACGTCGACCTCGACTTCCTCGCGACGATGGCTCGTGGGTGAGATGCCTCGCTGCGCTCGGGATGACAAATGTCAACAGGAAGCGGATCTTTCATGAAGACTTACGACAGGCTCTACATCGACGGCCAGTGGGTCGCCGCGCACGGAACCGGCACGATTGATGCCGACCATGCCGCGACCGAGGAGGCGATCACGCGCATCCCCGAAGGCGACCAGGCCGACGTCGATGCGGCGGTCGCCGCGGCACGTGCCGCGTTCGACGGCTGGTCGGCCACGCCCGCGGCCGAACGCGCCGACGCGTTGCGTCGCATCTCGGCCGAACTCGGCAAGCGGGCCGACGACATCGCGATGGCGATCGCCACCGAGGTCGGCATGCCGCTGAAGATGGCGCGTCGCGTGCAGACCGACGGGCCGGTCGCCAACTGGGCCGCCTATGCCAAGGTCACCGAAGGCTTCGAGTTCGAGAAACGGGTCGGGTCGTCGCTCGTCATCCGCGAGGCGATCGGCGTCGTCGGCTGCATCACGCCGTGGAACTTCCCGCTGAACCAGATCACGCTGAAGGTCGCACCGGCGATCGGGGCCGGATGTACGGTCGTGCTGAAGCCGTCCGAGGTGGCGCCTACGGTCGCGTTCATCCTCGCCGGAGCGATAGCCGCGGCCGGTCTTCCGAAAGGCGTATTCAACCTCGTGACCGGCTACGGCCCGGTCGTCGGCGAGGCGCTCGCGAAGCATGGAGACGTCGACATGATCTCGTTCACCGGCTCGACGCGCGCGGGCCGTCGCGTCGGCGAGGTGGCGTCGCAAACCATCAAGCGCGTCTCGCTCGAACTGGGCGGCAAGTCGGCGTCGGTGATCCTCGACGACGCCGACCTCGCGTCGGCGATCAAGGGCACGATCGGCAACTGCTTCCTGAACTCCGGCCAGGCCTGTATCGCGCAGACGCGGATGCTGGTCCCGGCCGCGCGCTTCGATGAAGCCAAGGCGATCGCGAAGCAGGTCGCCGAGACGTTCACGGTCGGCGATCCCCTCGGCGACGGCGTCAAGCTCGGACCGCTGGTGTCTGCCGCACAGCGCGACCGCGTGACGGGACTGATCGACAAGGCGGTCGCCGAAGGCGCGGAACTCGTGACCGGCGGTTCCGACTCGCCGTTCGAGAAGGGCTACTTCGTCAGGCCGACCGTCTTCGCGACGACCGACTCGAAATCGACGATCGCGCAGGAAGAGGTGTTCGGGCCGGTGCTGACGATCCTCCCGTACGCCGATGAGAACGAGGCGGTGAAGATCGCGAACGACTCGCCGTACGGACTCGGTGGCGGTGTGTGGGGCGAGGAGGAACACGCGATCAGGGTCGCGCGCCGCATCCGCACGGGCCAGATCGACATCAACGGCGGTCCGTACAACCCGCGTGCCCCTTTCGGCGGCTACAAGCAGTCGGGCAACGGCCGCGAGAGTGGTGTCTACGGCTTCGAGGAATTCCTCGAATACAAGTCGCTGCAGTTGAAGCCCGCGCCCAAGCCGTCCGCACCCGAAGCCGCCGCCATCCCCGGCTGACGCGATGCGTCGTGTCCGGCGGGCGCTGCTGTGGCTGGTGGCGTTCCTCGCCGTGGCGACGCTGGCCGCTGCGTTCGGCTATCGGAAGTTCAGCCTGCCGAAGATCGACGGGACGCTGACCGTCGCAGGACTGTCCGCCTCCGTCGATGTCGTTCGCGATGCGGTCGGCATTCCACACATCTACGCGCGCAGCGACGACGATGCCTGGTTCACGCTCGGCTACGTCCATGCGCAGGACCGGCTGTGGCAGATGGAGTTGAACCGTCGCACCGCGTCGGGTCGACTCGCCGAGGTGCTCGGTGCCGGCGCGCTCGACGTCGACCGCTTCCTGCGAACGATGGGCATCGCCCGCAACGCGGCGGCGATCGCGCACAACCTCGACGCGAAGACACGGCGTGCGCTGGATCGCTACGCGGCCGGCGTCAACGCGAACCTCGCGGAACGTCGCAGCCGGCCCGGCTTCCTGATGCCGCCCGAATTCGTGCTGACCGGTGCGCCGTTCCCCGAGCCGTGGTCCGCGGCCGACTCGGTCGGCTGGAGCACGATGATGGCGTGGGACCTTTCGACCAACTGGAGCAGCGAACTCGCGCGGATGCGCCTCGCGCAGCGGCTCACGAAGCGGCAGATCGACGAGCTGATGCCGCCGTATCCCGGCAACCCGCAGGCCGACGCCGAAGGCCACACGAGCGCCGCGGTTGCCGATGCGCCGCTGGTCACTGCCGACTATCCGGCGCTGTATCGCAGCCTGAAACTCGACGGCGCCGCGCTTGCGAACGACGCGGCATCGCTGCTGGCGCTCGCCCCGCCCAGCTATTTCGAGGGGATGGGCTCGAACGACTGGGTCGTGTCCGGAGCGCGGACCGCGTCCGGCAAGCCGCTGCTGGCGAACGATCCGCACCTGACGCTGACCGCGCCGTCGATCTGGTACATGGCGCATCTGGCGGCGCCGGGCCTCGACGTGATCGGTGCGACGCTGCCCGGGCTGCCGGTCGTCGTGATCGGCCGCAACCGGAAGATCGCGTGGGGCGTGACGAACACCGGCCCCGATACCCAGGACCTTTACATCGAGGAACTGCGCGGGCAGGGCGCCGCGACCGAGGTCCGCACGCCGGACGGCTGGCAGCCGCTCGAGAGTCGCAGCGAAACGATCCGCGTCAAGGGCGCGGCGGACTTCGTGCTGACGGTGCGCAATTCGCGCCACGGCCCGCTGATCTCGGACGTGTCGAAGGCCGCGACCGACGCGCTCGCGCCGCTGGGTACGACGCGCTATGCGCTCGCGTTCCAGTGGGCCGCACTGCGGCCTGACGACAGGACCGTGCAGGCCGGGCTGGCGCTCGATATCGCGGGCGACTGGGGGACTTTCATCGCGGCGATGAAGGACTTTCATTCGCCGCAGCAGAACTTCGTCTATGCCGACATCGACGGCAACATCGGCTTCGTCGCGCCGGGTCGTGTCCCGGTCCGCAAGCCGGACAACGACCTCAAGGGTCAGGCCCCCGCGCCGGGCTGGGATGCACGCTACGACTGGAACGGCTTCATCCCGTTCGACCGGCTGCCGCAACGTCTCAACCCCCCTGAAGGCCGCATCGTCACGGCGAACCACAAGGTTGTGCCGGACGACTACGCGCCGTTCCTGACCAGCGAGTGGGCGGCGCCGTTTCGCGCGCGCCGCATAGAGGCGCTGCTCGACGCGCCGGGAAAACAGGATGTCGCGACGTTCGCCGCGATCCAGGGTGATGTCCGCTCGCTCGCGGTGGCTGCGATGCTGCCGCTGCTGCTCGACACCAGGCCTGCCAGCGAGGCTGGCGAGGAGACGCTCGCATCGCTGGCAGCGTGGGACGGCACCATGCGCGGCGACAGGCCCGAGCCGCTGCTCTACGCGGCCTGGATGCGCGAACTGGTCCGCCTGATCACACGCGACGAACTCGGCGACCTGTTCCCGGTGTTCTGGGAACAGCGCACGGTCTTTCTGATCAACGTGCTGTCGGACCGCGACGGCCAGTCGCGCTGGTGCGACGACATCGGCACGCCGGAGGTCGAAACCTGCGCGACGATGAAGGCCCGTGCGCTGGACCTCGCGATCGCGGACCTGACCCGTCGCATCGGACCCGACCGCGGCCGCTGGCGCTGGGACGCGCTGCACGTCGTGCGCGCCGAGCATCGACCGTTCTCGCGCGTACCGTCGCTGGCCCGCTTCTTCGAACTCGCAGGCCCGATCGGCGGCGACAGCAACACGGTGTCCGTGGCCGGCTACACGGTGCGCGACGAAACGGATCCTTTCGTCGCGCACCACGGATCCAGCCTGCGGCAGATCGTCGACTTCGCCGACCTCGAACAGTCGCGCTTCATGCCGTCGACCGGGGAATCCGGCAACCGGCTGTCGCCGTTCTACGCGAACCTGTTCGAGCCATGGAGGAGCGTGGAATCGGTGCCGATGCAGATGGACCGGCCCGCCGTCACCGCAGGCGCCGCCGGCACGTTGCATCTACGCCCCGACCAGTGAGTTACTGGTAAACGAGCGGTGTCACGGACTGGCAGCTACGTTACAAGGGCAACTTCTCTTCACGCCGACAGGACATCGCCATGCGCCACGGGTATCGGATCGCTCGTCTGCGGGTAGCGGTCGCGCTGGTCGCAGGTCTGACCGGCTGCGCGAATCTCGAAGGCGTACGCGACTTCACCGCGAGTTCGGCGCGCATCACCGCGTACAGGGGCGTCACCGATCGTGCGCTCGCGAGCCCGGACTACGTGCTGCTCGAATTCCCGGCTGGTCCCGCGTTCGACGCGTTCAGGGCCGCTGCCGAGGCGGACAGGCTCAAGGCGCCCCAGCGCAAGGAGGCGCTGCTCAAGCTGCAGTCGGTCGCCACCGGCTACATGGCGGCGCTGGCGAAGCTCGCCGGCGACGACAGCTTCGATCTGTCCGGCGACATCGGCAAGGTGTCGGGCCAGATCGCGCTGATCCCGGACCTGGGCATCACCGCTGCGCAGGTCAGCGCCTACACGACCCTCGCACAGACCGTCACGAACTGGGCGACCGCGGCCGAACAGGCCCGCGACGTCAAGGCTTTGGTTCTGCAGTACGGCGAGCCGATGGATACGCTGCTGCACGGGATGGAGACGGCTACCGCAGCCTATATAGGCATCCTGAAGAACGAGCAGGGGGCGGTGCTGGCGATCGAGCAGTCACGCCAGGCGTTCTGGCAGGTGCCGCTGAAGGCCGACGGAGATCCGCGCAGCAACGAAGGCATCGCGCTCGCGAATCGTCGCGACGCGATCCTCGCGTTGTCGCGCCGTTCGTACGCGCAGACCGCGCACGAGGAGGCGGACGCGATCGCCGCGGCGCAGCAGGCGGCGCGCGGCGTGCGGATCGTGCGGACAGGTCACGCCGAAATGCTGAAGAACATCGATCGCCTGGACAACAGGGACGTGGTGGCGCTGCTCAAGAAGGCCGCGGCCGATCTGAAGGCCATCCGTTCGAACCTGAAGGCCCTTTGAGGAAACCCGACCGATGAACGCGATGCTCGACGATGCAGACAAGATGGTGCGGACCGCGAACCTGCTGGCCGCCTCGGCCGGCCGGATGAACGACCGGCGCATGACGGCGCTCGCCGACAGGTCGATGGACGCGATCGCGTTCCAGGCCAACGTGGTCGACGAACTGAACCTGCGTGCTCAGGTGAATGCGATCCTTCTGGCTGCGGTCGATCAGGTCGTCTGCGGCGCAAAGGGCGCGCAGGAAGATCTCGAGACGGCGATCGCCCAGGCGAACGACCGGCTCGCCAGGATCGATGACATCGGGAAGGCGCTGGCCGTCTTCGCGTCGCTACTCGGGCTTGGTATCGCAGTCGCGGCGCTGAAGCCGGCGCCGATCCTCACCGCGCTGAAGGCCGTGCAGAAGAGCGTGACCGCGGTCGTCTAGCGCGTTCCGCGCGGGTTCGCGCCGCGGGCGAGGACGGCCGGCGGGATCACCGGCATCGACTCCGCCTCGTCGGACGTCGCCTCGCGGAAGAACACCATCAGCAGCACCAGGATAACCGGCCCGATCACGAGGCCGACCACCCCCATCGCGATCACGCCGCCGAAGATGCCGAACAGGATCGCGAGGAAGGGCAGGCTGGTACCGCCCTTGATCAGGATCGGCCGCACGGTGTAGTCGACCAGCATCACGATCAGCATGCCGCCGACGAACACGATCACCGCCGGGATGGTCGCGCCGCTCACGCCGAGCCCGACGCTGATGACAGCCAGCAACAGCGGCGCCGCGCCGGGGACGAATGCGAGGATCGCGAGCGCGGTGCCCAGCAGTACCGCCGACGGCACGCCGGTCAGCGACAGCAGGCTGCTGAGGATGATCGCCTCGGCAAACCCCACGATGACCAGGCCGTTGACCGCGGCGCGTAGCGCGTTCGGCACGTGGATGACGTATTCGCTCCAGCGCCTGCCGAGCCAGCGGTTGCCGATCGTGCCGATCCGCTCGATCAGCGTCGGTCCGTCGCGATAGAAGAAGTACAGCACCCACAATGCGAAGAACAGCGTCGCGATGCGGCCGGTCAGCCCGATCAGGAAGAACTGCGCGGCCGAGCGGAGGATGTCGACCTTCGTCGACACGGTGTTGCGCAGGATCGTTGACAGCTGGTTAGGCTGGGCCAGATAGAGGTTCCAGCGTTCGAGCAGGTCGCGGCCGAACCAGGGGACGTGTCCCAGCCATTCTGGAGCCGGTGCGCCGGTCGCGTCGACCTTCACGAGATAGGTCGCGACCGAAACGATGTCCTGCGTCACGAACACGATCAGCAACACCATCGGTCCGACCAGCAGCATGCAGACCAGCGCGGTCGTGAGGACCGACGCGATGGCGCGACGGCCGCCGCAACGGGTTTCGATCCACAGGTACAGCGGCCACGACGCGATGGCGATGATCGCGGCCCAGATGATCGCCAGCAAGAACGGCCTGAGCACCGCGAATGCGCCCGCGAGGATCAGGCACGTGAACAGGATGCTGACGAGCTGCTTCCCGGAGAGTCTGCTTTCTGCGTTCATGAGGTCGGTCGACGCGTCGTGCCGGCGCCCGGCAATCGGGCCCATCGTCCACGGATATCGATGTCCGAGGATATAGAAGCTCGAATACAAAAAGGGGTGGACCGCAGTCCACCCCTGTTCGCCTGACGCGGTCCGGTGAGGACGGCGGCGGCGTCAGCTACCGCGTGATGCCGGGATCGCCGGGAACGGCTGTCCACCGGCGCCGGTGGTGAAGTCGAGCGGTGAAATGGGTGCCTGCTGCCCGACGCCCGGCTTCGTCCAGTCGCAGACGCCGGTCGGGAAGACGGTCCGCATCCGCGTGAGCTGCGCCGCCGTCAGAACGCCGGGCGCGTAGTCCGACACGTCCAGCGGCTTCAGCTGGCACTTGAGGATGTTCTCGGTCCGCGCGCCGCCGGCGACCTGTCTCGGCGATGCGTGCACCGCCAGACGTGCGTCTGCATCGCAGGTCGCCTGGTCCGTGACCTTGGTCGTGTAGGTCGTGTCGGCGGTCAGGTAGCAGAAGTCGAAGGCCGTAGCCGGCTTCGCCGCGATCACCTGCGTCTGCGTCCGCGAACCGTTGATGAACGTCTTCGGTGCCGCGCTGTTGAGGGCGAGCAGCCACGTGTCCATCGTCAGCAGCGATTGCAGCGGGAGGCCCGAAGCCGCCGGCGCGAGCAGCGCCGCGCCGTAGCGCCAGATCACCTGGTTGCCGTGACCCCCTGCGTCCGCGTCCAGCCGGTCGCGCTCCGAGTAGCTTCTCCAGTTGTAGTGGATGCCCTGCTCGTCGTAGCCACGCTGGTCGATGATCGCGACCTTGCCGAGGTTCTGGCCGTTCGACAGGATGCCGGCCCGATAGGCGACCGTGAGACCTGCCGCATCCGCGACCGCACGTGCCGTCACGAGGTTGTTGTCGGCATCGGTGCCGCCGATCCGCTCGTTGAGCGTGACGAACTCCTCGGCCGTGATGGCGCCCGCCTTGACCGCCTTGAGACCGTACTGCACGCCGACGTTGTCGGTCGTCAGGTTGGCGCGCGTCGTGCCCGGTGCGGTTCCCCACACCGCTACGGCCGCATCCGGGTCGGTGCAACGGATGCCGGTCGGGTTGGTTGCAGCGTCGTACACGAGTGCCGCCGGCAGTTCGCAGTTGTTGCGCGCCGCGCCGAACGGCGCCATGTCACCGTTCGCGTTCAATACGACGCGCGGAACGTAGTTGCCCGGCTTGTTCGCATTGCCGAACGCGTTGTTCCACGCATGGCAGCCGAGCTGGTCGAGGTGACCGTTGATCGCCGTCTTCTTCGCATTGATCTGGGCCTGCGTCAGGCCGGTCATCAGCGCCGTCCACTGCGGCGACGTGTAGAAGTTGACCAGCAGCACGCAGTCGCCGACCTCGGTGCCGGTCGTGATCGAGTCGGGGAAGTCGCAAGAGACCTGGATGCCGTCGAGCAGTCCCGGATAGATGTTCGACGCGGTGTTCTGCTGGATCGAACCGCCGGAGCAGCCGTTGCCGGCCACGTACTTGAGCTCTCCGTACGCGTCGACGATGTGTTCCTTCATCATCATCAGCGTCTCGGTCATCAGGACGCGATTCGAGTTGTACAGCGAGTCGGTCAGGCTGTTGTCGACGACCATGAACCCGCGCGACAGGGCGGCGTCGTCGTTCCAGCTCTGCTCGGTGCGGTACTGGCGACGCGGCTGGCCGGTGCTGGCGCCGAAGGTGTAGACGACCTTTCGGTTCCACTGCGGCTGCGGCGCGGTCGGCGTCCATGCGCTCGTCGGGTCGTACAGCACCGCGACGTCGAAGATGCCGCGATTCACGGTGCCGCGCTCGACGCGGACGATGTACGGCACGGTCAGGCCGGCGTCGGTCGTCGTCGTCGCCAGGTCTGCCGGGGCTGCGCTGCCGGCGGTATACGGCTTGAAGCACGGATTCGTCGGCGCTGCGGCCGGCGGGCTCGGATCGGGGAGGGCGGCGCTGCACCCGGCCGTCGTCGTCCGATAGAACAGCTTGAACTCGGTCGCGATATTGCATTGCGCGTCGGTCGCGCTGGTGGTCAGGCCGCTCGCGTTGCTCGCCGGCGTGTTGCCGCTGACAGCCGTCGGGTTCGGTGTGGCGCAGACCCACGGCTGGATCTGGGCGCCGGAATAGACCGGACCGCCGATCGGATGGTTGTTGATCGTCAGCGTCGACGATGAACCCATCGCACTCGCGGTGACGACGTTGTTGCCGGTCGCCAGACCGGTGACGAGGCCGATGATGCGGCCATTGGACGAGGGCCGCGCCGCGAACTGGCTCGTGACGTCGCGACCGCCTGCGTTGACTGTCAGCGCACTGACGGCCACACCGGCAGGCAGTGCGACTTCGAGCAGGACGTCGCCGCCGCTGACCAGGTCGGCGCGATTCGACAGGACCGAGATCGTCGGCGGCGCGACCGGCTGTGGGCCGCCGTCGTCGTGACCGCCACAGGCGGCCAGTACCACCGCGGCGACCAGACCGGCCGCAAGCGCCCTCAGTCGCGAGCCGGCGCGGGAGCGTCGCGGCGCTCCGCATTCGTTCGAGCCGCACGCGTCCTCGAGCCCCTGGCGGGCGCCGTCCTGATCAAGCATGGGTGTCTCCTCATGATGTGGTCGTCGTTCATGCCGGTCCGAACGACGATTGCCGCGGCCTGCGTGCAGGCGCGAGCGCGAGAGGAACTTTAACGAAGGTCCTGGTCCCCTGCCAATAGGTGTAGGTCGTGGTTGGTACGAATAGCAACACCGTTCGTCGTCTCGCCCGTCAGCACTGCCTGTGCGGATCGCGCCATGCCCGCTCGAACCGCAGCCGCCGCGGTCGTGGGTTCGGCCGCGAAATCGAGAAGCCCGATAAGATCGGCTGTTTGAGGCAACGCCTGCGAGGCGAGGTCCTCGCACGGAATCCACCTTGTCTTCGAACATCCCCACCGAACCATCGATGTACCCAGCCTTGCAGCACGCGGCAATGCTTCCATGAGCGATCGCGGCTTGGTCCTAGTCACCGGGGCCGCGGGTTTCGTCGGATCGGCCGTTGCCAGGCAGGCGCTCGCGGCCGGCTACAGCGTGCGAGCGATGCTGCGCAGCGTCGCATCGCTGGGCAACCTGGCCGGTCTCGATATCGCATCGGCCCAGGCCGACATCCGCGACAGCACGGCGGTCGAACGCGCCGTCTCCGGTGTGCGCTTCGTGATCCACGTGGCCGCCGACTACCGGTTGTGGGCGCCCGAGCCTTCCGAGATCATCCGCACGAATGTCCTCGGCACGCGCACCGTGATGACCGCCGCGCTGCGGGCCGGTGTCGAGCGGGTCGTCTACACCAGCAGTGTCGCGACGCTCGCTCTGCAACCGGGCCTCGCGTCGGCCGACGAGTCGGTGGCGCTGGCCGAGGACGATGCGATCGGTGCCTACAAGCGCAGCAAGGTCGCCGCCGAGCGCGTGGTACTCGACATGGTGGAACACGATGGCCTGCAGGCGGTGATCGTCAACCCGTCGACGCCGATCGGACCACGCGACGCGCGTCCCACGCCGACCGGCCGCATCATCGTGGAGGCGGCATCGGGTCGCATGCCGGCTTTCCTGGATACCGGGCTGAACCTCGTCCACGTAGACGACGTGGCCGCCGGGCACATCGCTGCGCTCGAACGCGGCCGCATCGGCGAGCGCTACATCCTCGGCGGTGCCGACGTCGAGCTCGGCGAGATGCTGGCGGTGATCGCGCGGCTGATGAACCGGAAGGCGCCGACGCTGAAGCTGCCGCGGCGCCTGCTGTATCCGCTCGCCTACGCCGCCGAAGCCTGGGCGCGGCACAGCAGGCGCGAGCCGTTCATCACGGTCGACGGACTGCATCTCGCGAAGCACCACATGTTCTTCACGTCGCAGAAGGCCGAGCGCGAACTCGGCTATGTCGCGCGGCCGTACGAGGAAGGCCTGCGCGACGCGATCGCGTGGTTTCGCGCGGCGGGGACGTTGCGATGATCGCGACGACGATCGCGGCACTCCCACTCGTCATCTCGGTGTGGCTCGCCGTCGCGCGCGGTGGCTTCTGGCGCGGCCGCGAGGACGACGCGGCGATGCACGCGGCCCTGCCGGCCCGTCGTGCCGCGCTCGGACGGTGGCCCGATGTCGTCGTCGTGATTCCGGCGCGCGACGAGGCAGAACTCGTCGGTGTCACCGTCGCCTCGCTGCTGCAGCAGCGCTACGAAGGGTCGCTGACCGCGATCGTCGTCGACGACCACAGCGACGACGGCACGACCGCGGTCGCGATCGCCGCGGCGACCCGCGTCGGCGGCCGCGAACGTCTGACCGTACTTCGCGCACCGACGCTGCTGCCGGACTGGACCGGCAAGCTGTCGGCCGTTGCGCACGGCGTCGCGCATGCGGAGGCGCTGCCCGTCCCGCCAGAGTTCCTGCTGCTGACCGATGCGGACATCCGTTACGGCCCCGACGCCGTGGCTGCTTTGGTATCCTCGGCGATCGACGATCGATTGATCCTGGCGTCGCTGATGGTCAGGCTGCGTTGCGAGAGCGTCGCTGAACGCATGCTGATACCTGCCTTCGTGTTCTTCTTCCAGATGCTCTATCCGTTCGCGTGGGTCGCCGAGCGGCGGCGCCGCACCGCGGCCGCAGCCGGTGGCTGCGTGCTGGTGAAGCGCACCGCGTTGCGGGAAGCGGGCGGCATCGCGGCCATCCGCGGTGCGTTGATCGACGACTGCGCGTTGGCCAAAGTCCTGAAGCCGCACGGGCCGATCCGGCTGTCTCTGGGCGAACAGGTGCAGAGCCTGCGCGCGTACCCTGCGTTCGACGACATCCGGCGAATGGTCGTGCGTTCGGCATTTGCACAGTTGCGCTTCTCGCTGTGGCGCCTGGCATTCGTGGTCATCGCGATGCTGGTCGTCTTCGTCGCGCCGGTCGTGGCGGCGGTCGCCGGAAACGGCTGGACGCGGGTCATGGGCTTCGGCGCGTGGGGATTGATGGCGCTGCTGTTCGTGCCGACGATCCGGCGGTATCGGGTGCCACTCTGGTCGGCGTTCGCATTGCCGGGGATCGCGTCGGCATACCTTGCGTTCACGGTCGAGTCTGCGATACAGCATGTTCTCGGTCGCGGCGGGATGTGGAAGGGCCGTACCAACAGGGCGTGTTCTGCGTCGACCGCCGAGGGGCCCTGATCGTGCGATGGACGAATGAAGAAACCAGACAGAGTGCATGCAGCAACTGAACCGAGTTCTTGAGCCGCCGCCCGACATCGTCGCGGGACTATTCGACGCCACCGAGACACCGCCTGCGAGCGGCCCGCAAGCGGGCATCGATGCGACCATCGCGCGCGCCACCGACGCGCTGCTCGCACTGCAACGCGACGACGGGCACTGGGTGTTCGAACTCGAAGCCGACGCGACCATTCCTGCCGAATACGTGTTGCTCACGCACTTCCTCGGCGAGCCCGAGTCGGCGATGGAGCGCCGCATCGCGGCCTACCTGCGTCGCATCCGGCTGCCGGGTGGCGGCTGGCCGCTGCATCACGCCGGCGTCTTCAACATGAGCGCGAGCGTCAAGGCCTACTTCGCTCTGAAGGCGATCGGCGACCTGCCATCGGCGCCGCACATGGTCGAGGCACGCGAGGCGATCCTCGCGAACGGTGGCGCGGAGTCGGTCAACGTGTTCACGCGGATCCTGCTGGCGCTGTTCGGCGCGCTGTCGTGGGCGGCGGTGCCGGTCACACCGGTCGAGATCATGTTCATGCCGCGCCGCTTCCCGCTGCACCTGTCTCGGATCTCGTACTGGGGCCGGACCGTGCTCGTCCCGCTGCTGGTGCTGCAGGCCTTGAAGCCGGTCGCGCGCAACCCGCGCCACATCCGCGTCGACGAGCTGTTCATCAGCGACCCGGCCGAGGTGGGGCGCCCGAGCCGTGCCCTGCATCAGTCGCAGGTCTGGTACGGGATGTTCGCGACGATAGACGCGATGCTGCGGATCGCGGAGCCGGCGTTCCCGCGCGCGATCCGTCGTCGTGCGATCGACCGCGCGGTGGCATTCGTCCACGAGCGCCTCAACGGCGACTCGGGGCTGGGCGCCATCTTCCCGGCGATGGCGAATACGGTGATGATGTTCGACGCACTCGGCTATGCGCACGATCATCCCGACTACGTGACAGCTCGCAACGCGATCGACCGGCTGCTGATCGTCGCGACCGACGAGGCCTATTGCCAACCTTGCGTCTCGCCGGTGTGGGACACCGCGCTGGTCGCGCATGCGCTGCTCGAAGTCGCGGAACCCGCGGCACAGGCGAGCGCCGATCGCGGGCTGCACTGGCTGAAGGCGCGCCAGATCCTCGACGTGAAGGGCGACTGGGCGATCAACCGGCCGGACGTGCGGCCGGGCGGATGGGCCTTCCAGTACGAGAACCCGCACTATCCCGATCTCGACGACACCGCGGCCGTCGTGCTCGCGATGCATCGTTCGGCGCGCCTCGGCGAGCGCAAGTCCGACGCGTTCGACGAGGCGATCGAGCGCGGCAGCGAATGGGTGATCGGGCTGCAGAGCCGCAATGGCGGCTGGGGCGCGTTCGATGCGGACAACACCGGCGAATATCTGAACAACATCCCGTTCGCCGACCATGGCGCTCTGCTCGACCCGCCGACATCGGACGTGACGGCGCGCTGTGTCGGCATGCTCGCGCAGATGGGCCGGCCGGCCGACCGCGACGCGCTGGAACGCGGGCTGCGCTTCCTGCGCCGCGAGCAACGCGCCGACGGCAGCTGGTACGGCCGCTGGGGCATGAACTACGTCTACGGAACCTGGTCCGTGTTGAGCGCATTCCAGGCGGCAGGCGTCGACATCGCGTCGATCGAGACGCTGCGCGCGGTGGGCTGGCTGCTGGCGATCCAGAACGCCGACGGCGGCTGGGGCGAGGAGACCAGCAGCTACGAACTCGAGGCCGATGGACATCAGGCCGCGCCGAGCACGGCCTCACAGACCGCTTGGGCGATCCTCGCGCTGATGGCCGCGGGCGAGCTCGACAACCCGGCGCTCGAACGCGGCATCGACTACCTGGTCGAGACGCAGCAGGCGGACGGGTTCTGGTCCGAGGCGCATTTCACGGCGACCGGCTTCCCGCGCGTGTTCTACCTGCGCTACCACGGCTATCCGAAGTTCTTCCCCCTGTGGGCGCTCGCGCGTTATCGCAGACTCAAGCGTTCGCGGACGGCGCCGCACTTCGGCTTGTGATGCGCGTGCCGGATGCGTCCGGCGCGGTGCTGGCCGTCTGCGGGCTGGCCGTCGAGGCGCGGCTCGCCGGCCAAGCGGGGGTACGTACCGTCGTCGGGGGTGGACGTTCCGAAGCGCTCGCGATGGCGATCGAACGCGAGGTCGCGGCCGGTGTGGTCGCCATCATCAGCTTCGGTGTCGCCGGGGCACTGGATCCATCGTTGCAGCCCGGCGCGCTGGTCATCGCGACTGGCATCGTCGGGCCGGTTCGAACTTGGCCGGTCGATGCGGCGTGGGTACGGGCAATCCGCACCCGCCTGCCGCATTCGAGCACTGCACCGATTGCTGGCAGCGACGTGATCGTCACGGATCCCGCGGCGAAACGGCTGCTGCAGGTACGCAGTGGGGCCTGGGCGGTCGACATGGAGTCGGAGATCGCCGCGCGCATTGCCGCACAGCATCGACTGCCGTTCGCGGCGTTGCGGGCGATTGCGGATCCCGTCGCTCGATCGCTTCCGCCGGCAGCCACCATCGCGATGCGCGCCGACGGGACGGTGGACCTGCCGGCCGTCCTGCTGGCTATCGCAAGGCAGCCTTCGCAACTACCGCAACTGCTGCGGATCGGCCGCGA
Organism: Burkholderiaceae bacterium; assembly: GCA_039936235.1. Classification (GTDB taxonomy): domain Bacteria; phylum Pseudomonadota; class Gammaproteobacteria; order Burkholderiales; family Burkholderiaceae_D; genus CAHJXF01. The sequence continues at coordinate 30,844 of JBDTIS010000091.1, read as the reverse complement.
CGCGCAGCGCGCGTTACGCAGCCTCGGTGATGGCCGACGTGCGCTTGGACGTGGACTTGGCTACCTTGATCTCGATCAGCTTCTTGTCGACGTGGTCTGAGAACACGTAGTTCGCCTTCCGCTCGTTGATGCGCGGGATGTCCCTGGCCATCGCGCCGGTGGTCTTCACGCCGCGCATGGCGACGCCGAGCGCCTTCCACGGATGCAGGACGGTGTCCTGCACCGCCGTGCCCTCGAAGCCGCAGTGGACCATGCAGTCCGCGCACTTCTCGTACTTGCCGACGCCGTAGGCATCCCAGTCCGTGTCGTCCATCAATTCGCGGAAGGTCTTCGTATAGCCTTCGCCGAGCAGGTAGCACGGCTTCTGCCAGCCGAACACCGTGCGTGCCGGCATCGACCACGGCGTGCATTCGTAGGCGCGATTGCCGGCAAGGAAGTCCATGAACAGCGGCGAGTTCGTGAATTCCCAGTCCTTGCCGCCGTTGCCGCGGCCGAGCACGTCGCGGAAGAAGCGCTTGGTCTTCTCGCGATTGAGGAAATGCTGCTGGTCCGGCGCGCGCTCGTACGAGTAGCCCGGCGACACGGTGATGCCGTCGAGCCCGATCGCCTTCATGTCGTCGAAGAAGGCGGCGAGACGCGCAGGATCGGCGCCGTCGAACACGGTGCAATTGATCTGCGTGCGAAAGCCTTTACTCCTGGCCAGCAGGATCGCTTCGCGCGCGGTATCGAACACGCCGTCGAGGCAGACCGACTTGTCGTGCATCTGCTGGTCGCCGTCGAGGTGGATCGACCATGTGAAGTACGGCGACGGCGCGTAGTCGTCGATCTTCTTCTTCAGCAGCAGCGCGTTAGTGCAGAGGATGACGAACTTCTTCTTCGCGATGTAGCCCTGGACGATCTTCGGCATGTCGCGATGCAGGAGCGGTTCACCGCCGGCGATCGACACCATCGGCGCGCCGCATTCGTCGATCGCGGCCATGCACTGTTCGTACGACAGTCGCTGGTTGAGGATCTCGTCGGGATAGTCGATCTTCCCGCAACCTGCGCAAGCGAGGTTGCAGCGGAACAGCGGCTCGAGCATCAGCACCAGCGGATAACGCTTCGTGCGCGTGACCTGCTGGCGAAAGAGATAGGCGCCGACGCGGGCCTTCTGGACGAAAGGAATTGCCATGAGATGAACCGCCTTGCTTCGAATTTAGCTATGCGACAGCGCGACGCTGTTTTCCACGAGCGCCGCCGGAAGGCGGAACTCCCCTTTTTCCTGGCCGCTCGGCGGCGTCGATACCTCGACGGGGCCGAGCCGCCGCAATGCAGTGATCACGCCCTGCACCTGCGTCTCCGGCGCCGCCGCCCCGGCCATGATGCCGACGGTCTGCGCTCCCTGCACCCACCCCGGCTCGAGTTCGTAGCCGTCGGCGAGCAGATAACTGCGCACGCCTGCCTCCACCCCGATCCCGACCCGGCGATTTGTGTTCGAACTGGTGGTCGCACCCACCACCAGGATCACGTCGACCTGCCTCGAGGGTTCGCGCAACGCGGATTGCCGATTCTGCGTCGCACCTCGTCGAGCTCGTCGACGAAGCGCGCACCTTTCGCCTGCAGCGCCTGCACCACATGATGGTTGTCGACGATCTCATCGCGCAAATAGATCTGCGCACCGAATTTCACCACTGCGCCTTCGACGATCTCGATTGCACGAAGCACGCCGCACAAAAACCGCGCGGCTCGGCAAGCAGCACCTGCATGTTGACCTCGTCGTTGACCGGTGATCCCGAGCAGGAGCATAACCGTGCCCGGAATTCCTTGCCAAGGCACGGCCGAACGGTCGCTTCTCGCTTCGTATCTCCATTATCATGCCGCCCCATTCGACGCCGGTCGTGATACAGACGGACGATCGCGCACAACGTTCGAATGCGCACGATTCCACACAGAGCGGGATGCAGTCGCTTGGCCATCGCGAGATCCGGTACTAAGCCACAGGAAGACGAGTCCGCAGCGCGCCTGCGCGGGTGGATCGTCGCGGCCGCCACGGCGAGCGCGCGCCGGCCGTGGATCGTCGTCGGCGTCGCCGTGCTGCTGGCCGCGGCCGCGATCACGCATGTCGTGCACAACATCGCGATCGACACCGACAGCGCGAAGCTGATCGCGGCCGACGTTGCGTGGCGCCAGCGCAGCGCGGCCTTCGACGCGGCGTTCCCGCAACGCACGGATCTGATCGCCATCGTGATCGACGGCGCGACGCCCGAGATCGCCGAGCGGGCCAGCGCGACGCTGACCGCGAAGCTGGCTGAGAACACCGATCTGCTGCATCGCGTGCACCGTCCCGACGGGGGTCCGTTCTTCGCAAAGAACGGCTTGCTGTTCCTCGACGCGGACGCACTCGCGAAGACCGTCGACCAGCTCATCTCCGCGCAACCCGTCCTGGGTACGCTCGCGGCCGACCCGACGGTGCGCGGCCTGATGGATACGCTACAGCTCGCGCTCGAAGGCGTGAATCGCGGCGAAGCGAAGCTCGACCTGTTGCGCCCCGGTCTGGCCGCACTCGCGGTGACGCTTGAAAGCGTGCAGGCCGGCAAACCGCAGGCGCTGTCGTGGCGATCGATGCTCGGCGGCCGAGCGGCCGATCCGCGCGAGTTGCGACGCTTCATCCTCGTGCAGCCGGTGCTCGACTTCTCGGCGCTGCAGCCGGGTCAGCGCGCGACGGACTTCATCCGCGCCACCGCGAAGAGCGCCGGACTCGATGCCGCACATGGCGTCCGCTTGCGCCTGACCGGCGGTGTTCCGATGGCCGACGAGGAGTTCGTCACGCTCGAGGACCACGCCGGCCGCAACGCCGCCGTGATGCTGATCGCGCTGGTCGTCATGCTGTGGCTCGCGGTCCGTTCGGGCCGCGCCGTCGTCGCGATCGTCGCGAGCCTGGTGGTCGGCCTCGTCGTGACGGCGGCGATCGGCCTGACGATCTACGGTGCACTGAACCTGCTCTCGGTCGCGTTCGCGGTGCTGTTCGTCGGTCTCGGCGTCGACTTCGGCATCCAGTACGCGGTGTCGTTCCGCGCGCATGCAACAGGCCCCGGCGACGGTGTCCACGCATCCGGCAGCGCGGCGCGGCAGGTCGGCGCGTCGCTGTTGCTGGCGGCCGTCGCGATCGCCGCAGGCTTCTTCGCGTTCGAGCCCACCGACTATCGTGGCGTGTCGGAACTGGGCGTGATCGCCGGCATCGGGATGCTGATCGCGTTCGTATCCAGCGTCACGTTGCTGCCCGCGCTGCTGCGCCTGCTGCGGGTCGGCGGGATGGCCGAAGGCATGCACTTCCGCGCGCTGGCGGGCGTCGATCGCTTCATCGCCGCGCATCGACGTCGGGTGCTGATCGGCGCCGGTATCGTGGCCGTCGGCGGTCTCGCGCTGCTGCCGTGGGTACGCTTCGACTTCGATCCGCTGAATCTGCGCAGCAGCACCAGCGAGGCCGTCGCCACCATCCTCGACCTGTCGCGCAATCCGCAGACCACGCCGAACACCATCGACGTCCTCGCGCCGAACCTAGACGCGGCGAAGACGATCGCGAAGCGCCTGTCCGCATTGCCCGAGGTGTCGCAGGTGCTGACGCTCGCGAGCTTCGTCCCGGAGGATCAGGCGCCGAAGCTCGCGATCATCGGCGACGCCACGGCGCTGCTCGACCCGACGCTGAACCCGGCCGCCGTGAAGCCGGCGCCGGACGATGCGCAGACCGTGCAGGCGATCCGTGATGGCGCACGCGCACTGCAGGACGCTGCGTCGAAGGATCCACAGAATGCCGCTGCGGCCGATGCGACGCGTGTCGGGCATGCACTCGACGCGATCGCCGGGGGTCCGATCGCGGGACGACAGGCGCTCGAACGCGCGCTGCTTCCCGGTCTGCAAACAACGCTGTCCCAACTGCGATCCGCCCTGCAGGCCGCGCCGGTGACGGTCGCGTCGCTGCCTGAGGATCTGACGAGGGACTGGACCACAGCGGACGGCCGTGCGCGCATCGAGGTCTATCCGCGCGAAACTGGAGCGTCGGGGCCGGGTGCGAACGAGGACGACGTGCTCCGTCGCTTCATCGCGGCGGTCCGCACCATCGCGCCCGATGCGACCGGCACGCCGATCTCGATCCAGGAGTCGGCTGTCACGATCGTCCACGCCTTCATCCAGGCAGGGGTCTGGGCGCTGATCGCGATCACGCTGCTGCTGGTGGTCGTGCTGCGTCGGACTCGCGACGTCGCGATCACGCTCGCCTCGCTGCTGCTCGGCGGAATCGTGACACTGGGCTTCTGCGTCGTCCTGCGAATCCCGCTGAACTACGAGAACATCATCGCGCTGCCGCTGCTGTTCGGCATCGGCGTCGCGTTCAACATCTACTTCGTGATCGCATGGCGGCACGGGGTGGCCAACCTGCTGCAGACGAGCCTGGCGCGCGCGGTGATCTTCAGTGCATTGACGACCGCGACGGCCTTCGGCAGCCTGTGGCTGTCGAGCCATCCGGGCACGGCGAGCATGGGCAAGCTGCTCGCGCTGTCGCTGGCGTGTACGCTGGCAGCCGCGCTGCTGGTGCTGCCGGCGCTGCTCGGACCGCCACCTCCGGACGCGCAACCCGCCCTTTCATGATCCCGTTTTCCCGATGACGCAGCGCACTGTACCGCTGCCGCCCGGCGCCTGGGACGGGCGACTCGCCCGCTGGCTGGTCACGCCACTCAAGACACGCGCGTCACGCCGAATCATCTGACCACGCTGCGGCTCGCGATCGGCCTGGCCGGCGCAGCGTGCCTCGCGCATGGCGGCTAAAGGTGGTCCAACGTCGGCGCGCTGCTGATCGTGCTGTCGAACTTCGTAGATCACACCGACGGCGAACTCGCTCGCATCAGCGGCAAGACCAGCCGCTTCGGCCACTTCTACGATCTCGCGTGCGATGCGGTCGTCACGGTGCTGCTGTTCACCTGCATCGGCGCCGGTATCGACGCCGACGGCGTGGAGATGATGGTTCCGCCGGTGGTACTCGGCGCGGTTGCCGGGCTGGCGGTCGCGGCGATCTTCTGCGGGCGATACCGTGATCTCGTACTGCGACCTGCTGTTTCGCAGCGACATCCTTCGCGACCTCGTCGAGAGCGACGTGGCGTTCAGCGTCGTCGTCGATTCGTCGCTGTCGCCGTCGGTCAAGGCGAGTTTCCGCGACTTCGCGTACTGCTCGTCGGCCGACGATCGCGACCTGTTTGGACAGAAGGTCCTGCTCAGGCTCGTGTGCGCCGAAGCGTCGCGTGGCGGCGACGCCGCAGGGTCGATGGATCGGTCTGCCGTACGTCCGCGGTCCGGGTCGCGAGCGGCTGAAGGCGATGCTGGCGACACTGCGCGCGCGCGGACTGCGATGCCCTCGATCTCCCCGCACTGCTGGACGCACTGATCGACGCGGGCGAATCCATCGGAGTGCAGCACGTGCACGGCCATTGGCGCGGCGTAAACGACCTCGAAGATTTCCGCCGCGCCGGCGACTTCGCTACCAGCAGACGCCGATCGCCGGGCCTTCGGCAGGATGACGGGGGGATGATCGCTGCCGCTCAATTCGTCGAGACCGCCCGGGCGCGCGGCTTCGACCGGTATGCAGGTGTGCCGCGCTCTTACCTGACGCCGTTCATCAACTATGTGCTGCAGGATCCGGCGCTGCATTACGTGTCGGCCGCGAACGAAGACGACGCCGTCGCGCTGATCGCCGGCGTCGCGCTCGGCGGTCGCCGCGGCATCGCGATGATGCAGAATTCCGGACTCGGCAATGCCGTCCGCCCGCTGATGTCGCTGACCCGGACCTTCCGCCTGCCGCAACTGCTGATCGTCACGTGGCGCAGCCAGCCGAGCGCCCCTGACGAACCGCAGCATGCGCAGATGGGACCGATCACACCGGCGATGCTCGACACGATGGAGATTCCGTGGGAGCTCTTCCCGACCGACCCAGACATGGTCGACGCCGCGCTGGACCGCGCGGTCGCGCAGATGGATCGAACCGGTCGGCCGTACGGGCTGCTGATGTAGAAGGGCAGCGTGGCACCGTATCTGCTGGCGATGGGAGGACGCGTCGCGCAGCGCGAGCCGGCCGCCGGGCTTTCGCAGGCGGTACACGCGCCCTACGCGCTGGTCGAGGCGCTGCGCGAATACGACGACGAAGGCGGTTTCGCCGCGCGGCACGCACGCTACGCATCGCTCGCCGAACAGGCGCGTGCCGGTCTCGCGGGGTTGGGGATAGCCTGCGCGGTCGCCGCGTCGGAGTCGTCGATCGTGCTGCGTGCCTATCGACTGCCGGACGGCATGTCTTACGCGACGCTGCACGACGGATTGAAGGCGCGCGGATTCGTGATCTACGCGGGGCAGGGTGGTCTGTCGGCGTCGCTGTTCCGCATCTCGACGATGGGCGACATCCATGCGCCCGATATCGAACGGCTGCTCGAAGGGTTTGCCTCGCTCTTATAATCGTCCGCGCGCTTCGGCGCGCAATCGGCTCATGCAGGCACCCCGAGGACAGCAGATGCAGTTGCGATGGATTCCAGCGCGTTTCACGGTGGTCGGCCTGTTGCTGGCGTCGGCCCTCGGCGGTTGCGCGACGGTGCCGAACGGCAGTGGCGACGACGCGCGGCGCGATCCGCTGGAGCCGTTCAACCGCCGCGTGTTCGCAGTCAACCAGTCGCTCGATCGCGCGGTCATCAAGCCGGTTGCCAAGGCCTACCGTGACGCGTTGCCCGAGACCGTCCGCGATCGAATCCGAGCGTTCGTCGACAACCTCGGCGAGCCGTTGACGTTCGCGAACGACCTGCTGCAGGGACGCGGCGAAGCGGCCGGCATCACCGGCCGTCGCTTCCTGATCAACTCCACGATCGGTCTTGCGGGGCTGTTCGATCGCGCGACCGAACTCGGCGAGGTCAGGCAGTCCGGTGACTTCGGCCAGACGCTCTACGCGTGGGGCATCGCCGATGGCCCGTATCTGATGCTGCCGTTCTTCGGCCCGTCGACCGTGCGTGACGCGTTCGGCTTCGGAGTCGACACCTACGCGTCGCCGATGGGACACATCGGATCGGACGCTACGCGGACCAAGTCCGGCGTCACGGTCGGCGTCGTCGGCGGGGTCGACCTGCGGTCGCGGAACATCGAGACGCTCGACGCGATCGAGGCAGCTTCGCTCGACTACTACGTGTACCTGCGCAGCGTATGGCGCCAGCACCGCGAGGCGACGCTGCGCGAGGCGCGCGAAGGCGCGCTGCCGCCCGACCTCGATCTGACCGACCCGGACGCCCCGCCCGCACCGACGGTCAAGTAGGCTGCAGCATCCTGTCGGCGCGCTGCCTGAGGCTCTCGATCAGCGATGCGGGGCCACCGTCGCGCAGCAGCGTGCCGAATTCCGAGCGCCGCGTCGCGAGTTCGCTGATCGTGCCGGTCAAATAGACGTCGATCGCCTTCCAGCCGTCGTCGACCGGGTGCACCAGGTAGTTCAGTACGACGGGATCGCCTTTGGTCCTGATGATCTGGCTATGGACGATGCGATTCGCTCCACGCGTCTCGACGGCGGAGTCGACCTCGAAACGCTCGCCCGAATAGCCGTCGAAACGGTTCGCATAGGTCGCGATCGTGAGCCGGCCGAATTGCTCGATCAGCGCCTGCTGTTCGGGAGCCGGGATGGTCGTCCAGGCCGGTCCCACGGCAATGCGCGTCATCGCCGGCAGGTCGAAGGTCGCACGGACCGCCGGCGCGAGCCTGTCGTAGCGCGTCCGCACCGACGTGCGACTCGCCTGCTTCATCGTGTCGAGCAGCGCGTCGTAGAAGCTGCGGATGCGGGCGATGGCCGGATCGGTGTCCGCCGCACCGGCGGGTGCCGCGAACGACAGGCCGATGCACAGCATCGACAACACGACACGGCGGCGGTGGCTGGACAGCGTCATCTCGGGAGAATCCATGTGTTGATCGAACGCCATGATGACATTCCGACGGAGAGCAGCTGCGGTCGATCGTGGATCAGCGGTGCCGCATCGTGTGTTCGCCGAAGAAGCGCAGCATCTCGTCGGTAGCCGATGGCCCGTCCGCATCGGTATGGGTTCCCTCGGGGTTCCCGCCGGACCAGGCGTGCGCCAAGCCGTGGACGATCCAGTGCTCGGCCACGACCTTGCCTTCGACGTCGCGGTAAGTCGAGTTGCTGTAGCCTTTCCCGCCGGGTGCTTGTCCCTTGACCACCGCCGGTGCGTCCGCGCCGACGACCACGTCGTCGATGACCGACTCGCCGTTCACCGGATGCACCGTGGTGTCCCGATCACCGTGGAAGACGATCGTAGGCACCTGGGCGGCGAGCGGCGTCGCCGTACGCTGGCCGCGGCGGGTTCCGCTGCGCATCGCCGACAGGGCGTCGGGGATGTTGGCTGCCGCACCGGCCGGCAGGCCCGAATGGACGCCGACGGCCGCGAACAGCTCCGGATAACGCGATCCGAGAATGGCGGCCATCGCGCCGCCGGCCGACAGCCCTGCCGCGTAGACCCGATCCGCATCGATGCCGTATCGGTCGATGACGTCGCGCGTCATCCCGGCGATCAGCGCTGGTTCGCCCCGGTCGCGTTGCTGGTCGTCGGGTCGGTACCAGTTCCAGCAGCGCGACGGGTTGGCGGCCGCCGACTGCATGGGGTAGAGCACGTAGAAGCCCTGCTGTTCGGCACGGACGTTCATCGCTGTACCAGCCGCGAAGTCGTCCGGGTCCTGCGTGCAACCGTGCAGCAGGACGATCAATTGTGGTTCGGCTGCAGGTACACCCGGGATGAACAGCTTGTAGCGCGCCTGCAGGCCGTCGAATGCCAGCGAGCCGTCGATGAACCGTCCCGAATCGCGGACGACAGATGTTGGCCCATCTACGACCTCGACGACGTCGTTCGCCGCGCGCGTCCCGGTGAGGGTGCCCAGGCGCGACTTGATGGCCGAGAGGACGTCATCCGCCGCTGGCTGCGTGGCGTGGAGACGCGATGCATCTTGAATCAACGCAGTGGCGGCAAGCAGGTCACCGCTCTGAACGAGACCGGCGGCGTCCGCCATGGACTCAGAGAAAGTTCGTGTCATCTTGTTAAGGCGGATTCGGTCCGACCTTCAGTGTTGCAATGCAGCAATACTAGGTCACTTCGGCGTGGCGCGGGTCTCGGACGAACTCTGATGGCCACCATGGACAAGTCGGCCGTGTTCAGGAAACCACGGCGCCGGACGCCTCGGCACGTGCGGCCGCCCTGAAAGCCGTGATACTTCGTCGATGAATGCCCTCGAAAGCCGCGCTTCGCCGCATCTGTAACCGAATGACGCATTTCCTCGTCAGTGCGCTCGGCAGCGCCGGCGACGTCCATCCGTTCATCGCGATCTCGCAGGCATTGCGGGTACGCGGACACGACGTGCGGATGATCGCTTCGCCACACTTCGCGGACCGCATTCGGAACGCCGGCATTTCGTTCGCCGCGATGGGAGCGCCCGGCGACTACGAGCGCCTGTTGCAACGCCGGGAACTCTGGGAACCGCGCGGCGGGGCGCGGTTCATCCTCGACGAACTGCTCGACCGGCTTCCTGAAGCGTATGCGGCGACGCGCGCGCTGGCCGGTGAGCCGCAGACGGTGCTGGTCGGCAGCACGCTCGCCTGGGGCATGCGTATCGTGCAGGAGGCGACCGGCCTGCCGGCGGCGACCGTGCATCTGTCGCCGGTGTGCGTGCAGTCGGCGACGGCACCGCCGATCCTTCCGGGCGTCGGCGACCTGTCGTGGATGCCGTCATGGTCGCTTCGAGGCATGCAGTGGGCTGCGGAGCGACTGTTGCTCGATCGCTGGATCGGACCGCGGCTCAACGGACTGCGCGCGACGGTCGGCCTCGCGCCGGTGCGGCGCATCTGGGGCCGCTGGATGCACTCGCCGGACCTCGTCGTCTGTGCGTGGCCGTCGTGGTTCGCGCCGCCGCAAAAGGATTGGCCGCCGCAGGCGGAGACTTCCGGCTTCCCGCTCTACGACGAGCGCGGCGCCGGGCTCGACGCGGCCTTGACGTCGTTCCTCGATGCCGGCGAATCGCCGATCGGCATCACCGCGGGTTCGGCGATGGCGCATGGCCGGGAATTTTTTGCGAAGGGGATTGCTGCGTGCGCCGAAGCAGGGCGGCGGGTCGTGCTGATTTCCCCTTACCACGATCAAATTCCGGTGCAATTGCCGGACTGGAGTCATCACGTCGCCTATGCGCCGTTCAGCGCGCTGGTCCCGCGGCTGTCGAAGCTGATCCATCACGGCGGCATCGGGACCAGCGCGCAGGCGCTGACGGCCGGCATTCCGCAACTCGTCGTGCCGTTCGCACACGACCAGTTCGACAACGCGAAGCGGTTGACGAGGCTGGGTGTGGCGCGGACGGTCGCGCTGTCCGCCTCGACGGACAACTGGGTCGCGGCGATCACCGGCCTCGAAGCCGAATCGACCGTGATGTGCGTACGGCACTATGCGGCGCGCATGCGCGACGGCGAACCGGCCGCCGACGCGATCGCGCGCCGCCTCGAAGCCCTCGCGTTGCGAGGCGTGGCTGCACATTGACCGAACCAGGGAAAGCGATGGATCGCGAACGAATCAGGGCATCGATGCCGGCGGAACCCGAAGGCGGCAGCCAGGTGCAGTTGAAGCAGCAGGCGGAGGCGTTCATCGCGGCCGTGCTGCACGAACTGGACGTCGAAGGCCGCGAGCCCGACGCATGGGAAGCACTGGACCTCGCCTACGCGCTGACGCTGATCGAAGGCGGCATGCCCCTGGCCGCGATCCACTACGGCCGTCGTGCGATCACGCCGGTCACCGAGCGTGGCGACGACCTGTGGATGATGATCGACGACTTTCCATCGGCGGTCCAACTGGCCGGCTGGCTCGCGCAGGTGAAGGAGATGCCGGCGATGTCCTAGCCGGCGCGCTGTTCACTCCTTGGCCGTGTCGCTGTGTTCCGGCCGGATCTTGTTCGGGTCGGCGATGATGGTGCCCTCCAGCTCGCGGGCGATCATCGGCGCAGTCTTGTCGTTCTTCAGGCTGATCGCCAGGCTGACTTCGAAGGGCGTCATGGTCCGACCGAGATAAGACTCGATCTCGCGGATGAACGACTGGTCGCTGTTGGATGCGTCGGTGGTCATGGCTTCAGTCCTCAGTGATGGGAGACCGATTCTCGCGAGCCGCTGCCGTCTCGCCCGTCAGCGTGCCACGGATTCGTCCCGCCTCGTATCGGACGCCGCGACGTGGCTCCCGGGCGGAGCGCCATCGACGATGCGGCGACAATGGCAACCTGCTGCAGGTCACCGATCCGACGGCGCTTTCCAGTCGGGCATTCCAGCGAGAAACACGATGGACGAACGATGGCTGTTACCGCATACGAAAGACTTCTATCTGTGCGCAGAGGATATCCGCTACGCAACTTGGGAAGAGCGCCCCGAGCCCGAGGTGGATCGCTTCACGGTTCGCATCACGTTCGTCCATCCGACCATCGCGTCGAAGCGTGTCGACGACTTCACGTGGAGCGAGGTCGTCGCGCTCGTCCGCAGAGGAATCGTTGTCAGGAAGGCGGTACCGGACTGACGCCCGGCGCCTGATGACGCGCTGGCCAGCCGATCATCAGCGCCATCAGGCCGGCGTGGCAGCCGGCTCCGTGACCGACATCACGTCGCCGCGTCGCTCGGGACTGAAACGGATGAGGATTGCGATGGCGATCGCGACGACGCCGACGACGACCGCGAGCGCATAGCCGTAGCTGTTCCCCGGCGCTTCCGCGAGCTTGGCTTGGAACGGCCCGTTGTAGGACGCGAGGAAGTTGCCGACCTGATAGATGACGCCCGGCAGCGTCGCACGGACCGCGCCGGGGACGATCTCGTTGAGATGCACGGGTATCACGCCCCACGCGCCCTGCACGGCGAATTGCATCACGAAGGCGCCGACAGCCAACATCACCGGCGTCGCGCTGTATGCCCACAACGGGATGGCGGGCAACGCGAGGAGGGCGGCGATCGTGATCGCATTGACGCGACCGATCCGTTCGGATGCGTAGCCGAAAAGAAGGCCGCCGACGATCGCACCGACGTTCGCGACGATCGAGATCAGGCTGACCGTGTGCACGTCGAAGTGATGTTGCTTCTCCAGAAAGGTCGGATAGAGATCCTGCGTGCCGTGACTCAGAAGGTTGAAGAACATCATCAACACGATCGCGTAGACCGATACCTTCCAGTTCGCACTCAGCGTCGCGAGGAAGCTGGGCTTGGGTTGTGAACGCGCCGCAGTGAAGGCCGGCGACTCGGGCACGTGCGAACGGACGAAGAGCACGACAAGCGCCGGCAGGATGCTGAAGAGGAGCAGCGCCCTCCAGCCGAACTCGAACCCGAAGATCGTCTGGCCGTAGAACACGCCGAAGACGATCGACGCAAGCAGGTAGCCGACTGGATAACCGCATTGCAGGATGCCCGACACGAGGCCGCGCGAGGCCGGCGGGATCGACTCCATCGCCAGGGACGATCCGAGTCCCCATTCGCCGCCCATCGCGATCCCGAACAAGGCGCGCAGGACGAGGAAGATCGCGAGCGTCGGCGCGAAAGCCGCGAGCGCCCCGAGCACCGAGAAGCAGACGATGTCGATCATCAGCAGCGGCTTGCGGCCGTATCGATCGGCGAGCCTGCCGAAGATGAAGGCGCCGATGAAGCGCATCGCGAGCGTGAGGAAGATCGCATACGCGACGTCGGGAACGCCGACCTTGAAGGTCTCGGCGATTGCCGGAAGCGTGAAGACGAGGATGAAGAAGTCGAACGCGTCGAGCGTCCAGCCGAGAAAGGCCGCGACGACCACCTTGCGTTGCTGGGCGTTCAGGGCCATGAGCTTCTCTCGATGAGACCGCGAACCGCGTTGATCTGCGACGCCGACGGCGCTTCGACGGGTCGACCAAGCAGAAATTTTCGAGTCGCCGCGCCGAATCTAGTTCGCCAACGTGCCGTTTCGGACAATCAAATCTGCGGCGCCGAAGAACGCGTTCGATGAGCACGTCATCCTTGCAACGTGTCCTGCTCGACAGGCGCCGAGTGTTCGAGCACGCAGCTGCCCGCAGCCTCAGTTCTTCGGTCTCGGGGCGCAGTGAGCTGGTCATTGCCTCCTGAAACGGTTGCCAGAAGGCAGCGTTTCAGCCACGAAGACGCGCATCGGCGATCCCGACGGCCTGCATTCCCTGTTGAAGGCGATTGGCCTAGTCGTCGTCCCTGTCGTCACCCTTGTCGACCACCGCGACTCCATACGGATCGATACCGACCTTCGCGACGGTCGCGACCTGATAGAACGAGTGCAGGTCGACGATGTGCAGTACCCCGGTGAGGTCCGTCTCCGACCGCGTGATGGTGTTCGGTCCGCCGGCGACCAGCGCATAGCGCCCGTCGGAGGTCACCGCGACTCCCTTCGGTTGCGCCTGCTGCAAGTCCGGCCGCGTCAAGGCAATGCGGGCGATCTCCGCATTCGGTGCATGCGCCAGCGCACGATTCAGATCGACGACGGACAGGTTGTTGACGCGGTAGTTGGTGACGATGATGCGTTGACCGTCGGGCGTCCAGGTCGCCGTGAACGGACGTCCCTGGCCCACCGGATTGTCGGTCCCGACCCGGATGCGTGCGACCTCTGCGTTCGACAACCCCTGGCGGGCACGGTCGACGTCGATGATCGACAGCGTGTTCCCTTCAAAGTCCTTGATGTGACTTTCGCGTGCGGTGGCAGCGATGTATTTGCCGTTCGGGCTCGCGCTGATCGTGAAGGGTCCCGATTGGATCGGGATGCGCGGCGCGACCTCGACTACCGGGACGCCGGCCAGGGCCTGCTCGAGATCCATCACTGAAATGTCTTCGGTATCGGCATTGCCTGAAAACAGATAACGCTTGCCGTTGCTGCCCTTCCCGATCGCGATGCCTTCCGGATCGGGCCAGCAACCGTCATGCGGGTCGGGCGCCAACGTGGGGTTGATCGGGGCCGCCGTCGGGCTCACGAAGGGTACGGGAAACGCCGCGCAGCCTTCGCTCAATTGCCTTGTCCCAGGGCCTGTCAGAGCCATCTGGATCTGGCCGCGAAGACCGCCGGTCCGACGATCGATGAAGCTGATCCGATTCGAACCGGTCTCCGCCAGCCAGCCCTCGCCAGCGCTGCCGATGACAAGGTCCGGGAGCACGATCAGTCCGACGCCGCCGAACCAGCCCAGATCCCAATTCGCCTGGAGCGCCTGCGCCGTGTTGTCGTACCTCCGGCTGATCATCTTCCTGACTTCCATGACGGCGATGTTCCCGCGTCCGCCGTGCTGCAGGAATTCGGCGTTGACGACAGCGCCGTGGTGGTTCATCACGTATGCCGTCTTCTGATCTGCACTCAGCTTGATCGTCGCCGGATCGCCCAGGAGCTTTCCATCCAGACGTGTCGGATTCGTCAACGATCGGCTGACAACGGCGCGATCCGTCCCGTTGTTTTCCGAACGCAGCGCCGCCTTCAGATCGATCGCGTAGATCCGCGGATCCCGCCGGCCCGTGACGAGGACGTAGTCGTTGTCGGCAAGTGCGATGCCCGCTGACAACAGAGCGATGCCCGCGGCAATGCTCCGGAGCGCCCCCCGAATACCGAACCGCGCGCACCCGCCCATCACCGTGCGGCCGCCACGCCGAATCCGCGCCTGCATCCGTTTTTGCCTTGACATCACGCCTCCTGTCATATTGTCCCGACGAGCCCGTCACACTTTCCGCATCGGGTTCCGGGCACTCTGGAAAGATCGATTGATGGCTTCGCGCCACCGGACCCGCGTGGCACGCGATTTCTAGCGACCTGTACGGCGTCTGCTGATCACAAGGCCTACGCCAGCAATCGACAACAGGGCAAGCGATCCTGGTTCGGGAACGCGCAGCGGTGCGATCACGCCAATGCAGCCATTCGCACAGTTCGCGAACGCGGTGGTCGCTGCGGTCGCCACGAATACTTCACCCGAGATGGGATCCACGGCTACCGAATGATCGTTTGCGCCGATGGCGATGATCTGCAACGCCAACGTCTGCGCATCGATGATTCCAAGAGCGGGGCCGCCGGTCTGAAAGCGCGCCGCTTCAAAGAACGTATTGGTCGTCGGGTCATAACTGGTCTGGTCTCCGCCACTGATTCCGTTGACCAGCGTCAGCAATCCATTTCCCGCAGGGTCCAGCAGGATGCTGTGTCCCGCCGCCGGATTACTGCAAGCCACGAACATCGATGCGCCGCCGCCCTGCACCAGTCCAGTGGGACTGCATGCGCCCGACAGACCCATCGCGTTGAAATCGTAGGTATGCAGCAGGGCACCGGTCGCCGCATTGATCTCGATGACCCCACCTGCCCCCGTGCCTGCAGCGTTCAAGGCTGGCACCGCGACGAAGAAGCTTCCCCGCGCCGTGTTGAAGACCGTCGCCTCGACCCCGTTGCCGCCGACATCCGGATATCCGCCGACCCCATTCAACAGAATTGAACGGATGACACTCCCGTCCGCATTGTTGATCAGCGTCAAGAACCCTGGATTCGAAGCATTGTTTGCCGCTAGGATCGTATTGGCGGTCGGCGCAAAAGCAACTCCATCGACCCGGTTCTGCGGAACGGGTGTTCCGCCGACCGCCGTCGAAATAGTCCGAGGCGCACCGAAGACATTGAGGCCGCTGCTGTCCAGATTGAATGAGATGAGATTGCTCGGACCATTGCCCGCGATCAGCAGTTTTCCGGTGCCGATGTTGGAAATGCTGATCCCGTTCGGACCTGCAATATCGTTGTTCCCTCCCTGCGTCCCGGCAAAGAGACCTGGACCGATCTGCTTGACGAATTGATTCGTCGCCGACGAAAAGACGTCGATCCCGTTATTGGAACGATCGGTCAGATAATAGAGCTGTGTCGAAGCATCGAAGACCGCGAGGTCATATCCCGTAAACGGATGAGAACTCGTTGCGCCCGGGATCTGAATCGTTTGCTGGTACGCATAACTGGGCGACGCATCGGCCGTGCCTACGCCTATCGATCCGACGGCGACGACGCAGCCAGCGATCACCACCCGGTTGTTTCGGCAAAAAGCGTCCATCCACTGCTTGACGGTCTTCATCTTCTCCCTCTCCTCGCGTGTGTCGCGATGTTGAATTTATGGGCAAACGAACCCCTCGAATGCCCGCCGTTAACAGGTACTCTTTTGATCTATTCGACAGCCAGTACTTCCGTGGAAGTCCGTTTCGGATCTTGATGGAATTTTTTTTTCCGTGGGTCGTTTTTCGGCCCATTGCATCGACCTGAAAGCGCCGTTTCCCGGCGTTTGAACGGCTGGCCATCATCGGCTTCACCTCGTGTCCGCTCGCTCGGTCGATGGAGACACGCTGGTGCGGTTTTGATTTCAGTTCGGCATGACCTTACTGAGCCTTTGTTAGCGGATCGTTAGGACGCTATTCATGCAAGCTGCACGCTTCTGAATCGTTCGAGTCGTCGCATCGACCACGAAGCCTTAGCCGCTGACGAGGCCTTCGAGCATGGATCGCGGCGGCACGGTTTCGAACGCCCCCGCCGGATCCACTGGGCTGTGCAAGGACGGCTCGTTCACGAACAACGAGACGAAGAAGGGCGCTTGCGCGGGCCACGAGGGAGTGGAGAATTGAATTCCTGGCTAGTCTTCGAAGGAGACGACTACGTCCACCGCACCCATTGCCGCGACGGCTCCGACGGAGCCCGGAGCGGCGACCAGCGAAACCCGGATCGTGTAAAGATCGATCTCCATCGCGTAGCGGATGGTTTCCTCGATCGTCTCTTCGGTCTCGCCCGGCAGTCCGAGGATGAAGGTACCGTGGATGACGATGCCGAGCGTGTGACAGTCCTTCGTGAAGCGTCGCGCCACATCGACCAGCAGCCCCTTCTTGTTGTTGTGCAGGATCTTCTGGTCGCCGCTCTCGCAGCCGACCAGCAGCAGGCGCAAGCCGTTTTCCTTGAGGATCTTGAGTGTCTTGTACGGGACGTTCGCCTTGGCGTTGCAGGACCATGTCACGCCCAGTTCGCCGAGTTCCACCGCCAGCGCTTCGATGCGCGGCAGGTTGTCGGTGAGCGTGTCGTCGTCGAAGACGCAACCGGAATCCGACCAACGGTGCGCTAGGCGCCTGTCGTTACACTCGCTTCCGCCTGGCGAGCATTCGAGTCCCGGGGGATTGTCCACATGAGAAAGTTGGCGCGTTTCGCACCATGAAAATCCTGTTGGTCGAAGACGATCCGATGATCGGAGAGGCCATCGTCCAGGCGCTGCGCGACGCTGCCTATGCTGTCGACTGGGTGCAGGACGGCGAGGCCGCATCCGGCGTCCTCGAGCGCCATACGTTCGAGACGATTCTGCTGGATCTTGCATTGCCTGGCCGGGACGGCTTGCGGGTACTCGTCGATGTCCGTTCGAGGAGCGACGGCGTGCCGATCATCCTGATCACCGCAAAGGATTCCTTGCAGGACCGCATCACGGGTCTCGACCTGGGGGCGGACGACTACCTGGTCAAACCGTTCGACGTCACCGAACTGCTGGCCCGCATGCGTGCAGTCGCCCGTCGCCGTGGAGGCCAGGGCACGCCGGTCATGAGCAACGGGGTCATCACGCTCGACCCTGCGACCAAGTGCGCGTCGGTGGACGAGGCCTCGGTACAACTATCCAGACGCGAGTTCGCCCTGCTGCGCGAACTGCTGATCCGGCCGGGAGCGATCCTGTCCCGCGACCAGTTGGAGGATCGCATCTACGGCTGGGGTGAAGAAGTCGAGAGCAATGCCGTCGACTTCATCATCCATGGCCTGCGCAGGAAGCTGGGTGCGGATGTCATCCGCAACGTCCGCGGTCTGGGCTGGAACGTCGAGCGCGGCACGTGAATCCGTCCATTCAGCGCCGTCTATCGCTGTGGCTCTCGTTCGTGATCCTCGTCGCGGGGATCATGGCCGCGGCCACTTCGTTCTTCGTGGCGTATCACGACGCGACGTTGTCGCAGGACGCGCAGCTTACGCAAGTAGCGTCCGCGCTATCGCGGGGCTCCTACAGGGACGTGCCGCCGGAATCTGACGCTGCCAACGCGCAGGAATCGGAAGACCGGTTCGTCGTGGTGCCGCTCGGACTTCAGGCCGAACCCGGGCTTTCAGCTGCGAAGTTGGCCTTGCCGATGGAAATCAAGGATGGTCTCCAGACCGTGCGCGCGAACGATGCGGAATGGCGCGTGATCGTCATCCGCGATTCAAGCGGCGAGCGCTTCGGCGTCGCGCAGAGCATGGATGCACGCAACGAGGACGCGAAGGACGGCGCGCTCTATATCCTCGTCCCGATCGCGTTCCTGATCCCGCTGCTGCTCGTCGCGGTCCACTTCATCCTGCGAGCATTGTTCTCGCCGCTCGCGGCTCTGTCGCGGGAAATGGATCAGGTCGACGGCGCCACGCTGAAGGATTTCCAGTTCGACCGTGTCCCGAGCGAGCTGATTCCTTTCGTCGATGCGGTGAACCGGTTGCTCAAGCGCCTCGCGCTCGCGCTCGAGCAGCAGGGCCGCTTCGTCGCCCATGCAGCCCACGAACTCCGATCGCCCGTGGCTGCCCTGATGGTGCAGGCGGAGAACGTGCAGAACATTTCGATCTCCAGCGATGCGCGAGACCGCGTGTCGCAGTTGCGGCGGGGACTGCAACGCATGGCGGCGTTGCAGGACCAGTTGCTGAGCCTCGCGCGGATGCAGGCAATTCCGGCATCCGCCCACGTCCTCGACTTCGACCAGTTGGTGAGGACGACGATCGAGGATCTCCTGGCGATGGCTGCTGCGAAGACGATCGACCTCGGATGCACGCATCTCGAATCGGTGCGGATCCTGGGCGACCCGACGCACGCCACGTCGTTGATCCGCAACTCCATCGACAACGCGATCCGCTACACCCCGACCGGCGGCTCGGTGGACGTGTCGATCACGCGGGAGGGGCGTGTGGCCTGCTTCGTGATCCAGGACACCGGACCTGGCATCCGCGCGGCCGACGTGCCGATGGTCTTCGAGCCCTTCGTCCGTATCCTCGGCACCAGAGAGACCGGCAGCGGCCTCGGGTTGGCGATCGTGCGTGCCGCCGCCAACGCCCTCGGTGGAACGGTCGAGCTCACCACGCGGCTCGACAGGCGCTCCGGATTGCGCTTTGTCTATCGGCAGGCCGCCGTCTGATCGCCATCGACGCCGCGCTGCGTCGCAGGCATCAATCCTGAAGCCATGACGTCCGATCGGGGCGGAGACTTCTCTTCGTCACCGACCACGAGCGAACAGTCATTGTGTCGCGCACGGCTTGCGGGTCATCGAGCGTCGGGGTCCTTCAACACCAGCACCCGGAAAGTCTGGGGGATGGCCTCGGGGCGTCTCGACTTTTCCGGGCCGGACGCCGGCAGCGGCTTGAAATCCGCCGTCGGCAAAAACAGCACGTGCTCGCTCGGATCCGCAGCAATCGTGCGTGCGCCTAGCGCAGTCGGCACTGTTGCGATGGTCTCGAACCTGCCGCCGTCGGCGGTCTCGGACACCACGCTGATCGTCCCGTCCCGCCCATTGGCGCTGTAGGCCCTGCCGTCGAGCCACGCGACACCATCGGGCCCATTGCCAATCGGCGCTTCGCCGATCACGCTGCCTCGGGCCGGGTCGCTCACGACCATCATGCCGTTGCGGCAGACCGAGTAGAGCCGGCCTTTCGGGTCGATTGCGAGGCCGCTAGGTTCCCTGCAGGGCGCGAGACTGTAGTGGCGCTCGATCTGCATGGTCCTCGCGTCGAACACGGCGACTTCGCTTTTGTCCTCGATGTTGAAGTAGACGCGGCCGCGGCCGTCGACGACGGCGAACTCGGGTGCACCCGGCACGGCGATCGAGACGGCGAGGACCTTCAGCGATCGGGCGTCAATGGCGGTGATGTCGGACGACTCGCCGTTGAACGCGAACACGCGGTGCGTCACCGGTTCGTAGACGATCGCGTCGGGATTCTTGCCCGCCTTCAACGTCTGCAACAGCTTGCCGCTGGTTGCGTCGAAGACACCCACCGTACCTTCAGCGCCATTGCTCGTGAAGACGCGGTTCAAGTCCGACGCCGCTGCCGCACCGTGGACGCCTGGCGTCGGTGCGAGGTGGAGGATGGGCATGTCGTCGTGCGTGTCGATGACGTCGACGCCCTCGCGGTGCGCGACATACAGTCGATGGGCGGCGGTATCGACGCTGACGTAGTCCCAGCGCACTGGATCGGGTAGCGCGATCGTCGCAACCACCCGCGGCGCGGCCGTGGCAGGCGCGCCTTGTATCGCGATCAGCAGCGCGATCGCGGCTCCTACCGCGCGACGTGGGTGGCAGGACGAATTCGAGACTTGCATCACAGCGCTAACTGATAGGCCAGGAACATCGAGCACCGGTTGGTCTCGACATGTACCAGCCCGCGGCCGGCCGAGATCAGCAGATTCTGGTGTTGCGCGACGTTGACGATCGCGCCGATGGTGAATCCGGCGGTTGACGGCTCGCCGATCGCAGTCGATGTGCGGCGGAACAGCTCGGCGCCCAGGATCAAGCGATTGCCGAACGACCGCTGTGCGAGCAAGCCGGTGAACCAGCTATCCCGTACGTCGGGTGCTCGGTTGATGAGCCGGGCGATGCCGGCATCCCAACTCCATGTACCTGACGATCGTTGCACCCATAGCGGCAGCAAGATCTGCGCGCGTCCGTTGCCGAGCCCGCGACTCGCGTTGCCTGTGGGTAGGTAAACGGTCGGATAGACAGCAGCGGACCAGCCGTCGTCGGGCCGGTCGAGGAATCGGTACTTGACGCCGAACTCGACATCGCCAAGGCCCGCTCGCGAGGGCCCGCCGGCCGGATGATCGAACGCTATCGGTACGGCGACGTGACATTGCGTCGCGGTCGCGCAGCCGACGTTGACCTCACCAGAGACGCTCGCCGCGCGTCTGGCGGCGGCGCGGGTCTGTTGGTCGATCAAATTGATCTCGACGTGGTGAAGGCCGACGGGCTCGGGGTCATCCGTAAGGAATGGCGGGCCGGCCACGCCGGCATTGCACGCAGCGCCGAGCGAGAACATCGTGATGACGCGGATGCCGAGTGCAGACGCCATCGACCGTCGGCGGCGCTCGCTGCAGTGGCCATTGAAAAATCTTGAGACGCTGAAAGCTGGCGTAGCGAACTCAATTTCCTGCGCCGATCCTGGCCTTGCTGCACATGGACATTCGACATCAGTCGTCACGGAGCGATAGCCGGTCCACACGCCGCAGACGGATTCTTCAACTGCTTGCATCGTTGAAACGCGCCCGGCCGCAACCCGTGATTTTTCATCCGATAGCGGGCGAAACACGCTTCACTCTGTGCGTACCTCTCTCGCAACTTCGCACATCGCCCGTCGCGTTGACCGGGGCCACTCAGGGAATCGGCGCTGGAGGACAGAGGCGACGATGTTTGCCTTTGCGGCGAGATTCTTGGGCCGGCGGTCGTTCCACTGCTGGGCACCACCGAACCGGGCACCGATCGGTCGGTTTCGAGCCGGTCGCCAGCGAAGGTCTGCGACACCGGCCACGCGCAGATCGTCGTTGCAACCAGGACCAAGACAGGAAGCGCGGAGCGGCTCCCACGATGCGCAGTGGGAAGCGAGTCGTCTCTCGGGCGCCGCGCGCTCCGCGACTGCGTCGATCGGGGCTTGAACGGGAACAGGGTCATACCGCATCGCCTTTCTTGGCCGCACGCTGCGGGATGAGCGCGATGCAGGCGACGATACTGCCCAGCAACACGAGCGAGGCAACCCAGCGGCTGAAGTTCAGGCCGCCATTCGAGACGGGCTTGTCGAGGAGGTCGCCGAGCGTGGCGCCGAGCGGTCGCGTGAGGATGAATGCGATCCAGAACAGGATCGTGTGCGAGATCTGCGTCCAGAAGTACAGCGCGGCAACGACCGCCAGACCCGCGCCGAAGACCAGCGCGCCGTATTCGTAGCCGAAGCCGAGGCCACCACGGTCGGTGCCGGCAAGCCAGTCGCCCAGCGCTGTGCCGAGCGTCTGGGAGAACAGGATCGTGCACCAGTAGAACCACTCCGCCTTCGGCGTATTGATGCTCGCCACCGACACCGTTCCCTCGGACCAGCGCCATATGAGCAGGCTCACGACGAGCAGCGAAGCCACGATCGCCACGCCGCCGGGATAGCCGATGCCGAGCGAACGGTCTGCGAAGTCGGCCAGCGTCGTGCCGAGCGTCGTGGTTGCAACGATGGTTGCCCAGAACAGCGCCGGATGGAAGCGCGATGCCTTGACCTGCGACCAGACCAATGCGACGAAGATCGCCGCGAAGATCGCGCTTCCAATCAGATAGCCGAGGTTCAGGGACATGGACACCCAGTCGCCACCCGTTTCACCCAGCGTCGTCGCGAGCACTTTGATCACCCAGAAACCGAAAGTGACGGCGGCGACTTTGCTCGGTTCGGAGAGCGAAGGAGAGGAATAAATAGTCTTCATGAGTGTCCTAGCTCTTGCAGCGCCTGTGGCGAATCGACGAAAGGGAAACATTGCCGGAATAGGGCCGAGAGGCCGATCTCGGTCGGGCTGAGTGCGCACCGGCTCGCTCTCCAAGATATGAAGTAAACCTGGCCGCCCGTACGTCCAACGAAGATCACGGCCCGGAGCCATCCGGCTCTGCCTCGAAGGCATGCCCGATGATCGCGCGTGGATGCGCCGCGAGGGCAAGTTCACGCGCCTGTTCGCGCGATACATCGACAAACCTGGCGAGGTCTGCCGCGATGCCGATGATGGAACGGACCGAGCGGGCGGTGCGATGGAATTCAAACGCCGGTTATCTTGGAAACTCCTCTGTGATTCAGAAGAATCAAGTGTAGGCCGGCAGAAGTTAGTTGAAGATTAGGTTCAATACGAAGCAATGGTCCTGGCGACTGCTTGTGACAGGCTCCGGCAGGACACGAACCGATCGATCGGGTCGAGAAGAGCCACATCGGGTAGGTGGCCGGGGTCGAGTGCACGGTATACGGGTCAGGTGATCGAGGTCTGTCGGTTGAGCACCTGGATCGCACCGTTGAAGGAAATCCCGAAAACGCGCCGCCAGCGGCACCGTGCTCCGCAGAAGGTGAGGTTTGCTGAACGCGTGTACGTGTTCAACGAGTTCGGCTCGTCGACCTGATCCGTTCGAGAGAGACAAATCGCGAAGCCAATCGCAGGCCCACACCCATGCGTTGCCCCTGCCGGTCGGGCATCGGCTCCTGGAAAGCACGCGTTCCGCTATCCGGGGGGGATCCAGAAGTGGATGCACCCGCCGCCACGATGTGGAACTCAGATCGCGCGATATCATTTGATTACGATCAGGCATCGAAAGAGACCGACACACGATGAACAACAACCGCCGTTCCAGGAACATCACAGAAGGCGTGGCGCGCGCGCCGAACCGCTCCATGTATTACGCGATGGGTTACACGGAGGCCGATTTCGAAAAGCCGATGATCGGCGTGGCAAATGGGCAGTCCACGATCACACCGTGCAATTCCGGTCTCCAGAAACTGACGGATGCCGCGGTAGCCAGTATCGAGGCAGGCGGCGGCAAGGCGCAAACCTTCGGCACGCCCACCGTTTCGGACGGCATGGCCATGGGTACCGAGGGCATGAAGTACAGCCTCGTGTCGCGGGAAGTCATCGCCGACTGTATCGAGACCTGCGTCCAGGCCCAGTGGCTAGACGGCGTCGTGGTCGTTGGTGGGTGCGACAAGAACATGCCCGGCGGGATGATCGGCATGCTGCGCGCCAACGTGCCCGGTATCTTCGTCTACGGAGGCACCATTCTTCCAGGACGCTACAAGGGCAAGGACCTGAACATCGTCAGTGTGTTCGAGGCCGTCGGGGAATTCAGCGCGGGCAGGATGAGCGAAGAGGACTTCAAGCAGATCGAAAGGCGTGCGATTCCAGGTAGCGGATCTTGCGGCGGGATGTACACGGCGAACACCATGAGTTCCGCCTTCGAAGCGCTTGGCATGAGCCTTCCATTTTCTTCGACGATGGCGAACCCGCATGACGAAAAGACAACGTCGGCTGCGGAATCGGCGCGCGTCCTCCTTGAAGCGGTTGAAGCCGACTTGAAACCGCGTGACATCGTGACCCGCAAGAGCATCGAGAACGCCGTCGCGGTGATTATGGCGATCGGTGGTTCTACCAACGCGGTGTTGCACTTCCTGGCAATCGCCCACGCGGCGGAAGTGGACTGGACCATCGACGACTTCGAGCGCGTGCGCAGGACCGTTCCCGTGCTTTGCGATCTGAAACCGAGTGGGCGGTACCTGGCCGTCGACCTGCACGCGGCCGGCGGCATTCCAGCGGTGATGAAGGAGTTGCTGAACGCAGGACTCCTTCATGGCGACTGCATGACCATCACCGGCAGAACCGTCGCCGAAATGCTTGCCGAGATTCCTGATCTGTCGCCCGAGCAGGAAGTCATCCGTCCGTTCGCAGATCCGATCTATGCCGAAGGCCACCTTGCGATCCTGAAAGGGAACCTTTCAGGCGAAGGGAGCGTGGCCAAGATCACCGGATTGAAGAATCCGGTCATGACCGGGCCGGCGCGCGTCTTCGACGACGAGCAATCGGCCCTCGCCGCCATCATGAGTCGATCTATCGATCCAGGCGACGTGATGGTGCTGCGCTACCTTGGACCGAAGGGCGCTCCGGGCATGCCCGAGATGCTTGCGCCGACCAGCGCCCTGGTCGGTCAGGGCCTCGGCGAGTCGGTGGGCCTCGTGACCGATGGCCGGTTCTCGGGCGGTACGTGGGGGATGGTGGTGGGACATGTCGCACCCGAAGCCTACGTCGGGGGTACGTTGGCACTGGTGCACGAAGGCGACTCCATCACGATCGATGCCCATACACTAACGCTGCAGCTCAACGTGAGCGACGAAGAGATCGCCGATCGTCGCGCCGCATGGAAGCAGCCGGCACCGCGCTACAAGAGAGGCGTACTGGCTAAATTCGCGCGAGACGCATCGAGTGCCGCCCTCGGTGCAGTGCTCGATCGGATCCAGTGAGTGATTTCACGAGAAGTGATAAGCGACGAGAGGGATATCCGGTGAGCCCGACCCTGGTTCGACACGGTGAATCGGAATGGAATCGTGATGATCGGGGAAGGCGTTGGGCCGACATCGCGGTACGAAGCCCGTCGAGCACGGCTTCGCCGCTGCCCTGTTCGACACGGAAGAACTGATCGAGCTTGTGCACCTCGGCACCAATCTCCTCTTGGGCTTCAGCGTCATCACGACCAACTGGCAAGTTGAGCTGTGTAGAGCACCCTTCGAAACTCCTCGTTCCGCATGACAAGGCCCTCAATGTCTTGCACGTAGCCCTTCATGCTCGCCCCCTGTGGTCTGTGTTCTGACGCCGAAGTGAACCTGTTACGGGTTTTACGCTGTCCTTCCGCATGCCGAACACCTTTTTGCGCCGCCTATGGCTTGGGCCGCGGAGTGGTTGCCACGGTAGGTGGCAGGATCGGCAGCGTGACCTTGGGCTGGTCGCCGGTCAGTGCGCCGAGGAAGGTCTCGATCTGGCCGACTTCCTCATCGCTCAACTTCGCGCCGAGCTGACTGCTGCCCATGATCGCGACAGCCTGGCGCAGATCCCACACCTTGCCAGTATGGAAATACGGCGCGGTGAGAGCGATGTTGCGCAGCGAGGGCACACGGAAGACGTACTCGTCGCTGACCGTCTTGGTCACCGCGAAGCGGCCCTTGTCGCCAGGCGGCAGGATGTCGGCGCCGGGACGCTCAACTACACCGAACGGGGCATACATTCCCCCGCCAACGTTGATGCCGTTGTGGCATGCCGCACAGCCCTTGTTGATAAACATCGCCAAGCCTTCCTTCTGCGTCGTGTCGAGCGCCTTCTCGTTACCCTTGAGGTAGCGATCGAACGGTGCGTTCGGAGTGATCAAGGTGGACTCGAACACTGCGATAGCCTTGCTCACGTTGTCGAAGGTGATCGAATCGGCGGTGCCGGGAAAGGCCTTCGCGAACACAGCCGCGTAGCCCGGGATGCCCTTGAGCTGCTCCACCACGTGCTCTTTGGTCATATCCATCTCGACCGGATTGACCAGCGGACCACCCGCCTGTTGCTCCAGATCCTTGGCACGTCCATCCCAGAACTGAGCGATATCGAACACCGCGTTGTAGACGGTCGGCGCGTTGCGCCCGCCATGCTGCCAGCGATGGCCCAACGAGGTCTCCTGCAAATCGACTCCGCCCATGCCGACCATGTGGCAGGAGTTGCAGCTGATGGAATGGCTTTGCGACAACCTTGGCTCGAAGTAAAGCATCTTGCCAAGATCCAGCTTGGCCGGCGTCGCGGCATTGCCCGGCATGGCTGGCGCGACTGCGGGGACCGGCTTGAACAAACCCTGCGCCTGCTTCATCAGCGCGGTTTCAGACCAGGCCTGACCCGTGGCCAGACACCCAATGACAATTAAGGAAACGACTTTCATCTGTTGCATGGAATATCTCCTGGCTTCGCATGGTGTTCGAAATTGGCACGCAAGGTTGAGTCCGGAGCCGTCAAGGCGGATCGAAGACGTACTCCACGTGATGGCGTGAACAAATTTCACTTTCATTGCCAGGCACTCATGCTCGCTAGCCGATCTGATGCGGAACGCTCGATCGTCCCGCTCACGCAGCAAGGACGCAGCCTCGGAAGCGGGATCGTTCCGGTGCAGCGAGGTGATCTGGCCGATAGCGAGCGTTGCCCCTGTCGAAGGTGTCTGCCATGAGTGCATAGAACCACTTGTTCATCTGCTTGAAGTTCTTCTGCGTTGACCCACTCGACGCCGCCGAGGCATTGAATAAAGGTTTCATGGCGCGGGTCGCAGAGTCATATTGGAAAACCGCTTGCAACCAGCCCACCTCGCTGCTTGTGATGCTGGAGCAGCAGTCCGGCGATGGCTGCACCATGCACGCGCGACGCTTTTCCGTCTGTGCGCCATCACACATCGACGTGCCGGGGGAGCGCCGGCTGCGGTTTTAGCGAACCGTTTCGGCTTACAGCAGCCGCTCAAATTCGCGCTGCACGCACGGTCCAGCACGGTGATGTGGCCGCCGTTTCTGGGTGGACATCAACTGCTCCCGCAGCCAGGCCTCTGTTCCCAGCCAGATGGCGTCCTTGCTGGGGAATTGCTTGAAGACTGCACCCTGGTTGATTCCGATCCGATCGCTGCCCCGAGGTCGGCGGTCGCGATCAGAGATGGGCTCGTCTGGTTTGCGACGTGCAGCGCCGCCTTGGCGGTCTCCGCCTGAACCGGGTCAGTGGGCAATCTAGAGAGAGCAGGTCGTGGCAAGGTATTGATTGCTTACCAGTGCGAACCCGATCGACGCTATCTGCAACCAGTGGAAATGACATCAGTCAATTGTTCGAGCTGGCAGGTGTTCGTTGGCGCACAGACGATTCAACGTCGCTGCGCGACCCCGACAAACGGAGTCTCAAAACGCGGTCATCCACCATGCGCTCTTGACCTGCCTCGGACTTTTCGGACCAGCTGAAACTTGAGAGGATGGCTCCCACCGACGAGGAGAGAGCTGTGAGGAAGAGCCGATACCCTGAAGAGAAGATGGGCGCGATCCTTCGGGAAACCGATCGAACTCCCGTGGCCGAGGTGGCCGAGAAGCATGCGGTCAATGAGCAGACGATCTACAACTGGCGCCAACACTTCGGGACGATGGAGAGCGCCGACGTAAAGCGATTGCGGCACCTCGAGCAGGAGAACGGGAGGCTGAAGAAGATGGTGGCCGATCGGGATCTCGAGATCGACGTGATGAAGGAGATCACCGCAAAAAAATGGTGAGCGCGCCGGCGCGTCGGGAACAGGTCCGCTACGCGATGGCGCGGGGCCTGTCGACCCGACGGGCTTGCGCGCTGCTGTCGGTGGCGCGATCGACGCTGAGCTATGCCTCGCGGATGTTTCGTCAAGGAGGTGCCTGCGCTGGCGGCGATGGGCTTGCTGTCGGCTCAGTACCCGCGCTTCGGGTACCGGCGCATCCACGTGTTCCTGGAACGTCAGGGCTTCTTGATGGGACACGGCCAGGTGTGGCGTCTATGGCGCAAGGCGAAGCTGCAGGTGCCTCGTAAACGCGCTCGCAAGCGAGTTGCGGGGCATCGACCGCGGCCGCAGCCGCCGATGGGACCGGGCCAGGTATGGGCTTACGATTTCGTTCACGACGCCTGTGCCAATGGACAGAAGCTGAAGTGCTTGACGGTGATCGACGAGTTCACGAAAGTGAGTCTGGCAATCGATGTGGCCGGCTCGATTCGGTCCGGTAGGGTGATCGAGGTGCTCTCGCAGTTGATCAGCGCCCATGGCGCACCCAGGCACGTTCGATCGGACAACGGTCTGGAGTTCGTGTCGCGAGCGGACCTGCGGTGGGCCAGCAATGAAAGCATCGACTTTGCGCTGATCGATCCCGGAAAGCCGTGGCAAAACGGGGTCGATGAGAGCTTCAACGGAAAGTTCAGATTATGTCCAGCGGGACATAGTCTGAACTATGTCCCGTGCCGAACTATGTCCCGCCGCGGTAGCGGTTCCCGCAAGGGATTGCATCAATCGTGGACATAGTCAGCCGTGTCTACAAGCCCCTGAGGAACGCGAGCAGCGCATCATCAGGCCGATACAGCCCGGGCTTGGCACCGGGTGGCGTGGTCTTGGCAAGCATCTTTTCCTTCAGTTCCAGGTTTGCGTCCAGGTAGATCTGTGTCGTCTCGATCGACTCGTGGCCGAGCCACAGGGCGATGACCGATTGCTCGACACCGGCTTGCAACAGGTCCATCGCCGTCGTATGCCGAAGAACGTGCGGTGAAACGCGTTTGCGCCTGAGCGATGTGCATTCCACGCTGGCCGTCGCAACATGCTTGGCCAATAGGTATTGCCCGCCATGGGAGCTCAGCGAACCGCCGCGCGCGTTGGGGAATAGCGGCTGGTCGGGCGCCCGCGACGGTTCGCGCAGCCACGCTGCCAGGACTGCACGTGTAGCCTTGCTAAGCGGCGTGCACCGCTCCTTGCGTCCCTTGCCGAGCACACGGACATGCGAGCCCGTACTCAGGTTCACATCGGCGCTGCGAAGGCTGGTTACTTCTGACAGTCGCAGCCCTGTCTGCACTGCCAGCAGCATCAACGCGTGGTCGCGTCGCCCTGACCACGTTCGCCGGTTCGGCGCCGCCAGCAGTGCATCGGCCTCGGCTCGACTGAGGAAGGGCACTAACGGCCGCGCGAACTTCTTTGCCGGTATCGCCAGCACGCGTCCGATCTGCGCCGCATGTGTCGGCGCTTCGAAGGCGACGTAGCGGAAGAAGGAATGCACCGCGGTCAACCAAAGGTTGCGCGTTCGCGCTGTGACGCCGCGCACTGTCTCCAGATCATCGAGAAACGTCGCCACCAATGGCGCGTCAATGTCCTCCAGCGCAATTGTTGACGGTGCCTTGCGCAGCCGCTTCTGGACGAACTGCAGGAGCATCTTGAACGTGTCGCGGTACGAGGCAATGGTGTGCGCGCTGGCCTGACGCTGATGCATCAAACGCTGGGTGAAGAAGCGCTCCAGCAATACGGCAAAGCTGGCCGGGGCCCTCATGGTGCCGCTCCCCAGCGCCGCTCCAGCCGAGACATGGCCTGCGTCATCAGCTCCGGCCACGCGCTCAGATACCAATACGTGTCCTGTACGCGTACGTGGCCGAGGTAGGCCGACAGCACCGGTAAGAGGCGCGCGGCATCCTCGCCCGCCTGATACCACCGCGTGAGCACTCGAACAGCGAAACGATGTCGGAAGTCGTGCAGCCGGGGCCCATGACTGTCATGCACCCCGCGCAGACCGACGCTACGCGACAGCGCATAGAACGTCCGGTGGACATGGGCCTCGTCGAGCCGGTTGCCCGTGCGCGAAACGAAGACGTAGGGTGAGATCGGCCGAGCGAAGAACGCATCACGACGTCGCAGGTAGTTGGCCAGCACATCGGCGGTGGAGACATGAATTAGCACAAGCCGGGTCTTGCCCAGCTTGGCGCCGCGAATCGTCAACATCGCCTGATCGAGGTCTACGTCGGCGACTTGCAGGTTCAGCGCCTCGGAGAGGCGCAAGCCGGTCGTGCTGAGCAAGCCGAACAGGCAGTGAAACGCCCACGGTCGCAAAGTCGTCGAATGCCAGGAGGTGGGCAGCTTCAGTGCGGCGTCCAGCAGCCGTTGGACTTCCTCGTCCGAGTACAGATATGGCCTGGCACTGGTCGACCTGTGCGGCAAGAGGCCCAAGGGTGAACCTCCGTCCGGGCGTCGGTGGCGCTGCGGTAGCGGGCAAAGCCGCGTACGCAGCTCAGCCGCCGCGCCCACTCGGCGGGCTGTACCGACGCCGACTGCTGCGCCCACGCCAGCGCCAGCACGGACGTGATGTGCGAGGCGTCGTGGTCTTCGAGGAAGGCAACGAACCGCGGCAGTAGCAGGCCAGCGTCGTGCAGCTTGAAACCCAGGCTGCGGCGAAGCTGGAGATACTCGGGCAACGCTTGGCGCAGCGTGTTCATGATGCGCTCCCTGGCCATGGCAGCGCCAAAGCGCGCAAAGCCGCAACATCCACCTTGGCGTAGATCGACGTCGACAGCGGGCTGCGGTGGTGCAGCAGCTCGCCGATCTCGGGCAGTGACGCGCCGTCTTGCAACATGCGAACCGCCAAGGCATGGCGGAACTGGTGTGCCCCCTTGCGAGGCGCGTCCACGCCAGCGCGTTGTAGCGCGTTGCGAACGATCGATCCGACTGCGTCGGAGCCGTGCATCAAGCCTT
>JBDTIS010000090.1:0-26846 GCA_039936235.1 Burkholderiaceae bacterium | reverse complement strand
GCATGGCCATCGTGCAGCAGCAGGATGTCGCCTGCCGCGAGTCCCGCCACGAGCCGTGCGGCGACGCGTTTCGGGTCGCGCCCGACGGTGTCGAAGCCGCGTCGCGTCCAGCTCGTCAGCGCAAGGTCCTGCCGTTCCAGGGCAGCTTGCAGGAACACGTTGCGCAATCCCGCAGGCGCCCGAAAGAAGCGCGGTGCGATGCCTACCGTGTCGACGATGGTCCGCTGGGCCGAAGCGAGTTCGCGATCGAGGCGGGCGGGGCCGAGCAACGAGAAGTCGTGTCGATGGATGTCGCTGTGGTTTTCGATCGCATGGCCGCGCGCGACGATCGCGCGCGCGAGTGCCGGATGCGCGCGTATCCGCGCGCCGATGCAGAAGAAGGTCGCGCGCACGGCCAGCGCGTCGAGCAGGTCGAGGACGCGCGGCGTCACGTCGGGATCGGGTCCGTCGTCGATCGTCAGCGCGATCTCGCCGCGCGCGGTCGCGGCGACCGGCAGCCGTCGCAGGTTCGGTCCGAGCCAGGTGCTGGTCGGCCACAGTCCGGTGGCGGTGATCACCGCGTGGTCGGCGACCAGCGTCGCGAGCGTCATCGGCCACCACGACGGCTGCACCGTCATCATGCCGGCCGCGAAGACGTGCAGTCCGATCGACGCGTGGATCAGCGGTGGACGGCGCGACGGGCTCGTCATCGCCCTTGCCCGCAGGACGGATCGCGCGGCAGTGGCGCGGCGTCCAGCATCGCGGACCACAAGGGCCGCCATGCAGGCCAGTCGTGCGTGCCGGGCGCGGTGAACACGTGGTCTGGCGGCAGCGTCGCGGCGAGCAGCCGATGACTGGTCGCGAAGCGGTCGTCGACACCGAAACCGAGGTACACCACCGGCAGTCCGGCTTCGGTCGGCGGTGTCATCGTCAGCGTCTTCAGCCATTGCCAGATACGACGGTCGCCATCGTCGTCGGGGATGCGTCCGGGTGGCGCCCATCGTGCGAGGCCGCCCGACGCGGTGACTTCGGCCGTCACACTGCGTTCGCCGAGATACGGCGCGATCAGCAGCAGTCCATCGACGACACCGTGGCGTTCGTTCGCGTAGATCAGGCTGCCGAGGCCGCCGAGCGAGATGCCGGCCAGCCAAATATGGCGGATACCCCGGGCGCGCGCGGGCGCGATGACGTCGGTCTCGAGTCGCGTAACGATGATCCGCTCGCGGTAGTACGGGATGGTCGCGTCGACCAGCGCGATGTCGGCTGCGATGTGACGGGACTGCAGCGCGGCGACGAAGCCTTCGGCGACGAAGTCTTCGGCGTGGTCGTAGGCGCCGGGCAGCAGCACGATCAGCGTGTCGACCGGACTCGCGCACTGCGTCGCGACGGTCCGCGCGACGATGGGTACCGGTGCGTCGCGCATCTGAGCGCATCCCGCGACGGCCATTGCGGCAGCGAGAATCATCGCTGCTCGGACGAGGACGTTCATCGCGTCGCGCGCGACCGCGCCGCGAACACGGCGGAGCACAGCAGCGCGAGCAGTGCGCCCGGTGCGACCGTCGTCCCGATCGCATGCAGCACCGGCAGCGACGACAGGCTCAGCACGCCGAAGCCGATCACCGCAGTCAGGTTGGCCACGATCAGCGAAACCAGCACTGCATGATCGCCTTCGTCGACCCGCAGCCCGGCGCGCCGATCGAAGAACAGCGTGTAGTTCGAGCCGACCGCGACGATCAGCAGCAGCCCGACGAAGTGAAACAGCGTCAGCGGTCCTTCGATGACCACGTGGGCCGCTGCGACCAGCAGCACGGCGATCGCCAGCGGCGCGATGACCCGCACGAGCCGTCGCGGGTCGCGCAAGGCCACGGCCAGCAGCGCGACGATCGCGAGCGCGCCGAAGCCGGCCATCCGCAGCGCCTCGGACAGATAGCTCGCGTACAGCGCCTGCGTCTCGGCCTTGATGTCGATCGCGCGGATCTCGGGGCCGCCCGTATCGGTCGACAGCGGCGCGAGCGCGGCGACGACGCGCTCGCGCGGCGTGGCGGCGCCAGCCGCCAGTAACGGGTCGACGCGCGGCGAGCGCAGCGCGACCACGGCGGTCCAGCTCTGCGCCGGGCCGGCGGCGGGGCCTTGCCGACTCAGCAGCGCCCGCACTGCCGGCGCCAGCGACGTGCCCGCGAGGTCGTCGCGCGTGACCGGGGGTCCGCTGCGTTCGCGGGCGACGTCCTCGAAGAAGCCGTCGAAGCCGGTCCTGACGAACGGCGTGCCGTCGAGCGCCCGGGCGAAGTCGCGGCGCAGCGTCGCGTCGTCGGGGAGCGCCGCCTGTCGTGCCCGCTGCGTCGCGACGCTCGGCAGATACTTCGACGGCGCCTCGACGCCGGCCAGCATTCCGTCGGTGATCAACGGGGCGAGCGCCGCGACGACGCGTTCGCTGCCGATCAGCGCGGCCTCCTCGGTCTTCGCGCGGATCACGACGATGTCGCGGACGTCGGGCGCGCCGAGCTCGCCGCGCAGTCGACCATCGGTGTCCTGCGACGCGCTCGACATCGGACTGAGCGATCCGAGCTCGCGGCTCCACAGCGCTTCGCGATGGACGAAGAGCGCGGCCACGGCCAAGACCGCGAGCATGGCCACGACCCACTGCAGGCGGCCCGCGCCCGAGGCGAGTCGCGCCAGCGCCTGTCCGAGCCGCGGCATCGACCGCACCGAGAACCCCGGCGGCATCCAGGCAGGGATGACGAAGCGCGTGACGAGCGCCGCGACGACGAGCCCGACGATCGACAGCAGCCCGACCTGCGCGAGCCCCTGGAAGCCGGAGAACATCAGCGCCGCGAAGCCGATCACCGACGTCGCGACGCCGAGCGCGATCGTTGACCAGAAGCTGCGCGCGCCGCCGCGCCGATCCGCCGCCGCATGCGTCCCCTGCACGAACAGGTAGATCGCGTAGTCGACCGCCTCGCCGATCAGCGTCACGCCGAAGCCGAGCGCGATGCCGTGGACCACACCGAATCCTGCGGCGACCGCGGCGAGGCCGCACAGCGCGCCGCTGATCATCGGCAGCAACCCGAGCAGCAATGCGCGCGGCGAACGATAGACGAAGCCGAGCAGCGTCGAGACCAGCAACGCGCCGATAATCGACAGCCGCATCGCGTCGTGTTCGATCGTGTTGCGCGCCTCGGTCGCGAACACCGGCGGTCCCGACAGCACGAGCTGCGCACCGGCGGCCGTCGGACCCACCCCGTCGCGGGCGTGGGCGAATGCCGCCCGCAGCGCCTCGATCGCCGCCTGCTGGCCGTCGATGTCCGAGCCTTCGGCACGCGTCTCGGCGACCAGCAACGCATGCGGTCCGTCCTCGGGCGAGCGCATGAACCATGCACCGTCGACCATCGGCAGTTCGCGACCCGCGGTCAGTCCGTCGACGAGGTGCAGCAGTTCGGCGGTCGGGTCGCGCGTGATCAGCGGCTGCAGCATCAGGCCGGCCGACGATGCGAGCAGGTCCAGGCTTTCGCCGAGTGCCTCGTGCAGTCCTTCGACGGTGAAGCGCGCGGCGACGACGCGATCGCCGAGCAGGTAGCGGTGGTTGAACAGCAGCTCGCGGTCGCGCGTCGCGCTGACGGTCTCGCCGTTGTTGACCGACTGGAATTGCGGGTCGCCGCGCAGCGTCGCGGCCGTGTCGCGCGACAGCTTCGCGAGCGTGGCATCCGGAACCGCGGTCGCGCCGCTCTTGATCGCGACGAGGATCAGTTGCGAAGCCGGTCCCTCGCGCAGCTGATCGATCAGCAGCGCCTGCTCCGGCGTCGGATGCGTCGGCAGGAACGCCGACAGGTCGGCCGTGAAGCGGGCATTCGCGATCACCCCGATCGCCGCCGCGACGACGGCCAGCCAGATGCCGATCGCCAGGCGGTTGCGCTTGCCCGGCGTCATCGGGCGGCCGCTTCGGGGACCGGCGTGATGGACGTGACCGAGCGACTGCCGTCGGCCTGCAGCACTTCGATCGTTTCGATCCGCGCGTCGTGACCGTCGATCGTGACGCGGCTCACGAGTGCGGCGATCTTCGGATCAGACGGCAACAGGCTGAGCCGCCATTGCTTCTGCTGGCCGTCGAGCACCACGCGATAGCTGCGCGCCAGCGCGTCGAGGTCGCCGGCCAGCGTCGCGCGGATACTGTCGGTGAAGGCAGCGACTTCGGGAAAGGAGTTCAGCGAAATGCTGCGACGCGTGCCGTTGCGCTCGATCGTCAGCGTGTCGCCATCGACGATCATTATCTCGGGACGCGGCGTCACGGTGCGCTTCTCGAGTCGTGACGGCGCCGCGTAGACGAGTTCGCCGGAGGACTCGACCGGCTGGCTCAGCGACGCGAGATATTTCTTCTCGACGAACGCGGCGCGGCTGACCTTGACCTGCGCGAGCGTCTGCATCAGCGCCTTCGCGGTGAACGGCTCGGCGGCTGTGGCGCCGAAGGCGCACAGCGCGAGAACGATGGAAGCCAGGCGCGCGCTCATGACGGCGCTCCCGGTCCCGAGGATCCATCGTCGCCGCGATCGGCGAGATGGCTGCCGGGTCGTGCGCGGTCGTTCCAGAAGTCGTAGAAATTGAACCAGTTGTAAGGCGCCTCGCGGCACAGCTGCTCGATGCGGGCGACGTAGTTCGCGATGGCGGCGTCGATCGCCACGCTACGGTCGCCGCCCGCCGCCGCGACCGAGAAGTCGTACAGCGACTCGTAGCGGACCTCGTAGCGGTTGCCGCCGCGGTACAGGCCGACGATGAACACCACCGGCCGCTTCAGCATCGCGGCCATGCGGAACGGTCCGGTCGGGATCGCGACCGGCGCGCCGAGCAGCATCACCTCGCGGACCGCAGGGGTGCCGACTTCTTCGGCGAGGATGCGATCGGCGAGCACGCCGACCAGACCGCCGTCGTCGAGCGCGCGCTTGACGCGCAGCATCGAGTCGATGTGCCCGAGCGGGATGATCGCCTCGGTGAGCTTCGGGTTGATCGCCGCGAAGACCCGGTTCAGGTACTGCGCGTTGTCTTCGTACATGACCATGGCCACGTGCAGGTCTTTTTCATCGCGACCCGCGGCGCGCACCGCCTCGAAGCTGCCGAGGTGCGCGCCGATGACGAACGCACCGCGCGACTGGCGCCTGCCGTCGCCGACGGTTACCTGGCCCATCGCCGCGCGGATGACGTCGCTGCCCGACACCGTGATATCGAACAGGTCATGGCGATCGTTCAGCAGGTACAGCCGATCGAGGATCACCGACGCGAAGCAGTGCACGTGACGGAAGCCGTCGATCAATCGCGCCTCGCGGCCGAGCACGCGCCTGAGGTAGTCGCGCGACGCAGCGCGGGCCTCGCCGCCGGCGACCACGAAGTAGCAGACGATCGGAACCAGCAACAGCCGCGCGATCGGTCGGCCGAGATGCAGCGCGATCCACGTGAAGAAACGCAGGATCGCAGGATGTCCGCGCTCGCGGTGCGTGGTCCAGATCGCCGCCATCAGAGGTTCGTGTCCGTCGCGACCGGGTCGAAACTCACGTTGCCGCTGACGGCGAGACGTTCGTTGTCGGGCCGGCCCGCGAAGATTCGCAGCCGATAGCCGTCGGGCACCGCCGCGGTCGACGATGCCTCGATCTCCAGCCGCACCGGTTCGCCGGGGCCGACCATCGACAGGAACTTTGCCGTTCCGATCCGCACGTCGCCGTGCGAAGCGCTGCCGAACGACGTGCTGCGGTGTGCAGCGATCGCGCGCAGGCCGCAGTCGAGCAGCACGACGCCCGGCACGATCGGCCGCGACGGGAAGTGGCCCTCGAACGACGGGTGTTGCGCATCGATGGCGAGCGGCAGAGGCGTCATCGCGGGCTGCTCCCGTGCGATGCGAGCATCTGTTGCAGCATCGCGTGCGTCAGCTTGCCGGTGTCGTTGCGCGGCAGCCGGTCCACGAAGTGGATCGGGCGTGGCAGGAACACCGCATCGATCCGTTCGCGCAGCGCCGCGAGCAGTCGCGTCGCGTCGAGCGTCGGCGCGACCACGAGTGCGGTGAGGCGGGTCACGCCGTCGTGCTCCGCTTCGTCGTGTTCGGGCATCAGGAATACGCCGTCGATGACGCCCTGGATCGCTTGCAGCTGCACGTTCAGATGGCCGAGCGACGTGCGTCTGCCGGCGATGTTGACGAGATCGGCCGAGCGGCCGACCAGCGAGAAACGTCGCGAATCGGCGAAATCGGGCGCGGCCTCGATGAGGTCGCCGAGCGGTGTTGCTTGTTCGATGTGCCCACCGTGCGCCGTCGTGCGACCGGTCTCGTCGATCGTCAGGTCGATGCGGCCGAGCAGCCGCCAGTGCGGGTCCGCTACCGGCTGACGCGTCGCGAGCTGCCCGGTCTCGGTGCAGCCGTAGATCTCGAGCACCGGTGCGCCGAAGCGCTGCTCCGCTTCGCTGGCGAGCGCTTGCGACAGCGGCGCCGTCGCGCAGACCACGCGTTCGACCTGCGGCAGCGCGCAGCCGTCGGCCAGCAGCGCGCGCAGATGGAACGGCGTGGTGACGAGCATGCGACGGCCGGCGATGCCCGAGAGCGTCGCGACGATGTCGGCCGGATAGAACGGACGCTCCGCGACGATCGCACTGCCGCTCTGCCACGCCATCAGCAGCGACGATTCGAAGCCGTACATGTGCTGCGGCGGGACCGTGGCCACGATCGCAACGGTGGACGACGGCGTCGTGCAACCGAGGCGAACGGCCTCGGATCGGACGTTCTCGACCAGCGAACCCCAGCGCTTGCGATGCAGCGTCGGCGTGCCGGTGGAGCCCGACGTAAAGACGCAGGCGATGGTCCGGTCGATCGGCACCAGCGGCATCGTCGCCGCTGCGTCGGAATCGGCGGGTCGGACGAACGCATCGCCGTAGATCGTCTGCGGCAGGTCGATGTCGGGTTGCGGCGCTTCGGCGAGGCAGTAGGTGTCCGGAAAGCGCGCGACCAGTTGACGGATCGTCTCCGCATGGGTCGACGGCGGCAGCAGGCTGACCTGACCGCGGACGATCGCCGCCGCCAGCCCCACCGCGAAGCGATAGCGGTCGCTGCACACGTTCAGGACATGACATCGTTCCGGCAGCGTCCTCGCGAGTCGCGCGACATCGGCCAGGAACGTGTCTCGCGCGATCGGCTCGCCGCGTCGCCACGCGAACACGGCCGGTGCTTCGTCGAAGCCCGCGAGCAATGCGATGGCGGCGGTCATCGTGACTCGCCGTCGCCATCGCGAGCATGCTGCCTGAAGGCGTGCACGCCGGTCATCAGCGAACCGTGCGCGTAGTCGCGCAGCACACGCAGACGCACGATGTATTCGAGCAGGAACATCGCGGCAGTCAGCGGCCACAACGCGAGATTGACGAACGCGGACCAGACGGTGCGGGACCCGGTGAAGAACAACGCCGTCGAGACGACTGCCATCGCCGCGAAGAAGACGGCCCACGCGACGGTCGCCGAGCGCGTGTAGGCCACGACCGGTGGCGGCATGTCGCCGCTGCGCACGCGACGGGCCAGGCGGGTGACCAGCGCTTCGTGCGGGCCGCGCAGGCTGATCGCGAACAGCGCAGAAAGCGCGCAGAGGAACGCGAGGTTCTCGAGAAAGAGCGCGAGTTCGGCATGCACCGCGAAAGCGTCCGCGTAACGCCAGCCGATGGCGCCCATGACCGCGAGCAGGGCGATCGCTATCGCAGCCCGCCCCGCCGGTCCTGCGACAGTGGCGACGCGGACGGAGCGCAACGGCAGCGAGACGACGGCGACGATCCACGGCGCCACGACGACGAGCAGCGCCAGCAGCGGCATCGTGCGGCTGGCGATCAACAGGTGCAGCAACACGAAGTACGCTACGAAGGCGAACGCGGTCGCCGCGATCATCGCCGGATGCGGCCGCGCAGGCACGTCTGCATGCGGTTTTGCCGTCATCCGATCCACCGATGCGGGGAGGTCGCGCCGGTCGGACGACCCGGCGTGCAGGCGCGCAGCTATTTGGTCCGGTGCGCAGCGATGTGCGCGGCCAGCGTCCCGAGCGACTGGAAGATCTTGACGTTGTTCTCGTCGTCGGAGCGCAACTGGAAGCCGTACTTCTTCGAGACCACCAGGGCGACCTCGAGGATGTCGATCGAATCGAGTCCGAGTCCTTCGCCGTAAAGCGGCGCATCGGCTGCGATCTCTTCGGGCCGGACGTCCAGGTTCAGCGCCTCGACGACCAGTTGCGCGAGTTCACGTTCGAGGGCCTGCTGCGGCGGTTGCTGCACGCCTTCGGAGACTTCGGTCGTTGCATGGGGCATGGCGGAGCGGGCTTGAAGTTCGCTCGACGGACGGGGCGTTACCCGCCCGGCGCGTCGATCTGCATCGGGTGACTGAGTGAGCCGACGATGATACCCGAGGGGGTAGGGCGGTTTCGTGGACGGCAGGCGCGGCGTCTCGCTGCCGCCACAGCCGTCAGAAGCCGACAGCCTGCCCGTCGCGGCGCGAGTCGCTCGCAGCCACGTACCCGTCCTCGGCGTCGTCCGAGAGCTTCCAGATGAACTGGCCCGAACCGAAGTCCATGTACGGATCGGGGATCGATTCGATCCTGTGTCCGCGCGCCGACAGCGCGGCACGCAGGTCCGGCGCCATCGTCTTCTCGCAGTCGACGGACAGACCGGTGCCGACCTTCCAGCGCGGCGCATCGCAGGCCGCCTGCGGTTGCTGTCCGTAAGTCAGCATGCGGACCAGCGTCTGCAGATGCCCCTGGGGTTGCATGTTGCCGCCCATAACGCCGAAACCCATCTGCGGCACCTGCGTCCTAGTGCCGTCCGCGGCCATGACGCTGCGCGTCAGGAAGCCCGGGATGATCGTGTGGAAAGGGCGCTTGCCGCCGGCGACGACGTTGGGATGGGATGCGTCGAGCGAGAAGCCGTGGCCGCGGTTCTGCAGGCTGACGCCGGTGCCGGGGACGACCACGCCCGATCCGAAGCCCATGTAGTTCGACTGGATCAGGCTGACCATCATCCCCGATGCGTCGGCCGTGGTCAGGTAGATCGTGCCGCCGGGGCGAATGAACTTGCCGGGCACGCCGTGCGTGAAATCGCTCGCCCGCGCGAGATCGATCGAACGCGCGCGTTCGGCCAGATAGCCGTCGTCGAGCAGATGCGCCACCGTGACGTCGGTCATATGGCGCGCGTCGGCTACGTAGCGGTAGACGTCCGCGAACGCGAGCTTCATCGCCTCGATCATCAGGTGGTGCGCCTCGATCGAGTCGACCGGATAGCGCGAGATGCCCAGCTCGCCGACGATGCCGAGTGCCATCAGCGCCGCGATGCCCTGACCGTTCGGCGGGATTTGATGGAGCGAATGCTCGACGCCGTCGCGATCGGCGTAGCCCTTCTCGATCGGAGCGACCCAGTCGACCCGGTAGTCGGCGAGATCGCGTTCGGTCATGACGCCACCGCATTCGCTGGCGTGCGCGGCCATGCGTTCTGCGATCGCGCCGCGGTAGAAGGACGCGCCGCCGCTTTCGGCGATCGCCGTCAGCGTCCGTGCCGCGGCTTCGAACACGAAGCGCTCGCCGGGGAGCGGCGCGCGCCCGTTCGGCGCGAATGTCTCGGCGAAGCCGGGCTGGTCCTGTAGCCCCGGAACCTGCATCGCCCACTTGTAGGCGACGATCGTCGACACGCCGTAGCCGCGCGCCGCCAGATCGATCGCAGGCGCCAGCAGGTCGGCGAACGGAAGGCTGCCGAAGCGTTCCGACAGCGCCGCCCAGCCGGCGACTGCGCCCGGGACCGTCACGGTATCCCAGCCGCGCAGCGGAAAGACGCCCGCGTATTTCTTCGCGAAGTAGTCGACGTTCCACGCGGCCGGCGCGACGCCGGATGCGTTCAGCCCGTGCAGGTTGCGGCCGTCGCTCGCCTTCGGGTCCCACACGAGCGCGAACAGGTCGCTACCGAGGCCGTTCGAGATCGGCTCGACGATCGTCATCGCAGCCGCCGTGGCGACCGCTGCATCGACGGCATTACCGCCTCTGGCGAGCATCGAGAGTCCGGCCTGCGCGGCGAGAGGGTGCGAAGTCGCGACGACATTTCGCGCGAACAGCGGCGAACGGATGGTGGGGTAGGGATTGGCCCAGTCGAACATCTGGATCGCCTCGCAATGGAAGTAAACCGGTGTCTGGCTGCCGGTTTGAGCATGGAATGGGAATACAGGGGCGAAAGCGGCGGTCAGCGACGCCGCCGCGAGCGACCGGACGTTACACGAATGAACGAGCAGCGAATTGTGACGAATTGTGGCTGGAATGGATTTGCCGACCTTCTCGAACGCAGATCACACCGCGAATCAGCGAATTTTCTGTGCAATTGTCGTCGCCGCACGTCGTCGTTGTGGCATTGACCCAACATTCCATCCACACAGAAGGGCGAATGACGGGGCTGCACTTGCTGAACTGTCGCTCGATTGTCGATTGTCGCTAGAATTAATCAGAGCTTTCATTTTGTAACTTACTTGTGCGGACTACAGGCTCTCCACCGATCTTTTGGGGGTTTTGAATGGCTTTTCAGTTGGCGTTGTTGCAGACGGCGGTGCTCGCTGCGATCGGAGGCGGTCTGGTGGTCGCGGCTTTTCCGGCAGGTGCGCAGACCACACCCGATCGGCTCGAGCGCGTCGAAATCACCGGCTCCAATATCAAACGGACCGACATAGAAACCGTCGCGCCGGTTCAGGTCATCACGCGGAAGGAGATCGAGCGCACCGGACAGGCCACCGTCGCCGAGTTGCTGCGCTCGATTTCGGCCAACGCGGGCCAGAGCTACAACGAAACGTTCACGAACAGTTTCTCGCCGGGCGCGTCAGGTATCGCGCTGCGAGGCCTGAGCCAGAAGAACACCCTGGTGCTGCTCAACGGCCGCCGAGTCGCGAATTACGGCTTCGCCCAAAACCTCGCCGACACCTACGTCGACCTCAACGCCATTCCGATCGCGGCGGTGGAACGGATCGAAGTCCTGAAGGATGGCGCGTCAGCGGTCTACGGCTCCGATGCCATCGCGGGTGTCGTCAACGTGATATTGCGCAAGGACTACCGGGGCGGCGAAGTCGGAGGTAGCTTCGGCAAGGCGAACGAAGGCGGACTGATCGAGAAGCAGGGTTACGCGATCGTCGGCTTCGGCGACCCGTCCGCGGATCGTTTCAACGTCATGATCGCCGCGAACTACTTCAAGAGAGACCTGACGCGCTATTCCGATCGTGACTACATCAACGATCAGGACTTCCACCGCTTCGGGGGTCTGAACAACAACGGCAGCGGCGCCGGCACGTACCAGCGACTCGCGCCGGCCTCGCCGCTGCGCACACCGTTCGCGACGTGCGGAACGAATGGTTTCCCGGGGACAGTCACGCCGATCAGCAACTTCAGCCCGACGACGCTGACCGGCAACGCGTGCGCCTACAACCCATCGCCGTATCTCACACTTTTCCCCGAGTCGAAGCGCGAGCAACTCGTCGCGGCGGGAACGTTTCAGATCCTGCCGCAGTTGCAGGCCTTCGCCGACCTGACCTATAGCCACAACGAGACCTCTCAGGTCTTCACGCCGACCCCGTTCTCGAGCACGTCGGTCGCGTTCAACCCAGCGACCGGGGGTGTGCGCCGCATTCCGGGCACGCTGCCGGTCGGCAACCCCAGCAACCCGTACGCTGTTCCAACCAACATCAGCTATACATTCTTCGATGTCGGCGAGCGTGATTCGAACATCGTCTCCAAATTCTATCGGGCGATGGGTGGTCTGCGAGGGTCCGCCGGCAAGTTCGACTGGGAAGCGGCCTACCTGCATTCCGAAAGCGAAGAATCCCAGAAGGACTTCAACCGGGTCGATTCCTACGTCCTCGCGCGGGTCCTCGCAGACGGCAGCTACAACTTCCTGAATCCTCAACTCACGCCCGGGATCACGAATGCGCTGCGCATCAACCCGACCCGCAGGTCGCTATCCAAGCTCGACCTCGTCGACGCGAAGACCAGCGCTGAACTATTCTCGTTGCCGGCGGGACCCCTGTCCTTCGCGGCAGGTGGAGAGATCAAGCGCGAATCCATCTCGGATAGGCCCGATGCGCTGATCACGAACGGAAACGTCCTCGGTCAGGGCGCGACCAAAACCGACGGTGCGCGGAATGTCCAGGCGGCCTATGCGGAATTCAGCATTCCCGTGATCCGCTCCGTCGAGGCATCGGTTGCCGCCCGAGAAGACCACTACAGCGATTTCGGAAGCGCGTTCTCGCCGAAAGTAGGGCTTAAATTCAAGCCGATCGACGAGCTTCTCTTCCGCGCAACGGCTTCCAAGGGTTTCAGGGCTCCATCGCTCCCTGAGAATTCCCAGTCGGCTGCAACGTCATTCGTCACGGTCCTCGATCCGCAGAATCCGAACGGGCCGGCCAACGTGACGATTTCATCGGTCTCGGCCAGCAACCCGGGTCTGTCGCCGGAGCGGTCGAAGAACTACAACGCCGGTTTCGTGTTCGCTCCCGACTCGACCGGCAGCATCGGCCTGGACTTCTACTCGATCGAGCAGAAGAACGTCGTTGCGCGCGACTCGGCACAGTTCATCGTCAACAATCCCGGGCTCTTTCCGAACCAGATCCAGCGTGACCCGATCACTGGCAATCTGTTGACCGTGCTGCGGTCGTACCGGAATTTCGATGCGTTGCGCACGATGGGATATGACCTCGATTTCCGGAAGGAACTGTCAATCGGAACTCTCGGCAAGCTGACGCTCAACGGCAACTGGACCTACCTGCAACGCTACAAGGTCCAGGTCGCACTGGGTGGGGCTTTGGAGAGCTATGCCGGCAGCAACGGATACACCGCCTTGCCGCGGACTCGCGCCACGACTTCGCTGACGTGGGAATACCAGGCATTCACGTCCCAGTTGACCTACTACTACACCGGCGCCTATGCCCAGACCGGCTCCACCACCGGGCAGGGCCGGGTCGGCGAGTATCGGCAATACGACTTCTACGTTGCATGGGAAGGCATCAAGAACCTGAAGCTGTACGCTTCCGTGCAGAATCTCGCGGACACACACCCGCCGTTCGATGCGTCAACTGGTGGCCTTCCCTTCGACTTCACGCTCTACGACGCGCGGGGACGCTATTTTCGGGCCGGCTTTACGTACAAGTTCATCTAGCGGTCCCGAACGACGGATGGGAGGACAGCCATCCGTCTGCGCGACAGATGGAGCCCGCTTCGGCGGGCTTTTTCTTGGAACACAACGCATGGCGCGGCGCCGCAAGGTGCTGTGCTGCCCGCCTTTGGTGGCGTTGGGGTGCACCTGGCGGTTTCGGCATCGCATTTCCCAACGGTTCGTGCTCGTTTTTCCTGAATCCACGGCGTTTCGGGTGTTCGCGTGGCGGTTTCAGCACGAATCTGGCTTCTCATTTGCGGCACGTCGGCGATAGTCTGGCATTGCACCGGACTTGGGTGTCCGCCGAGACGGTTGGTGTAACATCTTCGA
Organism: Burkholderiaceae bacterium; assembly: GCA_039936235.1. Taxonomy (GTDB): domain Bacteria; phylum Pseudomonadota; class Gammaproteobacteria; order Burkholderiales; family Burkholderiaceae_D; genus CAHJXF01. The sequence continues at coordinate 13,373 of JBDTIS010000090.1, read as the reverse complement.
CTGCCGGAAATGTCCTAGGCTCAGGGTATTTACCTAGCGAATCGCTGAGTTTTACGGGCGGGAGGTCGGCGACTTTCCGGTCATGAAAAGTAACCCGAGTCACGGAGTGGAACGTCTATGGACTACGCGCAGGAGCAACGCAATCCGACCAAGCATGTGGTCGGCATCGTCGTTGTGGTTCTTCTGCATATCGCCCTCGTGTATGCGCTCGTCAACGGCCTGGCTCGCAAGGTCGTGGAAGTGATCAAGAAGCCGCTCGAGACGCAGATCATCGAGGAAATCAAGCCGCCGCCTCCGCCGCCGCCGGTCTCGCTACCACCGCCGCCGCGGTTCGTTTCTCCGCCGCCGCCGTACATCCCGCCGCCCGAGGTGCAGGTCAACGTACCGCCGCCGCCAAATGCAATCCAGACGACGACGTCGGTGCTGCCCACGGTGAGTCCGCCGATCGCCGTCGTCGCACCGCCGGTCGCGCCACCGGCACCGTCTGCGCCGCCGGCGCCGCCGGCGCCTTCGGTCCGCAGTGCATGCACCAATTACGCGAAGGTTCTTGGCGATTCGGCGTATCCGCGCGATGCGGTACGCGAAGGCATTGATTCAGGTCAGGCCACGCTGCGCTGGACGGTCACGACGACCGGCGAGATCAAGGATGCTGCGGTGGTGAGCCAGTCGAACCGCGTCTTCGGCCGCCAGGCTCTCACGCTTCTGCGCGACGTGAAATGCGCTGGCCAAAGCAAGGACGTGATCTTCGAGCTGCAGTTCTCATTCAAGCGGGAATGATGCGCAGTCGCCTGGCGCGCGGCCTACGGGTCGGCGAGTCAATCACGTAAGTTCAATACGCATTGCCTGTCTCCTGGAGAAATAATGAAACTGACGAATAAGCTGCGAACGCTCGGGTTCGCGTGGATCTTTACCGCTCTGGTCGGCGGCGCGCTGCTGCCGCAGCTCGCCTCGGCCCAGACGACGCCGGCTGCCGCCGACGCGTCGGCCGCCCCGGCGGCGATCGCGCCACCGGCCCCGGTCGACACCAGTGCCGCCAAGACCGATGTTTCGGCGACGCAGGCACTCACCGAGACCGTAGAGAATCCCTATGGGCTAGAGGCCCTGTGGAAGACCGGTGACTTCATCGCGAAGTCCGTGCTGGTACTGCTGGTCATCATGTCGATGGGTAGCTGGTACATCATGATCACGAAGCTGTTCGAGCAGGGCAAGCTGATCAAGCAGGCGAAGGCGGCCAACAAGACGTTCTGGAGCGCGCCGTCGGTCCCGCAAGGCATCAGCACCCTGAAGGCCGGCAGCCCGTTCAAGTTCATCGCCGAGTCCGGCATGCAGGCGACCGAGCGGCACGAGGGTCTTCTCGGCGGCATCGATCTGAACACCTGGGTCACGATGTCGATCCAGCGTGCGGTCGAGAACGTGCAGAACCGTCTGCAGGACGGCCTGGCGTTCCTGGCCACCGTCGGTTCCACGGCCCCGTTCGTCGGCCTGTTCGGAACGGTATGGGGGATCTATCACGCACTGACGGCCATCGGCATCGCCGGCCAGGCGTCGATCGACAAGGTCGCGGGTCCCGTCGGCGAAGCGCTGATCATGACGGCTATGGGTCTGGCAGTGGCAGTGCCTGCAGTGCTCGGCTACAACTGGCTGGTCCGTCGCAACAAGACCAGCATGGAGCGCGTCCGCGCGTTCGGTTCGGACATCCACTCGGTACTTCTGGGCGGCGGTACCACGCGCGTCGTGCCAGCTTCGGTCGGCGCGTCGACGCCCACGCGTGCGGCAGCGGTCTCGCGAGTGAGCTAAGCCATGTCGATGATGGTAGGCACTGATACCGGGGACGAGGACGAGATCGTCTCGGCCATCAACACGACTCCGCTCGTGGACGTGATGCTGGTCTTGCTGATCATCTTCCTGATCACCATCCCCGTCGTCACGCACACCGTCCCGGTCACGCTGCCGAAGGAATCCAACATCCCGCTGAAGACCAAGCCGGAGAACATCAATCTGTCCGTCAACAAGGATGGCGACATCTTCTGGAACGATCAGCGATTGCCGAACGTCGAGGCTCTGGTGACGCGATTGAAGAAGGTCTCGCCGAACGTACCGCAGCCCGAAGTGCAGATTCGCGGCGACGGCGGTGCACGCTACGAATACGTCGGCAAGGTCGTGTTCGCGTGCCAGCGGGCGGGCATCGTGAAGATCGGTTTCATCACCGAGCCTCCGCCGCGGGGCGGCTGAGGACGAGTGGTTCGAGGACCGGCGTATCGACCGCGTGTAGTCGATCTGCCGGATTAGTCCAAACGCGGTTGGAGAAATCGTCCCATGTCCATGAATGTCGGATCGGCCAGCGCATCGGGGGAACCCGAAGTGATGGTCGACATGAATACCACGCCGCTGATCGACGTGATGCTGGTCCTGTTGATCATGCTGATCATCACGATCCCGATCCAGCTCCACGCGGTGAACCTGAACATGCCCGCGGGCAATCCGCCGCCGCCGCCTTCGCCGCCCGAAGTCGTGCAACTCGACATCGATTTCGATGGCACCGTGGTCTGGAACGGCGAAGTGCAGCCGACCCGCGCTGCGATGGAAAGCAAGATGGCCGCTGCGGTCGCGCAGCCGGTCCAGCCCGAAGTACACATTCGACCGAACAAGCTGGTCGCGTATCGGTCTGTCGCTGCAGTCATGGCGTCCGCACAGAAGCTCGGTCTGTCCAAGATCGGCATCGTCGGCAACGAGCAATTCATCAACTGATCCCGGAACGACACGTGGCTGTACGTCGGTCCGCGCCTCGTCGGCCCACCGTTTCGTTCAGAGCCATTCGTAAGGAATTTTCATGGTTGTCTTCAAGACCGTTCTGAAAGCGGCGGCTTCCGCGTCGTGCGCGATCGTTCTGCTCGCGCAGGCGCCTGCCGCCCGTGCAGAGGGCATGCGTCCCGAAGTGGGGCGCCCGCTGCAGGCGGCGCAGGAGGCATTGAAGGCCAAGCGTTATGCAGACGCCGCCGCGAAGATCCGCGAAGCAGAAGCCGTCCCGGGCAAGACCGCGAATGAGCAGGTCACGATCGAAAGGATGCGGGCCGCGGTCGCGGCCGCGTCCGGGGATATACAGGGCCAGATCGCGGTGATCGGCAGCGGCAAGCTGCCGCCCGCCGAGCAGATCCGCATGATCCAGTCCGTGGCCGGCCAGTACTACACGCAGCACGACTACGCGAGCGCCGCAACGTGGACGCAGCGCTATCTGAAGGATGGCGGCGCGGATCCCCAGATGCGGTCGATCCTCGTTCAGTCCTATTACCTTGCCGGCGACTGCGGCAGCCTCGCGAGGACCGTCGGTGCGACGCAGGGTGAAGATGCGGGCCGCCCCGCGTCGGAGGAGCAGCTGCAGACGCTCGCGAGTTGCTATCTCAAGGCCAAGGACAATACCGGCTACGTCGGTGCACTCGAGAAACTTGCGACGTTCTATCCGAAGAAGGAATACTGGGCCGACCTGCTGGCGCGGGTGCAGACGACGAAGGGCTTCTCGGATCGCCTGCAGCTCGACGTCTATCGCCTAAAGCTCGCATCGGGCCTGATGGCGAGTACGAGCGACTACATGGAAATGGCGCAGATGGCTCTCGGCGACGATCATCCGGCCGAGGCCAAGAAGATCGTCGACCAGGGCTTTACGGCCAAGGTGCTTGGCGCGGGGGGCGATGTCGAGCGCCAGAAGCGTCTCGCCGATCTCGCGGGCAAACGATTTAACGAAGGGCAGGCCGGACTCGCGAAGGCAGAAGCCGGCGCGCTCTCGCAGCGCGACGGCAACGACCTGGTCAACGTCGGCTACGACTACGTCGGCTATGGCCAGGCGGCCAAGGGGTTGTCGCTGATGGAGCAGGGCATCAAGAAGGGCGGCCTGCGCCGGCCCGAAGACGCCAAGCTGCATCTGGGCGTCGCCTATCTGCAGGCCGGCCAGAAGGCGAAGGCGCTGCAGGTCTTCAAGACGGTCGGCGGCACCGACGGCACCGCCGATCTCGCACGGCTCTGGGTCCTGCAGGCGCGTCGCACGGCCTGATCGGATGCTTGTCGCACGCCTCGCGCGGTAGTTTTCTACTTCCGGAAATTGCAACCGGCGATGTTCGCTGCGCGACGCCGCTCGTCAGCCCAGAGATGCTCGCTTCCATCGAGCGCAACTGCTCACTGGCAAAATTCGGCACCTCCGCCACGGCAGATCATTGCCGGTGGCCGTGGGGCGTGATCGTGTACGTCGCAGGGGCGATGATTCGCCGGGCATGATCGACATCCAGTAGGGAGCCTGCGTATCGCGACTCCAAGAAAAAAGGGCTCGCATGCACGAGCCCCTTTCGCTTTCCGACCGCGCTGCCTACCAGCCGATATCCCGCAGCAACGTGAAGGTCAGATCCTTCGGCGGCGTCACCATCTGCGTCAGGTCCGAATTGATGTTCGGCTCCATCAACAGGTTGGGGAACGCGCTGGTGTCGTAGTGCGAGACCGATGAGCCGCTGATGAACGGGTTCGGTGTGTACAGATAGACGCGGCCCGTCGCATCGGCACCGGCGAGCACGGCAGGGTTGAGGTCCAGCTTGCCGATCACACCGGCCGACTTCGTGCGCGTGCGCTTGGCCAGGGCGTTCTTCAGCACGGTGCCGTCCGCCAGCGTGATGCGGACGGCGGGGATCGTCACGTTCGGGTCGACGCCGCCGAGACCCGGCGGTGGCGAACCTGCGACGTTGTCGGCGATGACGACGCCGACGGCACCGGCGTTCTGCACCGTCAGGGCCTTCACGGCGAAACCGCAGACGCCACGGTCGACGAGTGCGATCTTGCCGGCGACAGCCGCCGCGTTCGACGGGCTCAGCGCCGCGTCGCATGCCAAGCCGGTCTTGCCATCGGCCTGATCGACGACCTGAACGATTTCGGCAGTGACCGCCGACGCGCTCAGCGTCGCACCGAACGACGCGGTGCCGACGACGTACGTGGTGATCGCCGAAGCCGGTGCCGTGATCGCGAGCTCCGGCGTGCCGGCCTGCAGCACGCTCGGTGCCGCGGCCGTGACGCCCGCACCCGTCCAGACGAGATGCTGGGTGTTGACGGCCGACACGACCCGTTCTGCCGCCGTCATCGTGTCCCAGGTCTTGTTGGTCGTGTTGTCGAGCAGATATTTGTCCCAGATCGACGGGAAGTTCGACTGAAAGGCACCGCTGCTGCCGCTGGTGAAGGTCTGGAAGCCGAGTCCGTGGCCGAGTTCATGCAACAGCACTTCGACGAGATCGATCGCGGTCCCGGCCTTGTTGTCCAGGCCGAGATAGAACGGCGATCCCGGTAGGCAGTTGGCGTTCAGCCCGAGATTCGAATTGAAGTTCGCGTTGATCTGCGGCGTGCCCGTTCCGAGATCGGCACCGGCCAGCTTGTTGGCCAACGCGTACGAATACCAATGGCCCGCGACGGGTGCGCCGGCGAAGTCGCGGAAGATCTGCGTGGCGCCGGCCGAACCGAGCGTAGCCGACGTCGCGGTACAGGCAAGCGCGGAGAACTGCGCCTGGATGTTGATCGTCACATCGCTGGTGAGCGTGCGGCCCCAGATGTTCGCGGCGTACGTGAATGCATTCAGGCGCTGCTGGCCGAGCGTGGTGCCGGTGTTGCCGCCGACCGGTGGCGCCGGCGTGGCGTCGTTGAAGCCGACACCGGCTGCGTTGACGTTCGTGATCGAGATGGTTGCAGCCGCCGAAGCGACACTGCTGGCGAATGCGAAGCCGACAGCGGCAGCGATCCGGCCAAATTTGCCGATGACGCGGCTACGGGTCGTAGTCTCAGCGGACATTCGTACTCTCCTTTTGCGCAGCCGTCTTCAGGACTGGTGACTTCCTGACGACTTCATCGGCCGCATCGGCGCCGGTCACGCAGATCTCCGACAACGCACCATCGGCCTGACGAACGACCACCGAGTACTGCAACGACGAGTCGTCGAGCATCACGCCGACGCCTCCGCCAGCCGCCGCGAAGCTGGGTGCATCGGGCGACGCGGACCCATCGGATGCAGAGAGGCGGCGCGCGTTGACCGCGCTCGACCTGGACGCCGAAGCAGCGGCCATCTCTTCCGTCGTCGGCCCACGCAGCGGGCTGGTGGCCGAGTCCTTGTAGGCGCGCATGCCACCTTGACCGGCCGACGTCTGCGACTGCGCGGCCTGCGGCGCATTGATGACGCTGACGTTCGGAAAACGCATCGCGCCGTTGTTCGACGCTTCATCGGCTGCGAGTGCTGCCGAAGAAACGAGCAGCGACAGTGCGACCGCTAAAGCGAGTCGCGAATTGCGGACACGGCCGCGCGCATTTGAAGCTTGTCCCATCTGGATCTCCTGGAATTTCGAAAGTCGCCGAATGCCCTCGATGCGTCTCACTTGCGGGAGAGACGAATTCGCTTGCCTACTTGCGTTTCTTGCGACGCAGGGTGAGCGCCATTGCCGACAGGCCGAGTCCCATCAAGAGCATCGATCGGGGTTCCGGCACTGCGGTCACGACGAGGTTGTCGACGCCGATGTAGCTTCCTTGCGTGGCATCGTCATCGAGGAAGTAGCGCAACGCGAAGCGTCCGATCGTCGTTCCCGTCAGCCCGCTCACGGTGAATGCGTAGGATGTCCAGGTGGTCGGGAATCCGCCCGGCGCGAGCAGCGGATTGATGACTGATGCCGCGCTGATGAGACTGAACACGCCGAGACCAGTCGGCGTGGTACCGACGTTGACGCTCGCACCACTGGTGCTCAAGAGGGCTTGCAACCGATCGGGAAACGTCTGCGTGTCGGCATCGGCTCGTGCGGAGAAAGAGAAGGTGTAGCCATTTCCGATCGTGAGCATGGGAGTCAGCAACCAGTCGCTGACGATGCCGGTTCCACCGCCTGCCTCGAACGAATCGGCCAGATACGAGCTTGGTGTTCCGGATTGTGCGGCGAAGATATTCGTGTTGCCGCCGCCCCAGTTGGCGGCCGGAAGGGTGCTGCGATTGACGTAGCACAGGCCGGAAGCGGGGGTGCAGACCGAGACGCCGGCGCCGAGTGGGAATCCTTCGAAGTCTTGTGTGTAGACAGGCATCGTCGCCGAGTGCGCGATGCTTCCCGACATGAAAAGAGCACCAGTAGCGAGGGCGAGCGCGAGTTGTTTGGGCTTGACCACAATGCCTCCGTGACGAATGAGAATGCGCAATAGCCACGATCGGCTGCAGGCAAGTCCGAGTGCGTTAGCAAGAACCGCGCTCGTGCGAGAAAGGCGAGTCCTTTCAGAAACTTGTCGAAGAAACGCGCACTCGGTGTCACGCGACTGTAAATTTTTTCGACGATTTGTTACGAAGTCACCCACCGGCAACGGATAGTGAGAACGCGCCGAAAGCGAATTACCGCCTCGCCATGGCGCTGTGATGCTGCACGTTTTCAGCGTTCGACGACCGCTCGGAAACCTGCTTTCGCGCTGCCGGTTTAGCGACCGCCCGGACCGGCGACGTGGTCTTCCCACCTTTCTGGACGACGGGATTCGTCGCTAGCTGGAGCTTCTGACCCACCATCACGCCGGTGCTCCTGAGGTGATTGAGGCTGCGCAGATGATCGATCGCCACGCCCGTCGCTCGCGAGATCGACACGAGCGTGTCGCCGCGCTTCACCTGATAGGTCGATGGCGATGCCTGGATGGCCGTGGTGAGCAGGACGCCGCCGTCGGTCGGTGGATTGAACGACGCGAAGCGCAGTTTCACGTCGCCCGGTCCCTTCTTCTGCACGAGCAACCCCTGGCCTTGTTTGACACGTCCTCTGGCGCCCAGGCCGTTGGCTTCGCGCAGGGCGGCGGCGGTCATCCCGTAACGCGCGGCGATCGATTCGACCGTCTCCTTCCGGGCGACGGTGTGTGCTTGCCAAGTCGCCAGCGGCGGCTCGCTCTCGAGTCCGTTGCGAAAGGCGCTCTCCCGGTTGGCCGGCACCAGCAGCGGTGTTCCGGAAGCCCGGATCACCGGACGGTTGAACGAAGGATTAAGCGCCTTGAAGTCCTCCAGCGACATGTCCGCCAAGCGCGCAGCGGTGCGCACGTCGATGTCGCGACTGCGCTCGACGACGGCGAAGTAGGGCTGATTGTCGATTCTCGGCAACGTCACGCCGAATGCCTCGGGGTTGGCGATGATGTTCTTCAGGGCCTGCAGCTTGGGGACGTAATTGCGCGTCTCGTCGGGCATCGACAGGCTCAGATAGTCGGTCGGCAATCCGGCCGCCTGGTTACGTTCGATCGCCCGCTTGACCGAACCTTCGCCCCAGTTGTACGACGCGAGTGCGAGATGCCAGTCGCCGTGCATCTCGTAGATCGCCTTCAGGTAGGTCAGCGCCGCGTCGGTCGACGCGAGCACGTCGCGACGTTCGTCGCGCCACCAGTCCTGTTTGAGGTTGTAGGTCTTGCCGGTACCTGGGATGAACTGCCACATGCCGGACGCGTGCGCCCGCGAGTACGCCATCGGGTTGTAGGCGCTTTCGACGAAGGGCAACAGAGCCAGCTCGGTCGGCATGCCGCGTTTGTTGAGTTCTTCGACCACGTGATAGAGATACAGACTGGACCGGTCGACTGCGCGCCGCAGGTAGTCGGGATGCGACAGATACCAGGCCTGCTGCTCGGCGACCAGCGGCGAGTCGATATTGGGGATGGCGAAACCGGTCCGCACGCGGTCCCAGATATCGTCCGGATGCGCCGTGAGGTCGACCGTGCGCGGCGCGAGCGGATTGGTGACGACGATGCTGCCGACATTCGCGCTACCTGGCGATCTGGGCAGCGCGTAGCGCGCGGCCGCTGGATTGCTGGCCTGTGGAGCAGGGCTCGCAGTGTTGACCGGCTGGTCAACAGGAACGGTGCCGGTCTCGACCGGCGGCGTTCTGCCGTTGTTCGTGGATGTGATGCTGCTGTCGTAGGGGCCGGTCGCGCACCCTCCGACGATCAGCAGGCCGATCAAGGCCATCGATCGGCAGACGGTGGTTCCGACAGTCGATTTCAATCCCATGCATTTCCTTTCAGGACGGGCGCCGAAGGCGTCGCGTCGACCGCACTTGCCTGCGCGATGAAGGATGGTCGATCGGGCCCTGCACGGCATGGGCAGGCGACGACCATCAGAAGGTGTCCTTCCACTGGCGCAGCGCCGCGAAAGTCGCGACCTGGCTCGACGACGCGCCCGGCGAATGGCGCTCCACCGCCGCACGAACCGGGGGCTCGGCGGTGCGAAGGAAGGGGTTGGTACTTCGTTCGAGCGCGATCGTCGACGGGATGGTCGGCTCGCCGCGTGCACGTGTCGCATCGGCATCGACGATGCGCGACGCGAGCGCCGCACTGTCCGGTTCGACGGCCCGAGCGAAGCGGAGGTTGGACAGCGTGTATTCGTGGGCGCAATAGACACGTGTCGACGGCGGCAGCGCAGCCAGCTTCGAAAGCGACGCGTGCATCTGTGCGGCTGTGCCTTCGAACAACCGACCGCAGCCGGCCGCGAACAGCGTGTCTCCGCAGAACAGCAGCGGCGTCGTGGTCCCGGCGTCGCGCCGCTGGAAGTACGCGATGTGCCCGCGCGTGTGACCGGGAACGTCGATGACGTCGAACGAAAGGGCGGGCGCGCCGATCACCACGCGATCGCCTTCCTCCAGTCGCACCGTCACGCCTGCGATCGCTTCGCCGGCCGGGCCATAGACCGGCAGCGAGGGCCGTGACGCGAGCAGTGCGCGGACCCCGCCTACGTGATCGGCGTGATGGTGGGTGAGTAGAATGGCGCGCAGCGTCAGACCGCGGTCCGCGAGTGCCTCTTCGACCGGGCCGGCATCGCCGGGGTCGACCACGACGGCATCGCCTCCGCGACAGAGCAGCCACAAATAATTGTCCTTGAAGGCGTTGACCGGAACGACCGTCAGTGGCTGCCTGGAAGAATCCATCGAGTCCTATCAGCGAATGAAAAAGCAGTCATCTAGGCCAACGACCTCTGTTGCGTGTCTGCGCGATGCGACGCTGCGGGAAAATCCGGTGGAAGCGCCGGGCATGATTGCCGCGACGGACTTCGGCGACCGATCGGAAACCGATCGGCGAGGGTGGGACACGAGGTGCGCGGATGAGTGACGACGCTGGACCGATGTCGGGGATCCGGTCGAACTCCAGTCATAGCGATGCGATTATAGCCTTGTCGGAATGGCTGGAAACCGCTCCCGGACGCTACGTGCTGGCGTGGGAGCAGGCGCAGTTCGACGCGGTCGTCGCGGACATCTTCGGCTTCAACGCGGTACAGATCGGATTGCCTGAACTGCAGGCCTTGCGGAACAACCGGATGCCGTTCGTGTTCGCGGCCGGCGAGTCGTCCGAGCAGTTGGTAGACGCCTGCGACCACGATCCGTCGCGGTTGCGGGCCCACGTCCTGGTCCGGCTCGAAGAGCTGCCGTTCGCGTCGCAGAGCATCGACCTGTTGGTCCTGCCGCACGCGCTCGAGTTCGCCGACGATCCGCATCACGTGCTGCGCGAGGTCGAGCGGGTACTGATTCCCGAAGGACAGGTGCTGATCAGCGGCTTCAACCCGGTCAGTCTGTGGGGCCTGCGACAGGTCGTGGGACGCTCGTCCAGTGCGCCGTTCCTGCCGCGCGCCGGCCAGTTCCTGTCGCTGCCGCGGCTCAAGGACTGGTTGAAGCTGCTCGGCCTGGAGGTCGACCGCGGCCACTTCGGTTGTTACCGGCCGCCGTTCAATGCCGATCGCTGGCAATCGCGATTCGGCTTCATGGAAAGCGCCGGCAGCCGCTGGTGGTCCTACTGCGGCGCGATCTACATGGTTCACGCGGTGAAACGAGTCAAGGGAATGAGATTGATCGGACCACCCTGGAAGGAAAGAAAGCGAGTCCCCGCGGCGTTGCAGCCGACGGTGAGCCGTGCGCGCGAGACGTCGACCACGCGAGGAGCGGCCGGCATCGAAACGAGTGCACAGGATTGCTATGCCGACGCCTGACGTCGAGATCTTTTCGGACGGCGCCTGCAAGGGCAACCCGGGACCCGGTGGATGGGGCGCGGTGCTGCGCTTCAAGACGGCCGACAGCGGCGCCGTCCACGAGAAGGAGATCTTCGGCGGGGAAGCGCTGACGACGAACAACCGCATGGAGCTCACGGCTGCCGTCCGGGCGCTCGAGGCGCTGAAGCGTCCGTGTCGCGTGGTGGTTCACACCGACTCGACCTACGTGATGAAGGGCATCACCGAATGGATCGTCGGCTGGAAGAAACGCGGCTGGGTCAACGCGGCGAAGCAGCCGGTCAAGAACGTGGACCTGTGGCTGGCCCTGGAGTCGGCGGTCGCGCGGCACGAGATCGAGTGGCGCTGGGTGAAGGGCCATTCGGGGCACGTCGAGAACGAACGCGCCGACGTCCTCGCGAACCGGGGTGTACCGTCGCGTTCCGAGCGCCGGTAGTTCATGTAGCGCGTGCTACATTCGCCGCGAGCCTTCACGCAGAGACTTGCAGAGAACCGAATATCCGCATGCGCCAGATCATCCTCGACACCGAGACCACCGGGCTGAACCCGCGTACCGGTGACCGCATCATCGAAGTCGGCTGCATCGAGCTGATGAACCGCCGGCCGACCGGCAACACCTTCCACCACTACGTGAATCCGGGCCGCGACAGCGACCCGGGCGCGCTCGCGGTCCACGGCCTCACGACCGACTTCCTGAAAGACAAGCCGAAGTTCGAAGACATCGTCGATGCGCTGTGCGACTTCGTCGCAGGCGCCGAGATCCTGATCCACAACGCGTCTTTCGACGTGGCCTTCCTCGACGAGGAGCTCGCCCGCGTGAAGCGCCCGGGCTGGTCGCACCACTGCGATAGCGTCACGGACACGCTGGCGATGGCGCGCGAGCTGCATCCCGGCAAGCGCAACAGCCTCGACTCGCTGTGCGAACGCTACGGCGTGTCGAATGCGCATCGCACGCTGCACGGCGCGCTACTCGACGCCGAGCTGCTGGCCGAGGTCTATCTCGCGATGACGCGCGGGCAGGAGAGCCTGGTGATCGACATCGCGCCGCGGCCGATCGCGCAGGCCGGATGGGCGGTGGTCGATCGCAGTCTGCTGATCGTGGTGCGTGCCGACGATGCCGAGGAGGCCGCGCATCGCGCGACGCTCGAGGCGATCGCGAAGGAGAGCAGGAAGACGTCGGTGTGGGCGCAGTTGGCGATGGCGGCGGCGAAACTTGGAAACCAGCCCGACCCCGTGCAATAATCCGCGTCCCCGTTTTTGCAGTATCTCTCGCAAGATCCGGGCGGTTAACTCAGCGGTAGAGTGCCACCTTCACACGGTGGAAGCCACTGGTTCGATCCCAGTACCGCCCACCATCCCCAAGATCATCGTCTTCGAGGCTCGCGCACGAACTTCTGCGTGCGCTTGCCCGTGTCGGCATTCCGACATCAGATTCCTCCGCGAGTCGATCGCCAGGTCATGCACCCAGTCGAACTCGCCGGCGTAGCGACCCGGCCGACCCCAGCGTGCCGAGGCGGTCTCCGTTCAGCCGGACAAGGTCACGATCGGGTCGCTGCGACCGTCAGCGACGTAGACCTCGTTCGCCGCGTTGTCGAGCTCGACGCCGACCCGCTGTCCCATGCGGCGCGTTTCGGCATTGCCGAATCCAGACCGGATCGTCGGCAGCGCGATCGATGATCGCGCCGGCGCACCTTCACTTCGCCGGTACCGCGATCGCCCTGTCCGAATGCGGTGACTTCGCGACCGACGGAAACCGTTCGGGCCGGCGGTCCGGGATGAAGCCGTCACGGTTCGGCATCCGCACCGCCGCAAGCGCCTGTCCGTCCATCACCGCGTCATCGCCTACGATCTTCGCCTGCGACAGGATGTACGCCGACACCGCATACACGTCGTCGTTGCTCAGGCTGCCGGGCGCTGCCAGCGGCATCGCGCGCTTGATGTAGTCGAATAGCGTCGAAGCGTAGGGCCAGTAGCTCTCGACGGTCTTGACCGGTGCCTTCGTCGGGTCGGCGTTGACCAGCGTACCGCGGCCGCCGATCAGCTTGTCGCCGAGTCCACCCTGCAGCGCCTGTCCGTGGCAAGCGACGCATTGCGCCTGGTAGACCTTCTCGCCGTCGGCGACCGAGCCGCGGCCCGCGGGAAAGCCGCGCCCGTCGGGAAGCGGCGACGTGAATCGGTCCAGCTCGTCGGACGTGGCGGTCTTGCCGAAGCCGTAGGGAGGCCCATCCGCGGCCACGGCGACCGGCATGGCCAGCGCGCAGGCCAGCAGACATGCGATGCGTTCAGTAGTGGTGGACATTGCTGACCTTTCCGTCGTTAGCGACCTGCCAGCTCTGGATCGCGTTGAGGTGATAGATGGAGCCCAGCGGGCCGTCGAGGC